>JBOHLR010000020.1:0-22094 GCA_050729555.1 Allostellaceae bacterium
GGTAACATCGAGTTTCTGATCGGTGCGGTTCGTGACTGAAGTGGAACTGACCATCGACAGCGTCGGCGTGCGTGGCGACGGCGTCGCCCAATACGAAGGTGCACGGGTTTATGTCCCGTTTACGGCGTCAGGCGACCGCGTTCGTGTGCGGCTGTCGCGCGACAAGGGCGAACGCCGCGGCGAGGTTGTGGAAATTCTCGCTGCCGGCGAACGCGCCAAGCCGGTCTGCGCGCATTTCGGCGCGTGCGGCGGCTGCGCCTTGCAGCATTTAACGGACGAAACTTATACGGCGGCCAAGCTCGGCTGGCTCCAAGGCGCTTTGGCGCAGCACGGCTTCAAGGACGTTGCTATCGCGCCGTTGCGCCGGCTCGCGCCCGGCACGCGCCGTCGCGCGCGGCTGGCGTTGGCGCGTAATGGTGAAGCCGTCGCTGGCTTTCACGGCCGCATGAGTCACGCCATCGTCGACATGCGCGAATGTCACGTGCTGCATCCGGCGCTCGTCGCGTTGGTCGCGCCGTTGCGGAAGCTCGCGGCCGCAATCCTGCCGCGGCGCGGCGCGGCAAGCGCGGCGCTAACGCTCGGCGACGGCGGCGTCGACGTGCTGCTTGAATTGCCGAAGGCGCCGGCGCTCGACGGTCTCGAGGCGTTGGCGCGGTTCGCCGCCGAGCACGATCTGGCGCGGCTGTCGTGGCGGGCCGGAACGGTCGTCGCGCCGGTGGCGCAGCGCCGGCCGGTGCGCGCCATCTTCGCCGGCGTCGCCGTCGATCTGCCGCCCGATGCGTTCGTGCAGGCAAGCGCCGAGGCCGATGTGGTCCTGTCCGACCTAGTGCTCGACGCCATCGGCATGCCGCGCCGCATCGCCGACCTTTACGCCGGCGTCGGCACGTTCAGCTTCGCGCTGGCGGCGCGCGCGCCGGTCCACGCCGTCGAAGGCGACGCCGAAGCCGCCAAGGCGCTCGGCCAAGCGGCGTCCCGCGCCAATATCGCCGATCGCGTCAGCGTCGAGCGCCGCGATTTGGCGCGGCGGCCGCTCTCGGTGGACGACCTCGCGTATTTCGACGCAATCGTGTTCGATCCGCCGCGCGTCGGCGCGCTGGCGCAAAGCCGGGTGCTGGCTGAATCAGCGGTGCCGCGGATCGTCGCGGTGTCGTGCAATCCGGCGACCTTCGCGCGCGACGCCCGTATCCTCGTCGATGGTGGCTACGATCTCGCCCACGTCGCGCCTATCGATTCATTCGTCTGGTCGCCGCACCTGGAGCTGGTGGCGCGTTTCGAGCGGCGCTAACGCACCTCGATCGGCGGCATCACCAGCATGCCCGGCTGATACGTCAGCACCGCGAGCTCGCGCATGAAGCCGTCGAGCGACGGTAGGATCGCCAGCGGATCCTCGTGGCCGGTGCCGAGCGCGCGACCGAGCAGCACGCTCAAGCCGCTTTGCGGCCGCGGATAGATGCGGAGCGTGATGTCGCCTGCCGCCGGCACGCCGATCTCGGCCTTGGCGAGCGCGACCGCCGTGTCGTAGCCGCCGAGTGAATCCACCAATTTCTGATCCCGGGCCTGCGCGCCGGTCCAGACGCGGCCTTTGGCCACATCTTCGACCTCGGCCGCGCTCATATGCCGGCCCTCGGCGACGCGCGACTTGAAGCCGGCGTAGGTGGCGTCGAGCGCCGCCTCGAACTGCTGATGCCCCTGCGGCGAGAAATCCTCGAGCGAGCTGAACAGCGCCGTGTTGTCCGAGGTCTGCACCGCGTCGGCGCCGGCGCCGATCTTATTGAGCAGCCCGCCGACCAGGATCTTGCCGGCGACGACGCCTATTGAACCGGTCAAGGTCGCTGGCTCGGCGACGATCTTGTCGGCGTCGGCGGCGATGTAATAGCCGCCCGAGCCGGCAACGCCGCCCATGCTGACGATTACCTTCTTGCCCGCGGCGCGCGCCTGCTTCACCGCATCCCAGATCGATTCCGCCGCAACCGCCGACCCACCGGGACTGTCGATGCGGAAGATAATCGCGCGCACGTTCTTGTCCTTCATGGCGAGGCGGAAGGCGTGGACGATGCTGTCCGAGCCCATCACGCCGTTGCCGAACAGCGCGCCGTCGTCGCTTTTGCCGCGTGCCATCAGTCCGTCGGCATAGATCAGCGCCACCAGCGGACCGGTGACATGCGGCCGGCCGGCGCTTTTGAGGTAGCTGGCGATTTGGATCGCCTTGGCGCCTTTGCCGGCCTGGACCTCCAGCATCCCAAGCGCCGCGCCGGCATAGCCCAGATGATCGACCAGATGATCGGCAAGTGCGTCCTTCGCCAGATAGGGGCCGCCGGCGATCAAATCGCGGACGCGGTCCGGCGCCAGCTTGCGGCCGTCGCTGATGCCGGCGACGATCTGGTCGAGCAGCGAGCCGAGCAGCGATTGCAGCTGTTCGCGGTCGGCGTCGGTCATCTTGGTCTGAGTCAGCGGGTCGGCCGCCGACTTGTATTGCTCGCGCTGATCGAAGCGCGCCACCAGGCCGAGCTTGTCGAGCGTGCCGCGGAAGAACGGCTCCTCGGCGCGCAGGCCAACGAGGCCGACCATGCCGAGCGGTTGGAGCCACACTTGGTCGCAGGCGCTGGCGAGATAATAGGCGCGGGTGCCGGGCGCGAATTCGCCGAAGCTGTCGGAATAGGCGAAAGCGACCTTGCCCTTGGCGCGGAACGCCTCGATCGCGTCGCGCAACTCCTGCGCTTGGGCGAAGCCGACATCGCGGCCGCCGATGCGCAGCAGGAGTCCTTTGACGCGCGGATCGTGTGCGGCCTTGTCGAGCGCGTCGACGACGTCGCGCAGGCTGCTCTGTTGCGGTTGCAACAGCGCGAGCAGGCCGCCGTGGCGCGGCGCGTCGGGCAGATTGCCGTCGACGTCGAGCGTCAGGATCGCGGCCGACGGCACGCTGGGTCCGCTGACTTTTGCCCAGATCACCACGCCGACAGTGCCCAGCATACCAAGCAGCGTCACCGCGCCGATCACGGCCAGCAATCCGACGACGAAACGGCGCACGCAACCTCCCGGCAAATCCGAACGGCGCTACTTTGCCCCGAAAGAGCGCGGCCATCAATCGCGCCGGCGGCCCTCGGCCACGGCACAATAGCGCCGCCAAGCGGCGCGATAAGCGTCCTCGACCGAAGCCGTATACTGGCGCGCGTCGCCTATTGACGAGTGCTCTAAATGGCCGGGAAGCTCGGCGCGCAGCTTTTCGAGCGTGCTGAGGTTGCGCGCGGCGGCGACGGCGGCGGCGACATAGGCGGACTCGTCGGAGGCGATGAATTGCGTCAAATCGAGCGCAGTCAGACAGCTCGCCGCCAGCCGCGACGGGATGGTGCGGCCGGTGCGGGTGATCACCGGCACGCCCATGGCGAGCGCGTCGAGCGTGGTCATGCCGCCGCCGTGCGGAAACGGATCGAGCGCCAGATCGAGCGTGCGATAGGCGGCGAAATGCTCGGTGCGTCCGGTCTGGCCAAGGAACGTCACGCGTTCGACTGGCATACCGGCGCGTGCAAATTCGCCGCGCAACGAATTCTGCTCGGCCGGATCGCCGAACTGCTTGGCCTTGAGCACTAGCCGCGCATCCGGCAGCGCGCGCAGAATCGCGCTCCAATCGCGCAACACGTCGGGCGTGATTTTGGCGCGCCGGTTGAACGAGCCGAAGGTGGCGAAGCCGTTGGCGCGCGCCGGCAGCGGTCCCGGCGCCGGCAGCTTCTCGGGCGTCCAGTAGCCGAGCGCGCCTGGCAGATCGATGATTGTCTCGGCGAAGAGCGACCGTTCGGCCGGCGGGATCAGCACCGGATCGGCGAACAGATAATCCATCGTCTTGAGGCCGGTGCCGGTCGGCTCGCCCCAGGCGGTGATCTGGATCGGCACCGGCCGGCGCGCGAACACCAACAAGCGGTGACTGCTCATATGGCCGACGAGATCGACCAGGATGTCGATGCGGTCCCTGGCGATGCGTTCCGCCAGCGCAGCATCGCCGAGATCGGCGGTGACGCGCCAATGCTGTGCCGCGCCGCGGAAGATCGCGGTCAGCGCGTCCGCCTGCCGCGTATCCGAATAACAAAAGATTTCGACGTTGGCCGGATCGTGATGCGTTAGCACGCCGCCGAAGGCGTAGCTCGCGGCATAGGCGCGGAAGTGCGCGCTGACATAACCGATGCGCAGCCGGCGTTCGGGGTCGAGGTCCGCCGACCGCGGCGCGACGGCGGGCGCCAGCGCGTCGGCATGGCGCGCCGCCCAGCGCCGTCGCTCAGCCTGATGCTCGGCGATGCCGAGGCTCGCGTCGAAATTCAGGTTGAAGATGAGATTGGAGTGCGCTCCGGCGCTCGTGGGTCCGAGCTCGAGCGCGCGGCGGCTCGCAGCCACCGCCTCGTCGAGCTGTCCCATTTCGGTGAGCATGCCGGCGAGATTGTCGTAAGCCGCGGCGCCGTCTGGCCGCAGCTCAATTGCGCGGCGGAAACAGGCGACGGCGGCTTGCGCCTGGCCTTGGCGGCGCAACACGACACCGAGATTCATGTGCGCATCGGCCAGATCGGGCTGTAGTTCGACGGCGCGCCGGTAGGCATCGATCGAAGCGGCGTCGTTTTGCGCCAGCAGGGCGTTGCCGAGATTGAAATGCGCCGCCGCCAGATCGGGCTCGATCGATATCGCGCGCCGGAAGCATTCAACGGCGCCGATGCCGTCGCCGCGCTTCAACAGCGCATTGCCGAGGTTGACGTGCGCATCGGCATAACGCGGCGCCAGCGCCAACGCTTCGCGGAACGCGACGATCGCCTCGCTGCCACGGCCGCGTGCTGCCTGTGCCACGCCCAAAGCGTTATGGAACAGCGGATTGCGGCGGTTGCGCTTGAGCGCGGCGCGGATGCGCTCGACCGCTTCGTCGGTGTTGCCGCGCCGCTGCGCGATCAGGCCGAGCAGAAACAGGGCCTCGGGCTGCGCCGCGTCTTTTTCCAGCATGGCGCGGCACGCGGCTTCGGCGTCGTCCAGGCGGCCGGCTTCGAAATGATCGATGGCGGCGCCGAACGCGAGATTCATCGGCGCGAAGCCGACGCGCCGCCGACGCTCAGCCGCATTGCGCGCGGTGGCGCAGCAGGTGATCGGCGAGCACCACTGCCATCATCGCTTCGCCGACCGGTACGGCGCGAATGCCGACGCAAGGATCGTGGCGGCCCTTGGTGCTGACCTCGACGTCCTTGCCGAAGCGGTCGATGCCTTTGAGCGGCTTCAGGATCGAGCTCGTCGGCTTGACCGCGAAGCGCGCGACGACGTCCTGGCCGGTTGATATGCCGCCCAAGATGCCGCCGGCATTATTCGACAGGAACTTCACCTTGCCGTCTTTCATGCACATTTCGTCGGCGTTCTGCTCGCCAGACAGCGCGGCCGCCGCCATGCCGGCGCCGATCTCGACGCCTTTGACGGCGTTGATGCTCATCATCGCTTTGGCCAGGTCGGCGTCGAGCTTGTCATAGATCGGCTCGCCCAAGCCGGCGGGCACGCCGCTGGCATGGATTTCGATGATCGCGCCGGTGCTCGATCCCGCTTTGCGCGTCTCGTCGAGGAATTGTTCCCAGCGCTCGACCATCCGCGCGTCGGGCGAGAAGAACGGATTGGCCTCGACCGCTTTCCAGTCCCAGCGCTTGCGGTCGATCGCATGCGGCCCGATCTGGATGAGCGCGCCGCGGACCGTGATCGCGTCGCCCAGGATCTTGCGCGCAACCGCGCCGGCGGCGACGCGCGCCGCCGTCTCGCGCGCCGAGGCGCGGCCGCCGCCGCGATAGTCGCGGATGCCGTACTTCGCCCAATAGGTGTAGTCGGCGTGGCCGGGGCGGAACTGATCCTTGATCGCGTCGTAATCCTTGGAGCGCGCGTCCTCGTTGGCGATCAGCAGCGAGATCGGCGCGCCGGTGGTCTGGCCCTCGAACACGCCCGACAGGATCTGGACGTGGTCGCTTTCCTGGCGTTGCGTCGTGAAGCGCGACGACCCCGGCCGCCGCTTGTCGAGCCACGGCTGGATATCGCCTTCGGACAGCTTGATGCGCGGCGGCACGCCCTCGACGACGCAGCCGATTGCCGGGCCGTGACTTTCGCCCCACGTCGTGAAGCGGAAGATGGTGCCGAAGCCGTTGCCCGCCATCGCGTTCGGTGCCGTTCAGCGTTGCGACTTGAAGTTGGCCAGCATCTCGGCGACCTCGGCCGCCGCGTCGACCGCCAGCATGCCGACGACGTGATAGCCGGAATCGACGTGATGCACCTCGCCAGTGACGCCGGCCGACAGGTCGCTCAGCAGGTAGAGGCCGGCGTTGCCGACCTCGTCGAGCTCGATGTTGCGCTTCAGCGGCGAATTCAGCTGGTTCCACTTGAGGATATAGCGGAAGTCGCCGATGCCCGACGCGGCCAACGTCTTCATCGGTCCGGCCGAGATCGCGTTGACGCGGATGTTCTTGCCGCCGAGATCGACTGCGAGATAACGCACCGATGCCTCGAGCGCCGCCTTGGCCACGCCCATCACATTGTAATGCGGCATGACCTTTTCGGCGCCGATATAGGACAACGTCAGCATGCTGCCGCCATGCGGCATCAGCGGCGCGGCGCGGCGGCACAGATCGGTGAACGAGTAGCACGAGATTTCCATGCTCTTGAGGAAGTTCGCGCGCGTCGTGTCGACGTAATGGCCCTTGAGCTCCTCGGCGTCGGAATAGGCGATGGCGTGCACGACGAAATCGATGTGCTGCCAACGCTTGGCGAGCGCGTCGAACACCGCGGTGACGCTCGCCTCGTTGGTGACGTCGCATTCGCCGACGACGGCGCCGCCGACGCTTTCGGCCAGTGGCTTGACGCGCTTGCCGAGCGCCTCGCCCTGATAGGTGAAGGCGAGCTCGGCGCCGTGCGCGCGCGCGACACGCGCGATCGCCCAGGCGATCGAACGTTCGTTGGCGACGCCCATGACGAGGCCGCGCTTGCCGGCCAGCAGTGGCTTCGCTTCGGTCATGGTTTTCTCAAGCATACAAATGTTCGGCGCTATTAAATGGAAAACGGCGCCGCCGACTATAAAGAGCGGCCTGCGGATTGCCTAGCCGGATCGCGGCCGATGGGCGCCGACTCAGCGGTAATCGGTCGCCATCACCTCGGCGCGGCGGTCCTTGGCCTCGACGGCGTCGAAATTGAGCTCGACCTTGACGCCGTTCGGATCGAACAGGAACAGCTGATAGAGCGCCTGGTCGTCGACTTGGCGCTCCTTGAACGCGACGCCGATTTTCTTGAAATGCGCGATCATGGTGTCGAGCCCAGTGGCGCGGAAGGCGATGTGATCGATCACGCCGGTGCCTTCGGTCGCCTGCGATTGCTGGCCGAGATAGCGCAGCCGGTCCTTGGTGACGCTGGCGCCGCCTTGCGTCATATGCAGCACCGGCACGTCGCCAATATAGAGCCAGTGCACCGGAAAGCCGAAATCGGGATGCGGCCCGTCGCGCATGCCCAGCACCTTGACGTACCAGTCGCGCGTCGCGTCGATGTCGGGCGACTGGATGAGGAAATGCTCGAGATGGGTCAGCGGCATGGTCGCGGCCTCCGCGACCATTCTGCCATGACGCGGGTGGCGGGCGCCAATGTCAGGGTGAGGGGGTTGAGCGCCCGGGCGGGCATGGCATAGTGGGCGCCCTTGTCCCGCCCGGAGCATCCCAGTGAGCGAAGACCTTCTCTATGAGATCAAAGACGGCATCGGCCGGATCACCTTCAACCGGCCGCAGGCGCGCAACGCGCTGACCTTCGCGATGTACGACCGGCTGGCGCAGATCTGCCAGGAGGCCGACAAGGACCGTAGCATTCGTGTGTTGCTGCTGACCGGCGCCGGCGATAAGGCCTTTGCTTCGGGCACCGACATTTCGCAATTCAAGGCGTTCGACAAGCCGGAGGACGCGCTCGCCTACGAGGCGCGCATCGACCGTGTGTTGGGCACGCTCGAGGCCTGCGGCAAGCCGACCATCGCCGCCGTCCAGGGCGCGTGCACCGGCGGCGGCGCCGGCATCGCCGCCTGCTGCGATCTGCGCATCGCCGCCGCCAACGCGCGCTTCGGTTTTCCGGTGGCGCGCACGCTCGGCAACTGCCTCTCCATGGGCAATTACGCGCGGCTGCTGGCACTGGTCGGCAGCCATGGCCGCGTCAAGGATCTGCTCTTCAACGCGCGCCTGGTGGATGCGCCCGAGGCGCACGCCATCGGCCTGGTCACCGAAGTGGTCGAACCGTCCGAGCTGATGAAGCGGGCGGAAGAAGTGGCGCGCACCGTCGCCGGTCACGCGCCGCTGACGCTGCGCGCGACCAAAGAGGCGCTGCGCCGGCTGATGGTCCGCATTCCGCCGGGCGAAGGCCAGGACCTCATCCTCATGTGCTACATGAGCAAGGATTTCCGCGAAGGCATGGACGCCTTCCTCAACAAGCGGCCACCGCAGTTCCGCGGCGAATAGCTGGGCGAGGGGAGCGCATGGCCAAGACCGCGATTGACGCGAAACAGGCCGCCGAGCTCGCGGTCGCCAACCGCATTCTCTCCAACGAAGGCGTCGTTGATGGCTTCGGCCATGTCAGCATGCGCGACGCGCGCAAGCCCGACCGCTTTCTCCTGGCGCGCAGCATGGCGCCGGCGCTGGTCACGCCCAAGGACATCATGCAGTTCGATCTCGCCGGCAATCCGGTCGATCCGCGCGGCCGCCAGCCTTATCTCGAGCGCTTCATCCACGGCTCGATCTACAAGGCGCGGCCCGATGTGATGGCGGTGGTGCACAGCCACAGCCCGAACATCATCCCCTTCGGCGTCACGCCGCAAAAGCTGCGGCCCGTCTTTCACATGAGCGGCTTCCTCGGGGACGACGTGCCGGTATGGGACATTCACGATTTCTCGGGCGAAACCGACATGCTGGTGGTGAACGTCGCGCAGGGCGACGATCTCGCCCGCGCGCTCGGCAACAACATCGTCGCGCTGATGCGCGGCCACGGCTCGGTCGCGGTCGGCTCGACGCTGCGGCACGCGGTCTATCGCGCGGTCTATGCCGAGATCAACGCGCGGCTCCAGAGCGAGGCGCTGAAGCTCGGCCCGGTGAAATACCTGACGCCGGGCGAGGCGTGCCGCGCGCGCGAAACGCAGGACAACGTACTGGGCCGTGCCTACGAACTATGGGCGCGCAAGGCTGGCGGGAAGCGTTAGACCTTTATCTTCTCGTCTTCGACGACACGCTGCACCGCCGGCCGCTTGAGCATGCGGTCCTTGAAGGCGGTGTAGTTTTTCAACTCGTGCACCGGCAGTTCGCGGCGAATGCCCCAGGTGTAGAAGACGAAGGCATAGGGATCGACGACCGAGAAGTCGCCGAACAGCCAGTCCTTGCCGGCGTAAAGCCCGTCGATCTCCTTGAGGTAGCCGTGGAACGCCTTGAGGCCATTTTCCTTGATGCCGGCATGTGCCGCCGGATCGGCGCTGAAGCGTTCGGGCCGGCCGACATGGGTGTGCGCCGGATGGACCGTCGACGAAAAGTAGCCGATCCACGACTGCGCGCGCAATTCCGCCTTGGCGTCTTTCGGCCACAAGCCGAAGCGCTTGCCGAGATAGGGCAGGATCGCCGCGTTCTCGGTCAGCACCTCGCCGTCGTCGAGCTTCAGCACCGGCACCTTGGCGTGCGGATTGATCTTGAGATATTCGGCCGAACGCTGCTCGCCTTGCGCCAGGTTGACCTTGCGGCCTTCGTATTTCTCGTCGCTTTCCTCGAGCACGATGTGCGACGCCATTGAACAGGCGCCGGGACAGTAAAACAGCGTCAGCATTGCAACCCCCTGTCGCTGGCCGCGCCGTCAGCCGTCGACGACGCGGTTGCGCAGCACGCCGATGCCTTGGACCTCGGCTTCGATCACGTCACCGACCTGAAGCCATTTCTGCGGCGTCATGCCCATGGCGACGCCCGACGGCGTGCCGGTGGCGATGACGTCGCCGGGCTCGAGCGTCAGGCTGGCACAGAGATATGAGACCATCGCCGGCACGTCGAACAGCAGGTCGGCGGTGTTCGAATCCTGGCGGATCTCGCCGTTCACCTTCAGCGAAATGCGATGGCCGCTTGGGTTGCCGAACTCGTCGGCGGTGACCACGCACGGCCCCATCGGGCAGAACGTGTCGAAGCTCTTGCCCTTGTGCCATTGGCCGTGGGCGCGCTGCGCGTCGCGTGCCGTGACGTCGTTGACGACGGTGTAGCCGAACACCGCCGACATCGCCTTCTCCGGCGGCAGGTCGCGCACCTTCTTGCCGATGACGATGGCGAGCTCCACCTCGTAATCGAGATTCTGGGTGTTCTTGGCGTGGCGCAGCACGCCGGCCTCGGGGCCGATTACCGTGGTGCGTGGCTTCGAAAAGAACTCCGGCACCTTGGGGAAGCTCGGCTCGACGCCGCGGGCGCGCGCGCCTTCGAGGATGTGGAGCTTGTAGTTGCGGCCGACGCAGAACACGTTCTTGCGCGGCGAGGGGAACGGCGCCAGCAGCTTGGCGCGCTTCAGCGGAATCCAGCCGGCTTTCTTTTTGCGCGCCTTCTCGACCGTCGCCTTCACCGCCTTCAGCGCTGCGGCGCCGCCTTCGATCAGCGCGACCATGTCGCCGGGCAACCGGCTGTTCGCCTTCTTGAGGTCGAGCACGCCGCGTTCGGCGTCGAGCACACCCAAGCGCGGCGCGGCCTGCGTGCCGAATGTCACGAATTTCATCCAACGCTCCCTTGTCTTGTCCCCCGAAAGGCGGCGCAGCTTGACGCTAAGGGGTCTTGCCTGCAACGTCTTCGTGCTCGTGGTTGTTATGCGAAAAACGGGGAGGGGGATGCGCGCCGACGCTCGACGCAAGCTGACGATGGATGACATCAAGGCGGCGGCCGACCGGCTCAAGAACTGGGGCCGCTGGGGCGCCGACGACGAGCTCGGCACCCTCAACCACACGCGGCCCGAGGACGTCGCCGCCGCAGCGCGTTGCGTGCGGAGCGGCCGCGTCCATTCGCTGGCGCTGCCCTTCGACAGTCGGGGTCCGCAAGGCGGCAAGACCAACTATCCGGCGCTCGGCCGCTTCAATCCGGTACACGTCATGTTGCGCACCGGCACCGACGCCTATGCCGGCCGCCTCGACCACCGCAAAATCCGCGCCAGCGACGACATGGTCATCATGCCGATGCAGTGCGGCACGCAATGGGACGCGCTCGCTCACGTCTTCTACGAGAATTCGATGTGGAACGGTTACGATTGCCGCAACGTCACCTCGAACGGCGCCGCCAAATGCGGCATCGAGAAGACGCGCGAGAAGATGGTCGGCCGCGGCGTGCTGCTCGACGTCGCGCGCCTGGTCGGCCTGCCGTCGCTGCCCGACGGTTTCGCCATCGGCCGCGATCTGCTCGACCGCGCCGAGAGCCAGTTCGGCGTCAAGGTCGGCCGCGGCGACTATCTTCTCGTCCGCACCGGCCACATGGAGCGCAAGCTCGCCGACGGCAACTGGGACGGCTATTCCGGCGGCGATGCGCCGGGCCTCGCCTTCGACACGCTTGACTGGATGCAGGACAAGCAGATCGCCGCCATCGCCACCGACACTTGGGGCGTCGAGGTGCGGCCGTGCGAGACCGACGCCGTCAACCAGCCGCTGCACTGGATCGCGATTCCGATGATGGGCCTGACGCTCGGCGAGATTTTCTATCTCGCCGAGCTCGCCACGGAATGCGCCGCCGACGAGCGGTACGATTTCATGTTCGTCGCGCCCGCGCTGCCGGTCACCGGCGCCGTCGGCTCGCCGGTCAATCCGCTCGCCATCCGCTAGGAGTCTCCATGGATCAGCCCCGCAATCCGGCGCGTGCGCGCCTCGCCCAAGGCGGCCTCGCACTCGGCATGGGCGTGCGCTTCGCCCGCACCGCCGAAATCGCGCGCATGATGCGTGCCGCCGGCTACGATTGGCTGTTCATCGATCTCGAGCACGGTCCGGGTTCGCTGGAATCGACGGCGCAGATTTCCTGCGCCGCGCTCGACGCCGGCATCGCGCCGTTGATCCGCGTGCCGCACGGCGAGTTTGCGATGGCGACCCGCGCGCTCGATGGCGGCGGCTGGGGCATCGTCATGCCGCACGTCAATACGGCGGACGAAGCGCGCGAGCTGGTCGGCCATCTCCGCTATCCGCCGCTCGGCCATCGCTCGATTGTCGGCGGCCTGCCGCATTACGGCTTTGCCGGCGCCAAGGCGAGCGACGTCGCCGCGACGATAAACGCCGAGACGCTGATCGTCGCCATGGTCGAGACACCGACCGCGATTGCCAACGTTGACGCCATCGCCGCCGTGCCCGGCATCGACGTCGTGCTGATCGGCACCAACGACCTAGCGCTCGAAATGGGCATCGCCGGCGAGCTCGGTCACGAGCGTATCGTCGCGGCCTATAAGACGGTGGTCGCCACCTGCGCCAAGCACAAGAAATGGCCGGGTATGGGTGGTGTCGGCGATCTCGAGCTGATCCGCCGCTATGTCGGGCTCGGCATGCGTTTCATCCTCGGCGGCAATGACACCAACGTCCTGGCGCAAGCTTCGGCCGAGCGTGCCAAGGCGCTGCACGGGCTGCTGTAGGCAAAGAAAAAGGCGCCGGCCTTGCGGCCGGCGCGCTGTTGTAACGGCTTGCGCGCGGTTACTTCGCGCCCGCCTTCTGCATCGGATAGATCACCTTGCCCGAATTGAACGCCGTCGGCGTCAGCACGATCTGCTTGTTCGGGTCTTCGAACTGTTTGATGTCGTTGCCGGTGACGTGCTGGAACTGCACTTGCAGCATCCGCGATTCCGCCCATTCGCCGTCCTTGCCGAACTTCACGTCGCCGAAGACGGTGTGGAAGGTCGTCGAACGGATGTAGTCAGCCAGCTTCTGCTGATCGAGGCCCTTAGTCGCGGTGACCGCGTCGCCCAGGATCTGCATATAGGCATACGAAATCGGCGCCATGTAGTAGCCGAGCGGATCGACACCCGCTGAAGCCGCCTCCGCCTGGTATTCCTTCAGCACCTTGTCCAGACCGGGGAACATCATCTTCTTCGCCGGCACCCAGATGTCGTAATTGACGATGCCGTTGAGGGCCGGGCCGAGCTGTTCTTTCAGCGCGGTGTATTGCAGGCCGACCAGGCCGCCGCCGAACATCTTCGCCTTGGTGCCGACTTCGTTCAGCGCGTGCACCATGCAGATCGCGGCAGGCGGATAGGTGCCGACGACGATGATGTCGGGATTGGTCGCATTGATTGCCCGCATGATCGGCGAGCAATCGGTCGTGTTCGCCGGGAAGCCCTTGTCGTAGACGATCTTGAGGCCGGCCGCCTTGGCGTTGTTCCGCGCGCCGTCGGTCAGGTGCGTGGAGAACTCATCCTGCGAGCCGACGATGGCGATCGTCTTGGGCTTCGGATTCTGCGCCAGCGCGACGTCGAAGAAGCCTTTGGTGAAGGACTCCTTCGGATCCGGACCCGACGGAATCATCGCGAAGTAGTTGGGATAGTGGAAATTGCTGTTCACGGCGAGGCCGAGCAGCGCCAGGAACGTCATCTTGTGCGAGATGACGATCGGCATGGCGGCGGAGATCGGCACAGTGCCGTAGGGGCCAACGACGAGATCGACTTTGTCGACGTCGAGCAGCTTGGTATAGATGCCCGGCACCAGCGACGGGTTGGTTTGATCGTCGTAATAGACCAGTTGCACCGGCCGGCCGAGCAGGCCGCCCTTGGCGTTCTGGTCCTTGGCCCAGAGCTGGATGGCGAGCAGGCCCGACTTGCCGGCACCGGCCAAAGCGCCGGTCAGCGCCATGCTGAAGCCGATCTTGATCGGTTGCTTCTGTTGCGCCTGCGCGTGCGGCGCACCGACGGCGAGCGTCATGGCCACCGTCAGGACGACGATGGCGCGCCCAAACGCGCCGGGATTCCACCGTAACTGCATAGTATCCCCTCCCTGTTATTGCCGGTGATCCGGCTTGTTGTTGATCAACCGATACTAGGGCACGGCCGCCCGGTTGTCATCACTGGGGCCGGAACCGGGCGGTGGGCGAGGGTGGGCCGTCACTGGCGGCGACGCCGCGCTCGATCATCTCGATGAGATGCGCCAGCACCGACCGGCCTGCTGCCGTGGTCAGGCGCGGGTCGAGGCCGGCGTACACTTTGGCGACAATTTCGGGAATGGTCCGGTCGCCGGCCTTGAGCCGCGCCAGGACGGCGTCGCTGCGCTCGCGCCGGTGGGCGATGAAGGCGCGCACATAGGGCTTCGGGTCGTCAATGCTGGGCCCGTGCGTCGGCCAATAGCGCCCATCGCCGCGCGCCAGCAGCTTGTCGAGCGAGCGCAGATAAGCGCCCATGTCGCCGTCGGGCGGTGCAATGACGCTCGTCGACCAGCCCATGACATGGTCGCCGGTGAAGAGCACCTTCTCTTCCACCAGCGCGAAGCACAGATGGTTCGAGGTATGGCCCGGTGTCTCGATTGCGGTCAGGCTCCAGCCCGGACCATCGAGCGTGTCGCCGTCGCGCAGCGCGACGTCGGGACGGAAATCGTGGTCGTCGCCTTCCTCGACGACGCCGAGCTCAATACCGGCGCGGTCCTCGGCGCGGCCCGAACCGTGCGGTCCGAAGCCGAAGCTGCGCGCGCCGGTCGTCCGCTTGACGGCGGTCGCGGCCGGCGAATGATCGAGATGCGTATGCGTCACGACGATGTGCGTCACCGTTTCGTGCGCAACGGCGTCGAGCACCGCCGCGACATGGTCGTCCATCGCCGGCCCCGGATCGATGATCGCAACCTTGCCCCGGCCGACGATGTAGGTGCCGGTGCCCTTGAAGGTGAACGGGCTGGCGTTGCGCGCGACAACACGGCGGATCAGCGGCGACAGCGTCTCGGCCTCGCCATAACGGAACGCGAAGTCGCGCCGGAAGGGAATTTCGGTCGCCATCTCAGTCGGCGCCGACCGCCAGCGCCGGCGCCGAGCGCGGCCGCGGCTTCAGGCGCAGCGCCGACGCTTCGATCAGATGCCACGAGACAAAGGCGAGTACGCCGGCAATCGCGAGGCCGCCGCCGAACACCAGCCACCACGGCGCATGGCCGCCGTTGAGCCAGATGACCAACTGCTCGGCCGGCCAGCCGTAGATATAGAGACCGTACGACAGATCGCCCCAGCGCGCGGCGCGCAGCGGCGGAATCCGCGGGTTGAGCGCGAGCCACAGCGCCAGATAGCAGCCCGTGATCGGGAACAGCAGAATGAACTGCCGTACCGGGATGCTGATCACAAGCAAGGCCAGCGCTGCCAGCGCGATGCGATAATCGAAGATGCGCGTGCGGCGCAGCTTGTAGAGAAGCATGCCGACGGCGAAGAACGACAGTAGCCAACCGATGTCCCACAGCCAGTCGACGATGCCAAAGAATGCGCCGACCAGCACGCCGGGCGCGGTCGGCGTCGCCGGCGCGTTGATGCCGACGCACACCATGCCGAAAGCGAGCAGGGCAAGGCAGGCCCAGGCGTTGAGCTGCCGCGTCAGGCCGAGCGCCATCACCATCAGGTACATGATGAATTCATAGTGCAGCGTCCACAGCGAGCCGTTGATCTCAAGACCGACCTGATTGTCGACGAACATGACGTGCGGCAGTTCGTGGTAGGTCGTCGACAGCGCCGTGTTGCCGGCGACATACAGGTAAGGCTCGGGTCGCGCGAAATAGGCCGCCAGCGGCAGCGTCGTCACCAGCGGCGCCAGCACGAAGGCCGACAGGACCAGCGCGGCGATCAGGCCGGGAAAGATGCGCAGGCACCGCTTCAACAGATAGCGCGGCGCGGATTGGGTCGCCTCCCAGCTTTGCGTCACCAGGAAGCCGCTGATCGCGAAGAAGACGAAGACGCCGCAGAGTCCAAAGATGCACTGATTGCCCGTGATCAGGATCAGCGGTTCGTAATTCTGCGTGCCCTGCGCGATCAGATAGGAATGCGAGAAGATGACCGAGATCGCGGCAAGCAGGCGCAAAACATCGAAATTGTTGTCGCGCGAAGCCGCCGGGCCGCCGGTCATGCGCCGTCGGACGGCTTCATCGTCACCGCGAACATCACCGTCGGCAGTTTTTCGCGGATCGCGGCGCGCAGGCTCGCTTCGTCCGAGCCTGACGCGACGAACAAGGCGCGCCGCGGATTGCGGCGGAGGATGACCGCCGTCGCGTGGCCCTTGGGATGCGAGCCGATGGAGACGAAGATCTCGGCCGAGTCGACGCGGTCGACCGCGCGCGCCAATTCGCGGCGGCCGGCGTCGCTGTCGAGATCGTGGGTCGGCAGGTCGGACGCGGTCTCGTCGGTCTCGACCGGCACGGCGGAATCCACCGCCTCGACGCGCTGGTGCCGCGACAGGCGCTGGAAGATCGCGCGGCCTTCGCCAGTGTCGACGCGGAATTGCAACTCCCAGCTTTCGCCGCGCGCCGCCAGCTCGGCGATCAGCGCGAACATGTCGTCGCAATCGGCGTCGTGGCTGCAGGTGATGAAGGCCAGCTTGCCTTCGTGCTCGATCACGCGGTCGTCGTTGTTGGCGAAGCCCAGCTGATCGAGCGCGTTATTGAGCGCGCGCTCCGGCGCCACCAGGAGCGTGCTGACGTGGAGGTTGGCGCTTTCGCGCGAGGGTTCGGTCGCGTCCATGTCCATCACTTAGTCCCGGCGCGGCCGCGCGGCAAGCATCGAGCCGCGCGCTCAGTCGCCGAGCAGGCCCAGCGGCGCGATTTCGGCGCGCGCCTGCGCCGGGGGGACGATGGTGACGACGAACGTATCGCCGCGGCAGCCGCTCTTGAGGCAGCTCCAGCCCGAAAAGGATTCGATGCGGAAATACCAGGTCTGGCCGGCCGCGACTTGGACGGTCTTGAATTGGTCGGGATAAGGGTTGTAGCTCGCGACCGAGACGAAATAGCGGCCGGCCGGCACGTCGCGGTAGAGCACCGTGCCGTTGCGCGCGAAGCCGGCCGGCTTTTCATTGAGCAACACGGTGATGCCGAGCGCGTGTTCGTAGGGTTCGAGCAGGCGATAGAAGTAGAGCCGCGCCATGCCCGGCGCCGGCGGCGGCAGCGTCTGCTGGGCGGTGGCGAAGACGGGTAGCGTCGGGTTCTGGGCAATGCATCCGGCCAGGGCTAGCGCAAGAATTACCAACAGCCGCCGTGCGATCCGCATGGGTGCCTCCGTCCCGCCGCCTGTCATTATAAGAAGCGCTTACGCGACCGAAACCGCGTCGCGGTTCACATCTGCGTGGCCGGGCGCGGTGGTTAGTGCGCCGTCGCCGCGGTCTTGGCCTGCTCGGTCTTGAGACGGTCGAGCGCCGCCGT
This sequence comes from Allostellaceae bacterium, assembly GCA_050729555.1. Classification (GTDB taxonomy): domain Bacteria; phylum Pseudomonadota; class Alphaproteobacteria; order ATCC43930; family CGMCC-115725; genus REEB95. The sequence goes on from JBOHLR010000020.1 coordinate 17,348, forward strand.
CAGCTGCGAATCCTTCGGCGTGCCGATGAGCAGCGGATCGATATTCGCTTCGGGCGATTTCTGGTTCGCCGCCGCCTTGAGCGGTCCGCCCGGATTGTTGAGCGCGCCCTTGAGATCGGCCTCGTGGATGACGTCGGCTTGCGGCTCGCGCTGGCCGCGCGGCGGCAAAACGACGAAGTCGGGCGTGATGCCGCGATCCTGGATCGAGTTGCCTGACGGCGTGTAGTAGAGCGCGGTGGTCAGCCGGATGGCGCCGCGGCCTTCGAGCGGGATGATGGTCTGGACCGAGCCCTTGCCGAAGCTGCGCGTGCCGAGGATTTGCGCGCGATGCCGCTCCTTGAGCGCGCCGGCGACGATCTCGGACGCCGAGGCCGATGCGCCGTTGATCAGCACGATCATCGGCACGCCGCCGATGCGGTCACCGGACGACGCGGCGGTGAAGACGCGGTTGTCATCGGGATCGCGGCCGCGGGTCGAGACCACGGTGCCGCCGTCGAGGAAGTCGCCGGCGACGGCGACTGCCTGGTCGAGCAGGCCACCTGGATCGTTGCGCAAATCGAGCACGACGCCGTTGAGATGGCCGCCGGCTTTCCGCGTCAGCGCGTCGATCGCCTTCAACAGCTCGTCGTTGGTCTTCTCGGCAAAGAGCGAGATGCGGATATAGCCGATGTTGTTGGGCTCGAGCTGCGATTTGACCGACGCGACGTGAATGATCGCGCGCACCAGGGTGACGTCGAACGGCTTCACGCCGGCGCGGACGATGGTCACGCGCACCGGCGTCCCGATCGGGCCGCGCAGCAAGTCGACGGCCTGTTTGAGATCCATGCCGTCGGTCAGCTTGCCGTCGATCTTCAGGAAGATGTCGCCTGGCTTGAGTCCGGCGCGCGCGGCCGGCGTGTCGTCGATCGGCGAGATCACCTTCGGATGATCCTCGTCGCGGGTGATTTCGGCGCCGATGCCGGCGAACTCGCCCTCGCTCTCGTCGAGCAGATCCTGATACTCGCTTTCGTCGAGATAGTCGGAGTGCGGATCGAGCGACGACAGCATGCCTTTGAGCGAATTGACGACCAGCTTGTCCTCGCCCACCGGCTCGACGTAGCTCGCCTGTACGCGGTCGAGCACGCGCGTGTAGAGCGTCATGTCGGAATCGTGCGACGGCGCCACGGTGCTGGTTGCGGTGACGGCCGGCGCGCTGCTGTCGTCCGCGTCATGCTGCTGCACGCACGCCGCCAGACCGAACATCAGGAGGGAAGCCAGCGTCGGTCCGACAAGGTGGCCGCGGACAAAATTGTGCATCGTCATCTCACAAATCGGAAAAACGGGTGGTTCAATGGCGCCGTCGCTTTTCGATGAGTTCCCGGACTTTGCGGTGCTCCCAATCCTGGGTCGTCCACGGGAGCATTTCATAGGCGTGCAGCGCATGCAGGCACAGTAGCAGGCCCCAGCCGACCAGCGGCGCATAAAACCACATCGGTCCCGGCGATGTGGAATCGATCATGAACAGGACGAAGTTGACGACGACGTAGACCGTCAGGTGCGTATAGAACAGCCGCAGCGCGCGCACCCGGCGCCACGCCCATTGCTCGACCTCGGCCGCGTGCGCCGCCTCGCGCACGCCCGAGCCCGGCCGAAGCTCGATCGGCTCGCTGTCGCGACCCCGCATCATGACCATTTTCGTAAAGCCTTTCGGCCGTGCTCTGGACGCAGGCCGTAACCCGCAATTCCCGCCACCGTCTTCGAATAGCAGAAACGGCCGCTTGTTGAAAGCGGCCGTTTGGTAGCCTTTCCAAGCCTTAACCGGCCGGCGGGAATGGTCGGAGTGAGAGGATTCGAACCTCCGGCCCCTAGCTCCCGAAGCTAGTGCTCTACCAGGCTGAGCTACACTCCGGCGCGGCGCGGTATAGCAGGCTTGCGCCCTGATACCATAGTCTTTTTCGGGCGAAAATGGCGCGACTAATAGCCCCGCTCGAGGCAGAAATCGATCGCCTCGTCGAGCGCCTGCCGTTCCGGCGAATCATGGAAGATGCCGAGCGCGCCGCGCGCAGTTTCGGCATAGAGCCGCGCCCGTTCGAGCGTGGCGGCCAGCGTGCCGTGATGCTGCATCAGCCCGATGGCGCGTTCGAGATCGCCGCCGCGCTGCTCGCCGGCTTCGAGCGTGCGGCGCCAGAATTCGCGCTCGTCGGCGTCCGCCGCCTTGAGCGCCAGCACCACCGGCAGCGTGATCTTGCCGTCGCGGAAATCGTCGCCGACTGTTTTGCCGAGCTCCGCCTGCCGCGCTGAATAATCGAGCATGTCGTCGACCAGCTGGAAGGCGATGCCGAGATTGCGGCCATAGGCTTCGAGCGCCTTCTCCTCGGTCTCCTTGCGCTCGCCGAGCACCGCGCCGATGCGCGACGCCGCCGCAAACAGCGCCGCGGTCTTGGCGTTGATGACTTCGAGATATTGCGCCTCGGTCGTGTCGGTGTCGTTGCTGGTGACCAGCTGCAGCACTTCGCCTTCGGCGATGATCGCCGACGCGCGCGACAGGATGTCGAGCACCTTGAGCGAGCCGTCCTCGACCATGAGCTGGAAGGCGCGGCTGAACAGGAAGTCGCCGACCAGCACCGACGGCTTGTTGCCCCACACCGCGTTGGCGGTGGCGAGGCCGCGCCGTAGGCCGCTGGCGTCGACCACGTCGTCGTGCAGCAGCGTCGCGGTGTGGATGAACTCGACCGCCGCGGCGAGCGCGACGTGGCGGTCGCCGCGATAGCCGCACAGCCGCGAACTGGCGAGCGTCAGCATCGGCCTGAGCCGCTTGCCGCCGGCGGCGATGATGTGGCCGGCGAGCTGCGGGATCAGCGCGACGGGACTCTGCATCCGCGCCAGGATCAGAGTGTTGACCTGTGCCAGATCGGCCGCAACCAGCGCGGTCAAGCGGTCGAGCGAAACCCGATGCTTGATCCCGTGGGCTGCATTTGCGGGTAAGGCCAAATCGACTCTCCCTGGCGGTTGACCGCGCGCGCCAGCACGGCGAGCATAGAGCGCTTGGTCTTCGGGTCAAGCGCCCCCGGCCGCGTGGCAGGGTGGCAGTTTATCCGGTTGGGGGCCGATGAAGGAACTGCTGCGCACCAACGATCCGGTGCGGTTGTCGTGGGCCGAGGCGCTGTTGGCGTCAGCCGGTGTCGAAATCGTGATCGCCGACCGGCATACCAGCGTGGTCGAAGGTTCGATCGGCGCCATTCAGCGGCGGATCCTGGTGGCCGAGGCCGACCTGGCGCGCGCCCGTGCTTTGATCGCCGAAGCCGAAGGCTCGCTATGACGCCGCCCGTCGTCGCGCCGATGCCGGTCAGCGACGACGCGCTGCTCGGCGGTCGCGTCAAATTGTTACAGCCGGTGGAAGGCTATCGCGTCGCCATCGATCCGGTGTTGCTGGCCGCGGCCGTTCCGGCAACGGGGGGCGACAGCGTCCTCGACATTGGCTGCGGCGTTGGCGCGGCTTCGTTGTGTCTCGCGGCGCGTGTGCCCGATTGTCGGATCACGGGTATCGAAACACAGCGCGAACTCGTGCGGCTCGCCAGCGAGAATGCGGCGCGCAACAATTTCGCCGATCGCGTCGCGATCATGGCTGGCGACATCCGACATCCGCCGCCGCGGCTCGAGCCCGGCGGTTTCGCGCATGTGATGGCCAATCCGCCCTATCTGGAGGCCGAAGCCGCGAGCCGGTCGCCGCTGCCGGCCAAGGCGAAGGCGACCGTCGAGGGCGCGGCCGATCTCGCGGCGTGGGTGCGCTTCGCCCTCGCCATGGCGCGGCCGCGCGGCAGCATCACCTTTATTCACCGCGCCGACCGGCTCGAGCATCTGCTGGCGCAATTCGCCGACCGCGCCGGCGGCATCGTCGTGCTGCCGCTGTGGCCCGGCGCCGGCAAATTGGCCAAGCGCGTCATCGTCCACGCGCGCAAGGATTTGGCGGCGCCGACGCGGCTCTTGCCGGGGATGGTCCTGCACGAAACCGACGGGCGCTACACCGCCGAAGCCGACGCCGTGCTGCGCGACGCGAAGGTGATTGATCTTACTTAGACGTCATTGCGAGCGAAGCGAAGCAATCCAGTACGACAGCTAGAAAAACTACTCCGCCGCTTCGAACTTCGGTTTGCGCGCCGGCTGCGTCGCCAGTTCCTTGATCGGCTCGGTGCCCCCCACGGATGCTCGGAGACGTCGAACACCACGCCGTCGGGTCCGCGGAACTTGGTCTCGAAGAACACGTCCTTGAGGCTTTCCGGCCGGCGCATGAAGCATTCGGCGCCGAGCGTTTCGAGCTTCTTGATCCAGTCCTCAAGGTTGTCGGCAACCTGGATGCCGAAATGATGCAGGCCGACATAGTCGAGGCCGCGGCCGAGCTGATCGACATTCTTGAATTTGAGGATCGCCAGGTTGAGCGTGCCGTCGCTCAGGTAGATGCCGTACGCGACCTGTTTCGGATCGTCGCTTTTCTTGGTGCGCGCGATTTCGCGGAAGCCGAAGCCTTGCTTATAGAACTCGGCGGTCTTGTCGGGATCGTTGGTGGCGAGCGCGATGTGGCGGATCTGCGGCACGGCGACCTCCCTGGCCCGGATGCAGCGATTATAGCCCGCCGTGGCCGGTGGACGAAATCGGCGGGCCCCGCCGCGTGTGGCCCGCGACTCGGACCAAGCGGCGCACCCGGCGATGGTTGACCCCTTTTGGCCGCTCCCCTACACCATCGCCATGCCCGATTTCAGCCTCGGCAAGC
>JBOHLR010000021.1:0-21794 GCA_050729555.1 Allostellaceae bacterium
CTGATCGACCTGCGTCACGATCGACACCTGACACGCGACCGGTTTCTCGACGGCACGACTATCGCCGACGGACGCAAGGACATGACGTGGCTGCACGCCGACGGCGCCGAGATGACCGAGGCCGATTGGCAGGTCCCCGACATCCGATTTCTGGCGGCCGTGTTCGACGCGATGCGCCAACCGCTGATGCTCCTAATGAATGCCCACAACGAAGCCGTGACGTTCACCCTGCCCGAGACCCCGAACATCAAAGCCTGGCAGGTGCAGATCGACACGGCCGCCGACAGCGGCTTCGGCAACGCCGTGTTAGCACCCGCCGATCGGCTCGACGTGCAGCCGCGATCGTTGATGGCGCTCGTCGGTGAGCAGGCATAGACCGCCGTGCGGCGCCAGCATCGCATGGCGTTCGGTGCATCGCTTGACGCGCAAGGCGCCGCATTTCGGCTTTGGGCGCCCGCGGCGCGGCGCGTCGCGTTGCATCTGCCGGAGACGCGGCGCGATTTCACCATGAGTCCGATCGATGACGGTTGGCACGTCTTACGGGTCCCGAATCTGCTCGCCGGCACTGCCTATCAGTACATCGTCGACGACGCCCATACCGTGCCCGACCCGGCGTCGCGCTTTCAGCCGGGCGACGTCGACGGCCCGAGCGCGTTGATCGATCCGGAAGCCTTTGACTGGCCCGACACGTCGTGGCGCGGCCGGCCGTGGCACGAGGCGGTCATTTACGAGCTGCACGTCGGCGCGTATACGCGCGAAGGCACCTTCGCCGCGGTCGAGGCCGACCTCGCGCGGCTCGCTGCGCTCGGCATCACCGCAATCGAACTCATGCCGCTCGCAGATTTCGCGGGCAAGCGCAATTGGGGCTACGACGGCGTGTTGCCCTTCGCGCCGGATTCGCGGTACGGCACGCCGACCGCGCTCAAGCGCTTCATCGCGGCCGCGCACGGACTCGGCCTGATGGTCTTCCTCGACGTCGTCTACAACCACTTCGGCCCCGAGGGCAATTATCTCGCTCGCTATGCGCCCGGATTCTTCACCGACGCGCAGACCGGCTGGGGTCCGGCGATCAATTTCGCCGTGCGGCCAGTTCGCGATTTCTTCATCGAGAACGCGCTCTACTGGATTCTCGAATTCAATATCGATGGTCTGCGCCTCGACGCGGTGCACGCGATTCATGACGACAGCCGGCCCAATATTCTCGAAGAGCTGGCGGCACGCGTGCGCCTGGCGGTTCCGGCCGATCGGCACGTCCACCTCATCCTTGAAAACGACGCCAACCGGGCACGCTATCTGCGCCGCGACGCCAACGATCAGATCGCCGCCTATAACGCCCAGTGGAACGACGATTTTCATCACGCCGCGCACGTCATTCTGACGGGCGAGAGCGAAGGCTATTACTCCGATTTCGCGGCCGATCCGATTGCAAAATTCGGCCGAGCGCTCGCCGAAGGTTTCGCCTTCCAGGGTGAGCGCTCGGCCTATCGCGGCGCGCCGCGCGGCGAGGCGAGCGACGACCTGCCGCCGATGGCGTTCGTAAACTTCCTCCAAAATCACGACCAGATCGGCAATCGCGCGTTTGGCGAGCGCCTGACCACGCTCGCCGAGCCCGCGGCGCTTGAGGCGGCGACCGCGATCCTGCTCCTCAGCCCGTCGCCGCCGCTGCTGTTCATGGGCGAAGAGTGGGACGCCACCACGCCGTTCCTGTTTTTCTGCGATTTCGCTGGCGCGCTTGGCGCCGCGGTGCGCGACGGCCGGCGGCGCGAGTTCGCGAAATTCTCGGCCTTCGCCACGGACAAGGCGATGGCGGCTATCCCAGACCCGGTTGCGCTCGAGACCTTCACAACGAGCCAACTCGGCACGCACCCACCTGCCGCGCCGGCGATCCGCCGCTTGCTCGACATCCGTCGGCAGGAAATTATGCCGCGGCTTCCAGGGATGCATGGCGGCGCCCAATACACCATTGTAACGACCCGACTTGTCGTGACGTGGCGGCTCGGCGACAGCAGCGCACTGACGCTCGTCGCCAACCTCGGTCCGGCCGCGACAGCCGCGCCGGTCCGATCGACCGCCGGCCGTATCCTGTGGGGCCGGAACGTGAATACGGCAACGCTGCCGCCATGGGCTGTCGTCTGGACGCTGGCGGAGGCCGGACCGTGAGTGAAAGCGGCACGGCGACAAAGGACCTGATCGAACGCGATTTTGACGACGCGCTCGGCCGCCACCATCATATGTCGGACGCGACCGTGTCGCGGCTGATTGCCGCGCTCGAGCGTTCGCATCACGGCGCGCGCACGGCGACAGTGCTGCCGCGTCATGCCCGCTGTTTCTTGCCGGACTGGCAGCGCGGCTGGGGCATCGCGGCGCAGCTTTATGGCCTGCGCTCGGCGCGCAACTGGGGCATCGGCGACTTCACCGATCTGCAACGGCTGGTCGAACTCGCCGCGGCCGCAGGCGCGGATTTCGTCGGCGTCAACCCGCTGCATGCGGTTTATACCGCCGATGCGGCGCGCATCAGTCCTTATTCGCCGTCGAGCCGCGAATTCCTTAACGTGCTCTATCTCGATCCGCTGGCGATGACCGGTTATGCCGATGCAGGCGCGGCGCGCGCCGCCGTCGGCGGTCACCGCTTCCAGGCACTTCTGACAGCGCAGCGCGAACGGCCGACGGTCGACTATCCCGAAATCGCCGCTGTTAAGCACAGTATCTTCCGCGTGGTCTTCGAGGCGTTCGAACACCGCATTCGGACCGCGCCGCGCGACGCCGCCGTGCGCGAGTTCGGCGATTTCGTGCGCGTCCGCGGCGCGCCGCTCCGGCGTTTCGCCCTCTACCAAGCGCTGTCGTCGCTCGCCGGATTCGGCCCCGACTGGATGAACTGGCCGGCGGAATTCCGCGACCCGGCGGCGCCCGCCGTTGCCGAGTTTGCCGAACGTCATGCGCGCGATTTGCGCTACCACGCTTTCCTGCAATGGCAGGCCGACCGGCAGCTTGCCGCCTGCGCAACCGCCGCACGCGCCGGCGGCATGCGTGTCGGGCTTTACATCGATCTCGCGCTCGGCTGCGCGCCCGACAGCGCCGAAGGCTGGGCGGAGCAGGACAAGCTCATTCCCGATTTCCATGTCGGCGCGCCGCCCGACGACTGGAACGCCAACGGCCAGGACTGGGGCCTTTTCGCCTATAACCCGGAAGCGACGCTGCGCACCGGCTGCGCCGATTATCGTCGCGTCGTCGCCGCCAACATGACGCATGCCGGCGCGCTCCGGATCGATCACGTGCTCGGCTTCAATCGCGTGTTTCTCGTGCCAACGGGCGGCCAGCCGACCGACGGCGCCTATCTGCGCATGCCCTTCGACGCGCTCGCCGCTGCCGCCGCGACCGAGAGCGCCGCACGACGCTGCATCGTCGTCGGCGAGGATCTCGGGACGGTGCCGGCCGATCTGCCGCCGCGCCTCGCCGCTGCCGCCATCTTGTCGTACCGGCTACTCATCTTCGCGCGCCGGGACCGGCGCTATCTCGATCCCGGCGATTATCCGTTGAACGCACTGGTCGCGCTCGCGACTCATGACCTCCCGACCTGGCGCGGCTTCTGGGGCGGCCGCGACATCACCCTCAAATTCGACCTCGGCATTCAGCCGGTGGGGCTCACGCGGGACCAAGCGCTGGCGGTCCGCGCGGCCGAATGCCAATCGATCCGCGACGCTTTTACGCGCGCCGGTCTCGACACCGGCGGCGAGACGGCGCTCGCGGTCGCGGCGCACCGTTTTCTCGCGCGCACGCCAAGCCAGTTGGCGCTAGTGCAGCTCGAAGACCTGGCGCAAGAGATGGAACAGGTCAATCTGCCCGGCGCGCCGGTCGACGCCTATCCGAGCTTCGCCCGCAAGCTGAGCCGCAACCTCGACGCCATCTTCGCCGATCCGACGGCCAACGCCGTTTTAACGGCGATGCGCGCCGAACGGCCGCGCTGATGCGCACGACGATGTCGCCCTTTGCCATTCCAACCGCGACCTACCGGATTCAACTCAATCGCACGTTCACGTTCGACGACGCCGCCGCGGTCGTGCCCTATCTTGCGTCGCTCGGCGTCAGCCACGTCTATGCCTCGCCCTTTTTGAAGGCGCGCGCCGGCAGCACGCACGGCTACGACATTGTCGATTATCACCGCCTCAACCCCGAGATCGGCGACGAGCAAGGTCTCGCGCGATTCGGCGCCGCGCTCACCACGCATGGTCTCGGCCTGATCCTCGATTTCGTGCCGAACCATATGGGCGTGGGTAAGGCCGACAACGCTTGGTGGCTCGATGTTCTTGAATGGGGCCAGCACGCGCGCCACGCGCGTTATTTCGACATCGACTGGCATCCGGCCAAGCGCGCGCTCGACGGCAAGGTGTTGCTGCCGATCCTTGGCCGCGCTTATGGCGAGGCATTGACGGCCGGCGAAATCGCGCTGCGCTTCGATACGGCCGGCGGCACATTGGATTTCTGGTACTTCGACCATCGCCTGCCGCTTCGGCCGCAGGATTATCCGACAGTGCTGGCGCCCCTCGTCGGCGACCAATCCGCCCTGGCGCGGGCAACATCCGCGATCGGCGAAAGCGAACCGGCCGCAGCACAGCACGCGCTGTACGAATTGGCGACTGCCATGAAACTAGCGCTCGCCAAAGCAACGGCCGAGCCCGCGGCCCTGGCAGCGATCACGGCTGCCGTCGGCCGTTACGCGGGAACGCCCGGTAACGTCGACAGCTTCGCTGCGCTCCATGCGCTGCTCGAGCACCAGCATTATCGCCTTGCCCATTGGCGCGCCGCTGCCGACGAGATCAACTATCGTCGTTTCTTCGATATCATCGATCTCGCCGGCGTACGCATGGACCGCGTCACCGTGTTTCGCGACGCGCACGCGCTTCTCGGCCGCCTCGTCGCCGACGGCGCGCTACACGGTCTGCGGATCGATCACGTCGACGGTATGGCCGATCCGCAACGTTATTGCCGCCGGCTCAACGCCTTTGCCGCAGCACTGGCGCCACGCGATGCCGGCGGTCGCCGCTGGCGACCTTACATCGTGGTCGAGAAGATCCTCGGCGACGGCGAACGCCTGCCCGCGGCTTGGCCGGTGTCCGGCACCACCGGCTACGATTACTTGGCGCTCGCCAACGCCATCTTCGTCGCACCAGAAGGTTATGCGCAACTGGCGCAACATTGGCGCGACTTCACGGGCATCGACGGTAGCCTTGACACGGCGATCGACGGCTGCCGCCGATTGATGATCGACCGCAGCCTAGCGAGCGAGTTGACCTACCTTGTCGACTGGCTGCAAGCGATCGCCGAGGCCTCGTGGTTCACGCGCGACTTCACGCGCAAAGGTTTACGCGACGCCTTGACGACGCTGGTGGCGGCGTTTCCGGTCTACCGCACCTATGTCACCGAGCGCGGCATCGGCGACGCCGACAGGCGCGCGATCGAGCGCGCCCGGCGCCAGGCCCTCGCGCGCTCGGTCGGCGGTGATCCCGCCGCGCTCGATTTCATCGTCTCGCTGCTGACGCTCGACATCGCGCGCCTACGACCGGAGCATTTCGCCGCCAGCCGCGACGCGATCCTGCGTTTTGTCACGCGTTTCCAGCAATACACCTGCGCCATTACCGCCAAGGCGATCGAGGATACGCTGTTCTATCGCATCGCACCGCTCGCCTCCGTCAACGAAGTCGGCGCCGATCCGCGGCGGCCCAGCCTGTCTATCGAGGCGTTCCACCAAGCAGCGGCTGAGCGTCTGGCGGAATGGCCGAACAGCATGCTTGCCAGCGAGACCCACGACACCAAATGCGCCGAGGATGTGCGCGCGCGGCTCAATGTGTTGTCGGAATATCCCGATGAATGGGCGCGCCGCGTCGCGCGCTGGCATGAGCGCACCGCCGCCTACCGCACGACGATCGACGGTGCGACGGCGCCGACGCCCGCCGACGAATATCGGATCTATCAGGCGGTACTCGGCGCATGGCCGGCAACCGGTCGGCCGCGCGACGCCGCACTCGCCGATTTCACCCGGCGAATCGCGGACTACGCGCTCAAGGCAGCGCGCGAGGCGAAGCTCAAGACGTGCTGGACCGCGCCGAACGAGGCGTATGAGCGCACGCTTCGCGATTTCGTGACGCGTATCCTCGCGCCCGATCCGGAAAACCGCTTTCTCGACAGCGTGGCGCGTTTCGCGGGGGACTTTGTACGTCTCGGCGCCATCAACGGCTTGGCGCAACTCGTGCTCAAGGCGACGCAACCCGGCGTGCCGGACTTCTATCAAGGCGGCGAATTCTGGGACACGAGCCTGGTCGATCCGGACAATCGGCGCCCGGTCGATTTTGCCGTACGACGCGATGCGCTCGTCGCGCTCGATCACGGCGGCTTCGCGCTCGCACGGCGGCGGTGGCGCGAAGGGTGGCTCAAGCTTTGGCTGACGCGCCAGCTGCTCGCCTTGCGTGCGCGCTTCCCCGAATTGTTTCGCAGCGGTTCCTATCACCCGCTGGCGATCGACGACGCGACCAAGAACCATCTCGTTGCCTATTCGCGCCGCCTCGACGACAGCGAAATCGTCGTGCTGGTCAGCCGTCTGGTACGGCGGCTGCCGGCGCCGGCCCCTGGCGCGCTGTGGGCGGGAAGCGGCTTCGCCGATCGCATGGTACGCGGCGTACGAAGCGGGCGATTGACCGACGTATTCACCGGCGCTGGTGTCGACGCCTGCGAACGTGGCATCGCGCTCGACCGGGCGCTCGCCGAGCTACCGGTGGCCGTCCTCCGCGCCGAGCGTTAAACCGAAGGGTGGCAACGCGACGCCATCGACCGACGGCGCCGTGACGAACGGCAAGTCTGCGGGCACGAAGGGCCGCAAGCGGTTCGCCGGCACCGACACCGGCTCGGGCGAAAGGTTGAACAGCGCGACGGTCGCCTCGCCGTCGAGTCGGCAGCGCCAGCCGACGACCGGATCAGGCAAATCGAACAACTCGGTCTCACCAAGCGCGAGCGACGGACGCGCGCGGCGATAGCCGATCATCCTCCGGTAGGTGGCCAGCGTCGAATTCCCGTCGGCTTCCTGCCGATCGACCGCCATCGCCGCATGCACCGGATCGACCGGCAACCACGTGCGGTTGCCGCTCGAGAAGCCGGCGTTCGGCGCGTCGGCCGCCCATGGCATCGGCGTCCGCGCGCCGTCGCGGCCGGCATAGGCGGGATAGAACGCACGGCCGAACGGATCGCGGATATACGTCGCGGCCACAGGGCTGTTCGGGAGTCCGAGCTCCTCGCCCTGATAGAGACAGACGCTGCCCGGTAAGCTGAGCAACATCGCCATCTGCAATCGCGCAAAGGCGGCCGGAGCCCGGCCGGCAGGATTCCAACGCGACACCGCGCGCTCGACGTCGTGATTGCTGAACGCCCAACAGAGCCAGCCGGCGTGATTGAGCGTCCCGGCATCAACGACCGCTTGGCGGAAAATCGCGGGCGTAAACGCCGCCTTCATCACACCCAGCGTGTAGGCCATGTGCAGACGCGTCGCGCCTGTGAGCCGGGCGATGCGGTCGAATGCACCGGGTTCGCTCGAAATTTCGCCGATCGTCGCGCAACCGGGGAACCGGTTCACGAATTCGCGGATGCGGCTCATCAGCAAGGCGATGCCGGGCTGCGTCATGTCGTGGACATGACGTTGCATGCGGAATGGATTCCACGGCTGGTCGGCGCCCGGCGGCAGCGGCCGAACCGGATTGGAACCGAGCGCCTCGTCGTGCAGCATGAAATCAACGGCATCGAAGCGGAAACCGTCGACCCCGCGCGCGAGCCAAAATTCGGCATTGGCGAAATGCGCGTCGAGGACGGCCGGATTTCGAAGATTGAGTTTGGGCTGCGACGTCAGAAAATGATGCAGATAATACTGCCGGCGCGGCGCATCCCAGCACCAGGCGCTCCCGCCGAAGACCGACAGCCAATTGTTCGGCGGCGCGCCGTCAGACGCCGGATCGGCCCAGACATACCAATCAGCCTTCGGATTGGTGCGCGACGCGCGGCTCTCCACGAACCAAGCGTGCTTCCTGGCCGTGTGGCTCCAGACCTGGTCGATGATGACCTTCAAGCCGAGCGCGTGGGCGCGCGCGACGACGGCGTCGAAATCGGCAAGCGTACCGAAGCGGGCGTCAACCGCACGATAATCGGCCACGTCGTAGCCGAAATCCCGCATCGGCGAGCGATAGAACGGCGAAATCCAGATCGCATCGACGCCGAGCGATGCAATGTGCGGCAGATGTTCGAGCAATCCCTTGAGATCGCCGAAGCCGTCGCCTTCGGTGTCGAAGAAGCTTGGCAGGTAGACTTGGTATATCACCGCGCCCCGCCACCACTCGCGATGAACAGTCGAGACCATCAGACCACGATTCGCTTCGGCGACCGAGCGCCAACCGGTTCCAGGTTTTTTATTATTACGGGACGATGGCGATTCGACGCAACCGCTACGCCGAATTTAAGACGCGCGCGACTCGCGGCCTGCCGTCAGATGCTCCCAATCGCGCAAATGCAGCGCGCGATTCCAACCCGAACTCCGGGCGTGCGCGCCATCGGCACCGTCGAGCAAGGTTTGCAGCTGCAGACGGGCCCGCGAAACGCGACTCTTCATCGTGCCGACCGCACAGTGGGCCATCGCGGCCGCCTGCTCGTAGGAAAAGCCGCTCGCGCCGACGAGCGCCAGTGCCTCGCGCTGGACTGGCGACAGTGTGTTGAAGGCGCCTTCGAAATCGCGCATGCGCAGGTGCCATTCCTGACTGCCGTTCACCGCTGATGAATCGCGTACGGCTTCGACGTCGATTTGGGCGATGCGCCCCTGACTGCGTTTCTCCGTGAAATAGGCGTTGCGCAGGATCGTGGTCAGCCACGCCTTGAGATTGGTTCCGGGCTGAAATTGGTGCGCATGACTCAAAGCGCGCAGAACGGTTTCCTGCACGAGGTCGTCGGCGAGCGTCCGATCCTGCGCCAGCATGCGGGCAAATGCGCGAAGATGCGGCAGATACAGAACGATATCGTCGGCGAGCCGTTCAGCCATTTCTTGCTCCTTGTTGTTGAGCGCCTCGGTCGATGAGCGCCTTGTGTTGTCGTGCATGGCGTTCAAGGTGCGAAGAAATCGCTCGAACAGCAATCGGGGTTGCCCTGATATCACGCGCTAATCACACTGAGCACGCGCGGTTTTCGGTGCGCCACGGTTTGGCCACAATCGGCGACCGCGAGAACAGAAGTCTGGATGAAACGGCGCGACCTGCCATAAGCTGCCACCGAAGCCCGCAACCGGGGCCAAATTCAATCAGCGGAAAAACAATGGAACTGGGAGTCGTCGGTCTGGGCCGCATGGGCGGCAATATCGTGCGGCGCCTGACGGCGCGTGGACACGAATGTGTCATCTACGATCGGTCGCCCGGCGCGATCGCCGCCCTTGCCAAGCAAAAAGGCGCCGCCAGATCGGGCAGCTTGCCCGATTTGGTTCGTCAGCTGCAAGCGCCGCGCGCCGTCTGGGTGATGCTGCCGGCCGGCGAAATCACCGAGCAAACCGTGACCGAACTTGGGACGCTGCTCGCCGCCGGCGATACGATCATCGACGGCGGCAATTCCTTCTGGCAGGACGACGTTCGCCGCGCCAAGACGCTGGCGGAAAAGAACATCCATTATGTCGACGCTGGCACCAGCGGCGGCATCTGGGGTCTGGAACGCGGCTATTGCCTGATGATCGGCGGCACCAAGGATGTGGTCGACCGGCTCGATCCGATCTTCGCGGCGCTGGCGCCGGGCCGCGGCGACATTCCGCCGACGCCGCACCGCGATGGGCGCGACCCGCGGCCCGAACAAGGTTATCTCCATGCCGGCCCGCCCGGCGCCGGTCGTTTCGTCAAGATGATCCACAACGGCATCGAGTACGGCTTGATGCAGGCCTATGCCGAAGGGTTCGATATCATGCGCAATGCCAACCGCACCGATCTGCCGGCGGATCAGCGGTTCGATCTCAACGTCGCCGACATCGCTGAAGTTTGGCGCCGCGGCAGCGTGATCTCGTCCTGGCTGCTCGACCTGACGGCGACGGCGCTGGCCGAGGACCCAGTGTTGCAGAACTATAGCGGCTACGTCGAGGATTCGGGCGAAGGCCGCTGGACGATCGCGGCGGCCCTGGCGGCGGCGGTCCCAGCCGAGGTCTTGTCGGCCGCGCTCTACACCCGCTTCCGCTCACGCGAAAAGGCGAGCTTCGCGGAGAAGCTGCTGTCGGCCATGCGCAAAGGCTTCGGCGGCCACATCGAACACCCGGATAAGGGCTGATGGCGACGGCAACCCGCGACCGGCCGCGTCGAGCCGATCCCTGCACGCTAGTGGTCTTCGGCGCGTCGGGCGACCTGACGCAGCGGCTGCTGATGCCCGCGCTTTATCATCTCGCCGCCGCCAAGCTTCTATCCGACGGCTTCACAGTCATCGGCGTGGCGCGTTCGCCGATGAACGACGCGCAGTTCCGCGCCCATATCAGCGACGGGCTGAGCAAGTTCACCGGTGTCGTGCCCGCCGCGGCGACGCGCGCATGGCTGCTCCGGCGTCTGTCTTATATTGCCGGCGATTTCGACGATGCCGCGACGTTCAAGCGCCTGCACGCGGCGTTGCGCCAGCGGCGGCACGCGACGCACGGCAACACGCTCTTCTACATGGCGACGCCGCCAAACGTGTTCGCGCTTTTGGCCGAGCAGCTCGGCAAGGCGGGGTTCGCGCAACCGGCACGCGGCGCCTGGTCGCGGCTGGTGGTCGAAAAGCCATTTGGCACCGACCTTGAATCGGCACGCGCGCTTAACAAGCGGATTCTTGCCGTCTTCGCCGAAGAACAGGTCTATCGGATCGATCACTTCCTCGGCAAAGAGACCGTGCAGAACATCCTGGCGCTGCGCTTCGCCAACAATTTGTTCGAATCGCTGTGGAACCGCGACCGCATCGACCATGTTCAAATCACGGTGGCCGAAACCGTCGATGTCGGCCGGCGCGGACGATTCTACGACGCGACCGGCGCCCTGCGCGACATGGTGCCGAATCATCTGTTTCAATTGCTGTCGCTGATCGCCATGGAACCGCCTGCGGGCTTTTCCGCCGAGGCCGTGCGCGCCGAAAAAACCAAGGTGCTTCAGGCGATGCACGCCTACGATCACCCCACCGCCTTCGCTTGTGGCGTGCGCGCGCAGTACCGCGCCGGCAAGATTGGCCGTAAAGCGGTTACGGCTTATCGCCACACCGCCGATGTGGCCCGCCGCAGCACGACCGAGACTTACGTCGCGCTCAAGCTGCTGATCGACACATGGCGCTGGGCCGGCGTGCCGTTCTATCTGCGCACCGGCAAGGCGCTCAAGGCGCGCCGGACCGAGATCGCGATCAAATTCAAGGAAGCACCATTCGCGATATTCCGCGACACGCCGGTCGAAAGCCTGGCGCAGAATTTCGTCGTCATCGGCATCGCGCCCGATGAGGACATTCTCATTCAGTTCAACGCCAAGGTGCCTGGGCCGCAACTTCGGCTGCATGGCGTCGGCATGGAGTTCAAATACGAGGACTATTTCGCCGTGGCGCCTGAGAACGGTTACGAGACGCTGATTTACGATTGCATGATCGGCGACCAAACGCTGTTTCAGCACGCCAACGACGTCGAGGCGGCCTGGCGGGTCGTCCAGCCGTTCCTCGATTGCTGGCGTCACGACCGTGCCAATGGCCTCGATTTCTATGCCGCCGGCAGCGACGGCCCGCACGCCGCCGACGCGCTGTTGGCGCGCGACCATCGCCAGTGGCGGCCGATCGCCGCAGGCGGTCCGCGATGACCGCGGCGGCTGCGCGGGCGCCGCGCTCCTTGCCTGGCCGGCGCGTCGTCCTAGCCGATGCGGAAATTCTGGCGCGTAGCGCAGCTGCTTGGCTGCTCAATCGCGTCCTCGGCACGCCGGGACGTGTCGCCGTCTGCCTGTCGGGCGGTAACACGCCGCGGCCGGTTTATGCCTTGCTGGCCAAGCCGCCGTATCGCGATTGCTTCCCGTGGGATCGCGTCCATTGGTTCTGGGGCGACGAGCGCTGCGTGCCGCCGGATCACCCTCGCAGCAATTTCGCGATGGTTCGCGCCGCGTTGTTGGACCATGTTCCGATTCCGCCCGCGCATATCCACCCGATCGCGGCTGCCGACGGGCCGGCACGCGGCGCGACGACGTATGAGGACGAGCTCAAGGGGTTCTATGGCGCCGACGCGTTCGCGCCCGGTCGGCCGCTGTTCGCGGCAACACTTCTCGGCCTCGGTGAAGACGGGCATACGGCCTCGCTCTTTCCGGGCGTCGCCGCGCTGGCCGAACGTGTGCATTGGACCGCGGGTGTGCCCGAGGCGAAGCCCGAAGCGCGGGTCACGTTGACCTATCCCTCCCTTAACTGCAGCGCGGCGGTTGCTTTCCTCGCGACCGGCTCGACCAAACGGCCGATCCTGCAACGGCTGGCACGTGGCGAGGCTCTGCCCGCCGCCGATATCCGGCCGGTCGGCAACGTCACGTGGTTTCTCGATCGCGACGCCGCACCATGACGGATCACGCCCTGACACCCGAAACCGAGCCACTGCCGCGCCCCGTCGCCATCGAACGCGCCGCGCCGCCGTTCACCTTGGCGGTGGATGTCGGCGGCGCGCATGTCAAAGCCGCAGTCCTCGACCGTAGCGGCGCGATGATCGCCGCGCCGGTGCGTGTGCGGACGCCGCAGCCGGCGACCCCGCAAGCGCTGCTGCGTGCCATCGACAGCTTGGCGCGCACGTTGCCAAAGTTCGATCGCATATCGGTAGGCTTTCCGGGTTTCGTTCGCCGCGGCCGCATTTTCACCGCACCCAATCTCGGCACCGAAAGTTGGGCGGGATTTCAGCTCGACCGCGCGTTGACGCGGCGGCTGCGGAAGCCGGCACGCGTGCTCAACGACGCGGACGTTCAAGGGCTGGGCGCCATCGAAGGCCATGGCCTCGAATGCGTGCTGACGCTCGGTACGGGCATCGGATCGTCGCTCTTCCAGGACGGGCGTCTGCTGCCGCATCTCGAACTCGGCCAGCATCCGCTGCTCAAAGGCAAGACATACGATCAATATCTCGGCAACGCGGCGGTCGACAAAAAAGGCACGCGTGTGTGGAACCGCCGGCTACGCAAGACGATTAGCATCGTGCGGACGCTGGTGAACTTCGATCGGCTTTATCTTGGCGGCGGCAATACGCGCCTGATCGATTTCGATCTGCCGCGTGACGTGAAGGTTACGCCGAACGCCGATGGCATGATCGGCGGCGTCCATTTGTGGGACACGGCGCTCGACTTGGTCTTCGCGTCGCCACGGCGCAAATCGAAGGCGCGCCGCTAAGACGACGGGCCCGGACGCGTGTCGTCCGCAGCCTTGAGTTTTTTGGCAATTCGGTCATGCTTCGCGACGCGGGCATTATTCGGGGGCTGTGTGACAGTAGGAGCGACAATGAGCGATACCGTGAAAGCCCGGGCCAATGGTGCGGACCTCGACGCCATCCGCGACGACATCGACACATTGCGCAAGGATCTCGCGCGTTTGATGGAACACGTGAAATCCGGCGCGCTGCACAACATCGCAGGCCAGGTCGAGGACATGTCCGATGAGGCGCGACGGCTTTACAATCGGGCGCTCGCCGAAGGCGAGCGTGGGGCCGACGTGCTTGCGCGTCAAGTCGAGGAGCGGCCGCTGACGACCTTGCTAATCGCCTTCGGCCTCGGCTTCATCGGCGGCCGAATGGTTCTCCGCTAGGCCACAAACGCGGATGGGCGGCATCGTCAAACTCGCGTTGACCGTCCTCGCCGAGATCACGGCTCTCTCGCGTGCCCGCAAGCTGGCGCCGCGCGTCGCCCTTACCGCGTTGCTGCTGACGCTCACGGCCATGATGGTTGCGGCCAGCTTCGGCTGCGTCATCGCCGCGCTTTGGATTTGGCTGCTGCCGCTCGCCGGGCCCTGGGGCGCGCCGCTGATTTGCGCTGGCGTTCTGGCGCTCATCGCCGCGGCGCTGGCCGGCGGCGGATATTGGCTCGTGCGGAGCCGCGGCGGACTAAAAACCGGGACCGGAACACTCGCCACCGCGATCGAGACCGGCGACTTCGCGTCGCTGATTCACGAGCATAAATGGCTTCTGCTCGCGCTTGCCGCGCTGAGCGGCATGGTCTCCGCCGAAAAATCCCGCAAGACCAGCCGAAAGCGCTAGCCGCCGGCGCGGTGTTCGGCCGGTCCCTTGTGCAGACTTAGATTGTACGCGGTGTTGATCAAGCCGACGTGCGAAAAGGCTTGAGGAAAATTCCCCAGCATCCGTTTGGCGCGAGGATCATACTGTTCCGAAAGCAGCCCGACGTCGTTGCGCAGCGCAAGCAGCCGTTCGAACAACACGCGCGCTTCGCGGCGCCGACCCGCCAAAGCGTAATTGTCGGCGAGCCAGAACGAGCAGATCAGAAACGCGCCTTCGTCGCCTGCCAGCCCGTCCGGCGCTTGATCCGGGATGTACCGCCGCACGAGCCCATCGAGACTCAATTCTCGTGCGACCGCATCCATCGTCTTGATGACACGCGGATCGTCGGGCGGCAGGAATCCAACCAACGGAACCCGCAGCAGCGCCGCGTCGAGCGCCTTGCCGCCGAATTGCTGCACGAACGTACCGCGCTCGGAATCGACGCCCTGCGTGCACACGTCGTTGTGGATTTTATCGCGCACCGCGGCCCAGCGTTTGGCCGGCCCCTTGAGGCCGAATTTCTCGGCCGAGCGCACCGCGCGGTCGAAGGCCACCCAGGCCATGACGGCGGAATGCGTGGTGCGCTTTTCCGCGGTTCGCGCCTCCCAAATCCCGGAATCGGGTTCTTGCCAGTGGCCCTCGAGATATTCGAGCAGCATCTGCTGGATGCGTACCACATCGTCTTCGGGTGGTGCACCGTGCGCGCGCCCCGTATAGAACGCGTCCATGACTTCGCCGTAGATATCCATCTGGCGTTGCAGGTGCGCTGCATTGCCGACGCGGACAGGCCGGCTGCCGGCGTAGCCGCCGAGCCACGGCACCTCGTATTCGCCGAGCCGCCGTTCACCGGCGATGCCATACATGATCTGCATATCGGCGGGTGCACCGGCCACGGCGCGCAATAGCCACTCGCGCCAGGCTTTGGCCTCGTCGATGTAACCGGACAGGATGAAGGCGAACAGTGTGAAGGTTGCGTCGCGCAGCCAGCAATAACGGTAATCCCAATTGCGTTCGCCGCCGAGTTTTTCGGGCAACGACGTCGTCGGCGCCGCGACTATGCCGCCCGTCGGCTCGTACGTCAGTGCCTTGAGCGTCAGCAGCGAGCGCATGACCGCGTCATGCCATTCGCCGCCGGCTTTGCGGTCGTAGCGCGAGCTCCATTCGCGCCAATAGGCCTCGGTGTCGTCCAACGCCGCCGCGGGATCGAGCGCCGACGGCTCGTCGAGGTACGAACGACACCAGCTGAGCGTACACGGCACGGTTTCGCCGGCGCGGATACTGAATTCGCCGACGGTGGTCTGGTCCTGCCCTTTGAGCGCGATCGCCGTTCGCAGCACGACCGCATCCGGCCCGGCAACCGCGCGCAAACCATGAGCACGCCGGCGCACCCATGGAACGACGCTGCCGTAATCGAAACGGAAGATTGCCTCGAAGCGCATCGGCACGGTCCCACGTTCGCCGCGGACGATGCGCATGACGTCGACGATCCCCTGCCGCGCCTTCGGCATGAAATCGATCAGCGTGACGGTGCCTGAATCGCAGATGAACCGCGTCTCGAGTACCATCGTATCGCCGCGATAACGCCGCTCGACCTTGCGCACCGGCTCCGCAGGCGCAATCAGCCACCGGCCATTGGCGTGCGTCCCTAAAAGGGCGGCGAAACACGCTGCCGAATCAAAGCGGGGCAGCGCCAGCCAATCGATCGAGCCGTCGCGGCCGACCAGCGCCGCGGTGACGCAATTGCCGATCAGCGCATAATCCTCGATCCGTGCGGTCGGCGCGGGGGCCGTCGTCATGCGGTGTGACCGTCAACCGTCGCGGCGGAGCGTGTCAAGTGAAACGCCTGCAATCACCGTGTGCGTAAGGCCAGGAAAATCATACCTTCGTTCAGTGACGCGCCTTGAGGCGGTTGAGCAGATTGACGAGCCGTCGCGGCAATGGTTCGGCGGCAATACGGTCATATAGGTGTTGCAATGCAACGGCGATCTTGTCGAAGTCGTCATGCGGCCGTACGCGCGGTTGTTTACCGGATAGCACACGCTGTTTGCCGCGGAACGCCGCCTTCGGCATCGGATCCGGCTCAATCGCTGGGCCGGGATCGCCATAGAGCTGCCGCAGGCAGCCGTCCGCCGAGGCGACGGTGGCGGCCGTCGACCGATGCACCGACATCGGCCGTGATGTGATCCAACTGGCAAGCATACCGAACCATTGAGCAACTCGCGCCTTATGGAATAAACGGCGCAGCCCGTAAAATGGTTCAACTCATTTGCCGGGTGAGAGCACGCGCACGCCAGCCCGGCCGGCGACGATCGCCTCGGCGGCCAAGCCAATGAATAGGCCGCTGTCGACGACACCTGGGATCGCCGTAATGCGCCTCGCCAATGCCGGTGCATCCGTGATCGCGCCGCAGATGCAATCGGCGATAATCAGGCCTTCGTCGGTGACGACATCGCGGCCGTCAGCCTGGCGGATGGTTCCTGGGGCGCCAAGCGCGGCAAGCTCACGCAACGCAAGCTGCCGCGTGAACGGCAGCAACGCGACCGGCAACGGGCCGTGAACGCCGAGCCGATCGACCACCTTGCGTTCGTCGGCGATCACGATGAAGCGGCGGCTGGCGCGTGCGATCAGTTTTTCGCGTACCAGGCTGCCGCCGCCGCCTTTGATGAGATTGAGCGTGTCGCGTTCGATTTCGTCGGCACCGTCGATCGCGAGATCGATCGGCCGGCCGTCGAACGGCATTAACGGGATGCCGTGCTGGCGCGCGAGATCGGCGGTGCGCTCCGACGTCGGCACGCCGGATATCCTGAGACCGCCGGCGATCCGCGCTGCCAGCGCCGCCAGTGCGAATTCCGCCGTCGTGCCGCTGCCGAGCCCAACGATCATGCCGTCCGTGATCATGGCCACGGCGCGCTCGGCCGCCGTGCGCTTGAAGCCGTCGATCGTCGCTTGCGATTCCGGCATGGGCTCAACCCCTGCGGCGGCGGACCGGCACGCCGGCGCCGGCCAATTCGCTGTCTAGCCGGCCGGTCAGCCAAAGGCCGAGCATGCGGAAATCGCTGACCAACGACCACAGCGGATGCGCAAAGGTGGCCGGCCGGTTGCGTTCAAAGATTAGATGCGCGGCCCACGCCGGGCCGTAACCGGCAAACACCACGCCAACGAGAAACCAGAGGCTGCCGCTCACGAGCAGACCAATGAGACAGAGGATCGCCGCACCGGTGCCGAAAAAATGCCAAAGACGGGTTTGGGCGCGGCCATGCTCCCGCAGGTAATGCGCCCAGAAATGCGAATAATCGTCGAAGCTGCCTGTATGCCGTCGCTGCGGCTGAGTGGTGTTTTGGGCCATGGGTCGCAGCCAACTATAGAAACCGGCCAGGAACCCCGCCAGTGCCGACCGCGGCGCGGCGTCTGCCTTCAATCCGCCAAAATCAGGGGCATCACTTGACTCAAATTGATGCGCCGGGCGCCGCCGGCGTCCGACCGCCTGTCACGGAGGCCTTCATGCAACGCACGATTCTTGTCCTGTTTGCCATCCTTGCGATGGCCGGCACCGCGTATGCGCAGGCTTGGCCAAACGCCAAGCCGTCGCCTTACGGCACGACCGGCCAAGCCGCGACATCGGCTCCCACCGCCGCGGCGGCGCCAAGCGCGGCAACGGGCGACCAGCTCGGCGCGCCGCCGCACGCGCTGGGCGGATCGTCCGCCGCCAGTACGCCCAGCCAGGCGGCGCTGCCCGCGGGAAGCGAGCCCGCGGTTCCCGATCTCGACAACCCGGAAAGCGGCCGCGCGACGGCCGCGCTCAACGTCCTCGAAGCGCAGGGCTATGCGTCGTTCAGCAACTTCGGACCGAGCGGGAACGCCTACACGGCGCTTGTCACCGACAACGGCCAACGGTTCCGGGTTGTGATCAATCCGGACACGGGACAAATTTCGCGGCAATAAACCGGGAACCGCTGGCGGCAGCGGAAGCATCGGCCTATGATCCGTGCAAACCATACGGGTCATGGCACGAGCGCAATCGCTGCCGGGCGCTGCTGTTCTGATTTTTGCGTCCGCGCTGTGCGCGTTCGTGGCGCCTGCCTGCGCCGAGACGCAAACCTACCAATACGAGGTCGAGCATCCGACCTTCGGCCACATCGGCACCTACACAAATATCATTGAACAGTCGGGCGATCGCACCTACGTCGTAAGCGTGTTGCATGTCGCGGTGCGGCTGCTCGGTATTCCCGTGTATCGCCAGGACGCCACGCGCAGCGAGGACTGGCGCAACGGCCGCTTGGTTGCGTTTCATGGTGTCACCACGACGAACGGCACGAGCGTCGATGTCGCCGGCGAGGCACACGGCAATACGTTCGTGATCACGACGCCCGACGGCACGACGCTGGCGCCCGCCGACGTGCGCACGTCCAATCCGTGGTCGCCCACCTTTCTCGGCGCACACGTCGTGATGTCGACGAAGAGCGGCCGGATCGAGGACGTCCGGATCAGCGGCGGCGGCGAGACGCCCGTGACGTTCGATGGCAAGACTCAAACGCTCCGTCAGTATCTAATCAATGGCGAAAAACCGGGCATCGTTTGGCTCGACAACCGCAACGTTCCGATCGCATTCAAGGTGTGGGAAGATGGGACGCCAATCCAGCTCGTGCTGATCTCGCCGGCGGTACCGCTGCGCCGGACCGCGATGCAGACCCAATATGAGCCGCCCGATGGCACCGTAAATCGCCCGGTGCGCTAGCCCTCATCATGGAAATTCCGATACTGTGCCGCCTGGCGTCGCGACGGAGGCGTGCGTGGATATTTATTCGGGCCCGGTCTTCGACATGGCTCGGCAGCAATTCGGAATCGTCGCCGACCATCTCGGCATTCCCGAGAATGAGCGCGACCGGCTGCTGTATCCGAAACGCGCCGTTGCCGTCACCATTCCGGTCAACATGGATGATGGCCGAACGCGGATTTTCACCGGCTATCGTGTCCAGCACCACCTGACGCTCGGCCCCACCAAAGGCGGCACGCGCTTTTCCCCTCGGCTTGAGCTCGGCGAGGTGGCGGCGCTGGCCGTCTGGATGAGCTGGAAATGTGCGCTCGTCGGGCTGCCCTATGGCGGCGCCAAAGGCGGCGTTGCCTGCGATCCGCGCGCCTTGTCGAAGCGCGAGCTTGAAGCGGTGTCGCGCCGCTACATGCAGGAAATGATCCCGTTCGTCGGCCCGCATACCGACATCATGGCGCCCGATATGGGCACCAACGAACAGATCATGGCCTGGTTCATGGATACCTACTCCATGTATCAGGGCCATGCGGTCACCGAGATCGTCACGGGCAAGCCTGTTGCGGTGGGTGGAACCGTGGGCCGCCGCGAGGCGACCGGTCGCGGCATTGCCTATCTCGTGGCGCGCGCGCTCGAGACCGTGAAACTCAAGGCGACGGAGACTACGGCCATCGTGCAAGGCTTTGGCAATGTCGGTTCGGTCGCCGCGGCGACGTTGGCGCGGCGTATGGGCGTCAAGATCGTCGGCTTGGGGGACCATACCGCCGCCTACTACGACCCGAAGGGCTTGCCGCTCGATGCGATCGAAGTTCATGCGCAAACGCACGACGGCGTGTTGGCTGGTTGGTCAAAGGGCGCGGCGATCACGAGCGACGAGCTGCTGACGCAGCCGTGCACGGTATTGGTGCCGGCCGCTGTCGAACGGGCGATCACCGAGAAAAACGCCGGGCGGCTCAAGTGCCGCATCCTGGCCGAAGGCGCCAACGGCCCGACGACGCCGGCCGCCGACGCGATCCTCGATCGGCGGCAGGACGAGATCTTCGTTATCCCGGACATTTTGTGCAATTCGGGCGGCGTCATCGTTTCCTACTTCGAGTGGGTGCAGGATCTGCAGCAGCTTTTCTGGACCGAGACCGAGGTCAATCACCGGCTCGAACAGATCCTGGAAACCGCCTTCCGCCAGGTGGCCAGGCGCGGCCACAACGACCGGGTTTCCAACCGCCTCGCCGCGATGGCTTTGGGCGTCGAAAAAGTCCGCGCCGGCAAACAATTGCGCGGTCTGTTCCCGTGAGGCGGTCGTGATCACAACCTTGATCGACAGCTTCGTTATCTTCGGCGTGATCATCGATCCGATCGGCACCGCCGTGATCTTCGCGGCGCTGACGCATGATTGGAGCCGCCGGGAACAGCGCGAAGCCGCGCGGCGCGGCGTTGCGGTCGCGGCGGCGTTGCTTCTGGTCTTCGCGTTCGGCGGCGCACCGTTATTGAGGGCACTCGGAATCTCGCTCGCCGCCTTTCACATCGCCGGCGGCATCCTTTTGTTTCTGCTGGCGATCGACATGGCATTCGCTCGGCCCTCCGGCATCCATTCGCCGACGCCGCCCGAGCGCGAGGAAGCACGCCGGCGCGACGATGTCGCGATATTTCCGCTGGCATTTCCGCTGTTGGCCGGCCCGGGCGCCCTCACCTCGGCGGTGCTCCTGGTCGGCCGTGCTGGAAGCCCGTTGACGGCGGCCCTGGTGATCGCCGCGCTGGCGGTTGTGCTTGGCCTGACGCTCGTAGCGCTGCTGTTCGCCGCGCGTCTGTCGCGCCTTCTTGGTATCTCCGGCGCCAACGTCATCAGCCGCGTCCTGGGCCTCATTCTGGCGGCTTTGGCGGCGCAATTCGTGCTCGACGGCCTGGCATCAAGCGACTTGCATCTCTGACATGGCACCGTTTCGGAACCCGGCCGCCACTCCGGCGTTGAGATTCAGAATGTTCTGAACCGGACCAAGCGTGGAGCGCGTCGTCATGGACGATGACCCGTCACGCATAGCCGATGCCGCACGGCGGCGTGCCAGGCGCATGCCGTTGCGCGACATCTGGCAATGGATCGCGCCATGGCTGTTGGGCGTGCTGCTTGGCTGCGCGTCGCTGCTCGGGTTTTTCACAGCCAGCGGCGCGCGCGACGCCGATACCTACGTTGTCGGCTTCATCACCGCCGGATTGGCGCTTCTTGCGCTCGTTTGGCTGATCAAGCACGCCTGCGATCGTCCGGCGCCGGGCTTGCCGCTCGATATACTGGTCAACCGACCCGAATCGCTGCTGCTGCTGATCGCAGTCCTGAGCGCGATCGCGGTCGGCGGCTTATTCCTTGCCGCCGAAGCGCGCAGTGCAGCGGAATCCGCCGGCTACGCGTTGTTCATCGTGTGTCTGATCGTCATCGGCTGGAATCTCAAGCACTATTACGATCAAACCAATCCGCAGTAGCCGGCGCGGGCGCCTAGATGCGGTCCGGCAACGGCTTGCCGCGGGTTTCGGGCAGGAACAGCGTCGCCACGAAGCCGACGACATAGGCGAAGCTGAACGCCACCGCCATGTTGCCGTAGCCGCCGAAATCCGCGATCAGCGTTCCGGCGATCATCGGCCCGATAAAGGCGATGAAGCGCGGCGCGTTGAACGCAAACGCAACGCCGGTGGCGCGCACCGATGTCGGGAACAGCTCCGGCAGCCAGACCGGCATCCAGGAATATTGTCCCAGCGTGAAGAAGCCGTTCACCG
>JBOHLR010000022.1:0-21785 GCA_050729555.1 Allostellaceae bacterium
GATCGATTATCTGGCGGCAAAGGCGACCGAACTGGGCGTCGCCGAGCTGCGTCCGGTGATCACCGCGCGCACGATCGCCGGTCGCGTCAATCTCGACCGCTTGCGCGCCAACACGATCGAAGCCGTCGAGCAGAGCGAACGTCTGACTGTGCCGATCCTGCACGAGCCGGTGACGCTCGAAGAAATGATCGCGGATTGGCCGCGCGGCCGCCGCCTCGTTTTTTGCGACGAAACCGGTCAATCGCCGCCCATTGCAACCGCGCTCAAGGACGTCGCAGGTGCGCCGTGCGCAGTGTTGATCGGACCGGAAGGCGGCTTTGCCGATTCGGAGCTTGACCTGTTGCGCAAGCTGCCGTTTGTTTGCGCCGTCGGTTTGGGCCCGCGCGTGTTGCGCGCCGACACCGCGGCGCTGGCCGCGCTGGCGGTGGTCCAGGCGGTGATCGGGGACTGGTCTGCGACCCGGTCGCGCTGACCGTCCGGCTTTCGCAACATGTCTGGATTCTGATGTCGGCTCCCTCGCAATCCGGCGGCGTCCCCGTCACCGACCGGCGCCAACTGGTCGAATATCTCGTCTCGGGTAGCAAGCCGCGCGCGCAGTGGCGAATCGGCACCGAGCACGAGAAGTTCGTCTTCCACCGCCGCGATCTGTCGCGTCCCGCTTACGACGGCGCCGACGGCATTCGCGCACTTCTCGAGCGCTTGCAGCGCTTCGGCTGGCAACCCGTGATGGACGGCGACAATCTCATTGGCCTGTCGGAAGGTCAGGGCGCGATCTCGCTCGAACCCGGCGGACAATTCGAATTGTCTGGCGCGCCGTTGACGACGTTGCACGAGACCTGCGGCGAGTTGCATCGCCATCTGCGCCAGGTCCGCGAGGTGGCCGAGGAACTCGACCTGGGCATGCTCGGCATGGGGTTCGACCCCAAATGGCGGCGCGAGGACGTGCCATGGATGCCGAAGCGGCGCTACGCCATCATGCGCCGCTACATGCCGAAAAAGGGGACGCTCGGACTCGACATGATGCTGCGCACCTGCACCGTGCAGGTGAATCTGGATTTCGCCGACGAAGCCGACATGGCGACCAAATTCCGCGTCGGCTTGGCATTGCAACCGCTGGCGGTGGCGCTGTTCGCCAACTCGCCCTTCACCGAGGGAAAACCCAACGGCTTCGTCAGCTATCGCAGCCACGTCTGGACCGACACCGATCCCGACCGCAGCGGCATGCTGCCGTTCGTCTTCGAACGCGGCATGGGCTTCGAGCGCTACGTCGACTACATGCTCGACATGCCGATGTACTTCGTCTACCGCGACGGCCAGTACGTCGACGTCGCTGGCCAGAGCTTCCGTGATTTCCTCAAAGGCAAGCTCCCCGGCCTGCCAGGCACGCTGCCGACGCTCAGCGATTGGTCGGATCATCTGACGACGGCATTTCCCGAGGTGCGGCTGAAGAAGTTCCTCGAGATGCGCGGCGCCGACGGCGGGCCGTGGCGGCGGCTATGCGCGCTGCCGGCGCTGTGGACCGGCTTGCTCTACGAGCAGACGGCGCTCGACGCGGCCGCTTCGTTGATCAAAGACTGGACGCCGGCCGAGATTGACACCCTGCATGAAGCTGTGCCGCGTCAGGGTCTGGCGACGCCGTTCCGCGGTCGCAAGCTGAAAGACTGGACGATCGACATGCTGGCGATCGCGCGCGAGGGGCTCAAGCGCCGCGCCGAGCTCGACACCACCAAGGACGACGAGCGCATCTATCTCGAGCCGTTGTTCGAAATCGCCGAACGCGGCCGCACGCCGGCGGAGCTTCTGGTCGACGAGTTCAATACGCGCTGGGGCGGCAAGATCGAGCCGCTTTACGGCGAGCAAGCCTATTAATTGAGCGTTGCCGTTTTCCAGAGCTTGGGATCGGCCGATGCGGCCTCCGGCGGTTCGCCCGACAGCGACATCCAGCGCGCCCGGAACCAGCTGCGCGCCGACACGTCGAGCTTGATCCGATGCGATTCGGGCGGCCCGGACAGGCCGAGCGCGCTCCACGGAATCAGCGCGTCGGCGACGATGCGCGGCTGGTCGGCGCCGAAATAATGCACGCGGCCGCCGGCGACCGGCGGACAAGACGCGCCGCGATGCTCGCTCGGCGAGCCGACGCACAGCAGCGGCTGCATCGGCGGATAGTCGCGCATCTTGCCTTTGGGCGGGATGAAATAGAGCGTGAAGCGATGCGGCCCGGCGCCGGCGTCGAGATCGAGCTCGACGCGATAGGCTTCGCTCAACGGGAAGCCGTCTTTATAGGCAAGCACGCCGATGTCGTAATAATCCTGGCCAATGGTGGCGAGCGCGATACCGCGTGCGTCCCAGGCGAGGTAGACCTCGCCGAACGGCACGTCATCGGCGGCAGTGGCCAGAGGCGGCATCAACGACACCGGCTTTGGCCAATCGATCAACGACGGCTTGGCGAAATCGATTTTCGCGTGCGGCACGCGGATCGTCTCGCGGCTTAAACGCGGCATCGCCGCGGCGGCGGCGTGCAGCGTCGGCAGCGTGCGATTGGCCGCGGCGAGCGCGTTCACCAGCCGCTGGTACGGCCGGTCGTTGATGTCGACCAGGCCGAAATTATAGTCCTCGCTGTCCTGCCGGCCGCCCAGCGGATAGTCGTAGTATTGGAACCAGTCGAGGCCGAGGATGTCTGGTACCGCGGCGAAGTTGCGCGCGGCGGCGCTCGCGCCGGTGGCACGTTCGGCCTGGGTCTCGACCGTCATCAGATGGCCGTTGTTGCGGTTGCCGGTGCGGTTCTGATGCGCGGCGTAGAACCATTCCGAGATCAGCACCGGCTTGCCGCCCGACAGCGCGCGCAGACTGTCGAAGAAATAAGGCGCGATCCAGCCTTCGGGACTGTCGACATTGTAGTTGGTGGCGATGGCGTCGACGTAACGCGCTTCGGCGCGGACCGCCGCCGGATCGTAATAGATCGGCAGCCGGTCGCCGAAATAGAGCGCATCGGGATCGGCCTTGCGGATCGCCGCCGATGCCAGCGCGTAATAACGATCGGCGACGATGCCGGTCCATTGGGAGATCGCCTTGGCGCCGTCGCCGCCGGGCCTGAGACGCGTCGTTCGCCGCGTCGTCAACAGGCTCGCCCATGAATCGACGCCCGGCGGCGGCACGAAATCGCGGGTGAAGCGCGGCCAGTCGCCGCCGTAACGCGCGCGCAGCATGGCGACGAGCCGCTGCTTGGTGAAGTTGGTGGCCGGCTTGCGCGAATAAAAGGTGAAGAGTGCGCCGTCCCACCAGCCGACTTCGTTGTCCGAGAAATAGCCGATGCGGTAAGCGGTGTGCTGATAAGGCGCGATCAGCTTCGCCGCCTCTTCATCCATGATCGCGCCCATGTCGGGCCGGAACGGATCGAACCAATGGAATTTCGCCAGCCGGCCGAGCTCGAGATCGATGGTCGTCGGCAAGCGCAGCTGCGGCGGCGGCAGCGACCAGGCGCCGGCGGCGTTGAAGCCCCAGGCGCGTAGCCGCTTATCGGTCGCGTCGATCCAATCGTCGAGCGACGCATAGTGCGCGCGCCAATCGTAATGCGGCCGATTGAGTTTGGCGCCCGAAAGTCCGGCGTCGAGCACGTCGACGCCGAGCGAGAAGGTGCGCGCACCGCACGGATCGACCAGCCAGGCGCGGCCGTCCTGCTCGACCGCGCGCCAGCGCGTCGTCGGTGCCTGCGCCAGATTGCAGCCGGCGAACGCGGGGAAGGTCAGAATGAAAAAAGCGGCGAACGCGCCGAGACACGCCCGCCGGATCAGACTCATGCGACCGTGCCACCCACGGTGAGCCCGTCCATCCGCAGCGTCGGCTGACCGACGCCGACCGGCACGCCTTGGCCGTCCTTGCCGCAGGTGCCGATGCCGTCGTCGAGCTTCAGGTCGTTGCCGATCATGGTGATCTTCGTCAGCGCGTCGGGGCCGTTGCCGATCAAGGTCGCGCCTTTGAGCGCCGGGCCGACCTTGCCGTTCTCGATCAGATAGGCCTCGGACGCCGAGAACACGAACTTGCCCGAAGTGATGTCGACCTGGCCGCCGCCGAAATTGACGGCGTATACGCCGCGCTTCACCGAGGCGAGGATCTCGGCCGGATCGTGCGCACCGGCGAGCATGTAGGTGTTGGTCATGCGCGGCATCGGCGCGTGCGCGTAGCTTTGCCGCCGTCCGTTGCCCGTCGGCTTCATGCCCATCAGCCGGGCGTTGAGCCGGTCCTGCATGTAGCCTTTGAGGATTCCATCCTCAATGAGCGTCGTGGTGCCGCTCGGCGTGCCTTCGTCGTCGACGGTGAGCGAGCCGCGCCGGTCCTTGAGCGTGCCGTCGTCGACCACGGTGACGCCGGGCGCCGCGACGCGCTGGCCGATCATGCCGGAGAAGGCCGACGTCTTCTTGCGGTTGAAGTCGCCTTCAAGGCCGTGTCCCACCGCCTCGTGCAGCATAACGCCGGGCCAGCCGGGACCGAGCACGACTGTCATCTCGCCGGCGGGCGCCGGCACCGATGCGAGGTTGACCAGCGCTTGGCGCAGCGCTTCATCGACCTGTGCTTGCCATCGGGCGGGATCGAGATAGAGCGCATATTCGACACGACCGCCGGCGCCGTGACCGCCGACTTCCATGCGGCCGTTTTCCTCGACCACGACGCTGACGTTGAGACGCACGAGAGGCCGGATGTCGGCCTGCGCCTGGCCGTCGGCGCGAACGATCTCGATCGCGCGCCATTCACCGGCAAGCGATGCCATCACTTGCTTGACGCGCTTGTCCTTGGCGCGGGCATAGGCGTTGATGTCCATCAGCAGCTTTGTTTTGGTTTCGAAGGGCACCAGCTGGAGCGGATTGGCATCGGTGTAGAGCTGCCGATTGGTGCCCGGCGGCGGCGCGGCCATGGTGCCGGCGTGGCCATGCTTGACCGCGCGCACGGTCTCGCCGGCGCGCCGGATCGCGTCCTCGGACAATTCCGACGCGTGCGCGTAGCCGGCGGCTTCGCCCGATAACGCGCGCAGCCCGAATCCCTGCGATTGATCGAAGCTCGCGCTCTTGATGCGGCCGTCATCGAGCGCGAGCGCTTCCGACTGGCTCCATTCGAGAAACAGTTCGCCGTCGTCCATGCCGGCAAGCGAGTCGCGGACGATCCGGTCGACGCGTGCGCGATCCATGCCGGTGCCGGCGAAAAACAACGTCTCCGCGCGTGCCAGATCGGTCATGTCTCGGCTCCTTCTCGGTCCTGCTTCATTGCCAGAAACAGACATGGGGTGCTAGGGCCGTTTGTGCCAGCGCCGACGCCGCGCGTTCCGGCGGTGGTGCGGCAGTTTATGCGGCATAAAGTCGCAATGTTGCGGTTGGCATCGCGCGGCACTGTTCGCTATGACAAGCCGGATGCGGGCTGGTTTCGCGCCTCGGTACTTTCGTGTAGCGTCCCGCACCGTCGTCGCCGCGTCGCGGCGGCGTTTCGGCTCTGGTGAGGACGAGGGGATGTCCATGGCACGGGTTCCGGCAAATCGGATCACGGATTTCGCGCGCCGCGTCGCGCGCGCGCTGCTGGGGCTTCCGGCGCCGCTCTTGGTCGCGCTGCCGGCCTGGGCGGAGCAGCCGTACGACTGGCAACTCGGCTTGCAGCCCGCGGCGACGCCGGTGCGCGACCACGTCGACGCCCTGAACAACGAACTGACGGTGATCATCGTACTGATCACGCTGTTCATTGTCGGCCTGCTGTTCTACGTGATGATCCGCTTCAACGCCAAGCGCCACCCGGTGCCGTCGCGCACCACGCATAATACTGTGCTCGAACTTCTCTGGACGCTCCTGCCGGTTCTGATCCTGGTGATCATCGCCGTGCCGTCGTTCAAGCTGCTCTACTTCATGGCCGACACGCCGCATGCGCAGATGACCGTCAAAGTCACCGGCCATCAATGGTACTGGAGCTACGACTATCCCGATCAGGGCGATTTCAGTTTCGACAGCAACATCCTGTCCGACGCGCAAGACAAGCAAGCCGGCGATCCGCGCCTGCTCGGCGTCGACAATGTGATGGTGGTGCCGGTCGGTCAGGTGGTGCGCGTGCTGGTCACCAGCACCGACGTGATCCACAGCTGGTTCGTGCCCTCTTTCGGCGTGCAGGAATACGCCATGCCTGGCCGGACCAACGAGGCTTGGTTCAAAGTCGAGCGGCCGGGAGTCTATTATGGCCAGTGCAACCAGATCTGCGGCATCAATCACCCGTTCATGCCGATCGAAATCCACGCGGTCTCGGCTGACGACTTCACCAAATGGGCGGCCGACGCCAAGAAGAAGTATGCGAACGACGACGACGGCGCGTTGACGCTCGCCGCCGACGCATCGCGGTAGCATTCGCGAGGAAACCATGACTTACGGAACGACGACGCACGACGAACATGCCGATCACCGCCATGGCTTCGTCGCTCGCTGGCTGTTTTCGACCAACCACAAGGACATCGGCACGCTCTATCTGATCTTCGCGATCACCGCCGGGCTCATCGGCGGCGCGTTCTCGGTGGTCATGCGCTACAATTTGATGCAGCCGGGCGACGTGCTGTTCCACAACGATCACCAGCTTTACAACGTCATCATCACCGCGCACGGCCTTACGATGATATTTTTCGTGGTGATGCCGGCGCTCATCGGCGGGTTCGGTAACTGGTTCGTGCCGTTGATGATCGGTTCGCCCGACATGGCCTTCCCGCGCATGAACAACATCAGCTTCTGGCTGTTGGTGCCGTCATTCGCGCTGCTCCTGGGCTCGACCATGGTTGGCGATCCGGCTGGCGCCGGCACGGGCTGGACGCTCTATCCGCCGCTGTCGTCCAAGATCGGCCATCCAGGCCCGTCCGTCGACATGGTGATCTTCTCGCTGCACCTGGCAGGCGCCTCGTCGATCATGGGCGCGATCAACTTCATCACCACGATCTTCAACATGCGCGCGCCCGGCATGACGCTGCACAAGATGCCGCTGTTCGTCTGGTCGATTCTGGTGACCACGTTCCTGCTTCTGCTGGCGCTGCCGGTGCTGGCGGGCGCCATCACCATGCTGCTCACCGATCGCAATTTCGGCACCACCTTCTTCGATCCGTCGGGCGGCGGCGATCCGATGCTGTTCCTGCACCTGTTCTGGTTCTTCGGCCACCCCGAGGTCTACATCATGATCCTGCCGGCTTTCGGCATCATCAGCCAGGTGGTCTCGACCTTCTCGAAGAAGCCGGTCTTCGGCTATCTCGGCATGGCCTATGCGATGGTGTCGATCGGCGTCATCGGCTTCGTGGTGTGGGCGCACCACATGTTCACCACCGGCATCAGCGTCGACACGCAGGCCTATTTCACCGCGGCCACGATGGTCATCGCCGTGCCGACGGGCATCAAGATCTTCTCGTGGATCGCGACAATGTGGGAGGGCTCGATCGAGTTCAAGACGCCGATGCTGTTCGCCATCGGCTTCCTGTTCCTGTTCACCGTCGGCGGCGTGACCGGCGTCGTGCTGGCCAACGCCGGCGTCGACCACACGTTGCACAACACCTATTACGTGGTGGCGCATTTTCACTACGTGCTGTCGCTTGGGTCGGTGTTCGGCTTGTTCGCCGGCTTCTACTACTGGATCGGTAAGATGTCAGGCCGGCAATACAACGAGACCTTCGGCAAGATCCATTTCTGGACGACGTTCATCGGCGTCAACCTGACGTTCTTCCCGATGCACTTCCTCGGGCTTGCTGGCATGCCGCGCCGGATCAGCGATTATCCGGACGCCTTCGCCGGCTGGAACATGGTCGCCTCGATCGGCGCGTTCATCTCCTACGCCTCGACGCTGTTCTTCATATACATCGTATTCCACACGCTGCTTGCCGGGAAGAAGGTTGGCGCAAACTATTGGGGCGAAGGCGCCACGACGCTCGAATGGACGGTCTCGTCGCCGCCGCCGTTCCACAGCTACGACGAGCTGCCGCATATCGCCACGACCTCCGGCCACTGAGCGATGAGCCCGCCGGCGCTCGATACAGCGACGGTCGCGCTTCCGCGCGCGACGCCGGCCGATTTCGTTCCCGCGGTCGGCGACTATTTCGCGTTGCTGAAGCCGCGGGTGATGTCGCTGGTGGTGTTCACCGGTTTCGTCGGGCTTTATCTCGCGCCGGGCCATTTGCATCCGTTGCTGGCGGCGGTCGCGGTGCTGTGCATCGCCGTCGGCGCCGGTGCGGCGGGCGCCATCAACATGTGGTACGAGCGCGACATCGATGCGCTGATGGACCGGACGCGCCATCGGCCGTTGCCCGCCGGCCGCATGGCGCCGGGCGACGCGCTCGGCTTCGGCGCGGTTCTCGCCGTCAGTTCGGTCATCGTCATGGGGCTGGCGGTCAATATGGTTGCGGCGGCGCTGTTGGCGCTGGCGATCAGCTTCTACGTCTTCGTCTACACCATCGGCCTGAAGCGCCGGACGCCGCAGAACATCGTCATCGGCGGCGCCGCCGGCGCCTTTCCGCCGATGATCGGCTGGGCGGCGGTGACCGGCCAGGTCAGCGTCGCGTCGCTGGCGTTGTTCGCGCTCATCTTCTTCTGGACGCCGCCGCATTTCTGGGCGCTGTCGCTCTATCGCGCCGGCGATTACGCGCGCGCCGGCGTGCCGATGCTGCCGGTCGTCGCCGGCAAGGCGGAAACCAAGAAGCAGATGCTGCTTTATACGTTGGTGCTGTGGCCGGTGGCGGTGGCGCCGGCGCTGCTGCATGCGACCGGCTGGCTCTATGGTGCCGCGGCGCTGGTGCTGTCGGCGTTGTTTACCCTGTGCGCGCTGGCCGTCTGGCGCGACGCGGGCGACCGCGCGGCGCGGCGCATGTTCGGCTTCTCGCTTCTTTATCTCTTCCTGCTCTTTGCCCTGATGGCGATCGACCGCGCTCCCGGGCTGCTCGCCATTCCGGGCTCTGGCGCATGAGCGAGTTCGCGTTGATGGATGACCGCCAGCGCCGTATCCGCTCGCGCAACCGGGCCCTGCTGCTGTTGCTGCTGGGGGTCGTCGCGTTGTTCTACCTAATCGCGCTGGTGCGGCTCGGAGTCTGGTCGTGACGCCGGCCGGTCGCGGCAAACGCCGGACGGTGATCGGCCTGCTGCTGGTGGTCGGCTGCATGCTCGGCCTGGTGGTGGCGTCGGTACCGCTCTACCGCCTGTTCTGCGCCGTCACCGGCTACAACGGCACGACGCAGCGCGCTACCAATGCGCCGCGCGCCGCGCTTCCGGACCGCGTCATCACGGTCCGTTTCGACGCCAACACCGCGCCGGGACTCGATTGGGAATTCCGGCCCGTGCAGTCGGCGGTGCAGGTTCATCCGGGCGAGACCAAGACTGTCGCCTATCACGCGGTCAATCGCGGCCCGACGGCGGTTGTCGGCACGGCGACCTTCAACGTCACGCCGGCCAAGACCGGACTCTATTTTGACAAGCTGCAGTGCTTCTGCTTCACGCGGCAAGCGCTTGCGCCGGGCGAAAGCAAGGACCTGACGGTGACCTTTTTCGTCGATCCCGATATCGTCAACGATCCCAATGACGCGGATGTCGACACGATCACGTTGAGCTACACGATGTTCCAAGCCAAAGACCAAGACGGTGCCGGCCAGACTGCGTCGGTGCCGGTCGCCGCTGCGGCCCAGTATCGCTGAAGGATGAGCCAATGACCGAATCCAGCCACGCCACGGGCCACGCCGGCCACAAGCATCCGTACCATCTCGTCGATCCCAGCCCGTGGCCGCTGATCGGCGCGATCATCGCCGGTGTGCTCACCGGCGGCGCGGTGTGGTGGTTCCACGGTGGTCCGCCGTGGGTGATGGCCGCCGGCATGCTCGGCGTGCTCGGCATCATGTTCGTGTGGTGGCGGGACGTCATCATCGAAGGCGAGTTCCAGGGCTTTCACACGCCGGTGGTCCAGATCGGCCTGCGCTTCGGCATGGCGCTGTTCATCGCCTCGGAGGTGATGTTCTTCTCCGCTTTCTTCTGGGCGTTCTTTTCCTCGGCGCTTTATCCGGTTGGCGGCATCTGGCCGCCCAAAGGCATCCGGCCGTTCGATCCGTGGGACATCGCCTTCCTCAACACCATGGTGCTGTTGTTGTCCGGCACAACCGTGACCTGGGCGCACCACGCCTTAATCGAGGGCGACCGCAAGAACCTGGTGCGCGGTTTGCTCGTCACGGTTCTCCTGGGCATCACGTTTACGTGCTTGCAGGCCTTCGAGTACTCGCACGCGGCGTTCGGCTTCAAAGACGGCATCTATCCGTCGACCTTCTTCATGGCGACGGGTTTTCACGGCTTCCACGTCATCATCGGCACGACGTTCCTGGCGGTGTGCTTGTTCCGCGCCATCGCCGGACATTTCAAGCCGGACCACCATTTCGGCTTCGAGGCGGCGGCCTGGTACTGGCACTTCGTCGACGTGGTCTGGCTGTTCCTGTTCATCTGCGTCTACTGGTGGGGATCCGGCGGCGTTTATCTCGCCGAGTAACCGGAAGCCGGCTCCGCGCCCGTGAGACGCTCGCTGCTCTGGCCGAGCGTCTGGGCGGCGGTCGGCTTTGTCATCCTGATCGGTCTCGGCACCTGGCAGGTCCAGAGGCTGCACTGGAAAGAAGGGCTGATCGCGGCGCGCCGGACAGCGTTCCATCTGCCGCCGGTGCCGCCGCCATCGAGCCTCGCAACGGCGCAGGCTCTCGAATATCACCGGGTGCGCGCGAGCGGCCATTTCCTCAACGACCGCGAAATGCATGTGGCGGCGATTGCCGACGATGGCACCGCCGGTTTCGACATCGTCACGCCGTTTGTGCTCGACGACGGTAAAGTGCTGCTGGTCGAACGCGGCTTCGTGCCGACCGAGCTCGCGACGCCGGATAGCCGCCGCGCCGGCGAGATCGCCGGTCCGACGCGGGTCGCCGGCCCGTTGCGGCTCGACCGCGGGCGGCCGTCGTGGTTCACGCCCGATAACCAGCCGGTGCGCGGCGAATGGTATTTCATCGACCTCAAGGCGATGGCCGCCGCCTCTGCGCTGCAGGCTGACGTCCTGCCTTATTATATCGATGCCGACGCGACGCCCAATCCAGGCGGTTGGCCCAAAGGCGGCCAGACGGCGATCGACCTGCCCAATCACCATCTATCATACGCCATCACTTGGTATGCTTTGGCGGCCGGTCTCGTTCAGATCTATGCGATTTTCGTCCGCCGCCGGTTGAAGGAGCGCGCATGACTGCCGCCTACGCCACGCTCGAAGCTCGCTTCAAGCGTCTCGGCCTCGTCAACGAGGCGGTGGCGATGCTGCACTGGGACACTGCCGCGATGATGCCCGATGGCGCCGCCGCGGCCCGCGCCGAGCAACTCGCCGAGATCAAGGTCATCGCGCACGACATTCTCGCCGATCCGCGCCTCGTCGATCTCATGGACGATGCCAGCCATGACGGGCTCGACGACTGGCAGCGCGCCAATCTTGCCGAGATGCGCCGGCTCTGGCTGCACGCCACTGCGGTGCCAGCCGATCTGGTTGCGGCCTATTCGCGCGCCTGTTCGGAATGCGAGATGGCCTGGCGCAAGGCGCGCCCAGCCAACGATTTCGCCGCAATCCTGCCGCGCTTGCAACGCGTCCTCGACCTGACGCGCGAGGTCGCCGCCGCCAAGGCCGCCAAACTCGGCGTGTCGCCGTACGAGGCGTTGCTCGATCAGTTCGAGCCGGGCGGACAGATCGCCGAGATTGATCGGCTGTTCGATCATCTGGCGCCGCTTCTGCCGGCGCTGAT
Source organism: Allostellaceae bacterium (assembly GCA_050729555.1). Taxonomy (GTDB): domain Bacteria; phylum Pseudomonadota; class Alphaproteobacteria; order ATCC43930; family CGMCC-115725; genus REEB95. Next base: position 11,786 of record JBOHLR010000022.1, read on the forward strand.
CGAAAGTGCGCTGGCGGCACAGGCGGCGCACAAGCCGCCGTTACAGCCGAGGGGGCCGTTTCCCGTCGAAGCACAGCGCCAGGCGGCGCGGCAATTGATGACGCGGCTCGGATTCGACTTCGACCACGGCCGGCTCGACCAGAGCCTGCATCCGTTCTGCGGCGGCACACCCGACGACGTACGCATCACCACGCGCTACGACGAGGCCGATTTCGCGCGCGCGTTAATGGGCGTGCTGCACGAAACCGGCCACGCCTTGTACGAGCGCGGCCTGCCGGCGGCTTGGCGGCGACAGCCGGTCGGGGAGCCGCGCGGCATGAGCATCCACGAGAGCCAATCGCTGCTCATTGAAATGCAGGTCTGCCGCTCGCGCGAGTTTGTCGAATTCGCCGCGCCGATCCTGCGCGAACGTTTCAGCGGCAGCGGGCCCGAATGGGAGGCGGCGAATCTCTACCGGCTCGGAACGCGGGTCGCCCGCTCGCTGATCCGCGTCGATGCCGACGAGGTCACCTATCCGGCGCACGTCATCCTGCGTTATCGGCTCGAGCGTGCGTTGATATCCTCCGAGATCGATCTCGCCGATCTGCCGGACGCTTGGTCCGAAGGGATGGAACGGCTGCTGGCGGTGACGCCACCCGACGATCGCGACGGCTGTCTCCAGGACATCCACTGGTACGACGGCGCTTGGGGTTATTTCCCGACCTATACGCTCGGCGCCATGACCGCTGCGCAACTCTTCGACGCGGCGAAACGGGCGGTGCCGGCGATCCCCAGCGCCATCGCGCGCGGCGACTTTGCGCCGCTGCTCGCTTGGCTGCGCGCCAACGTGCACGGTCTCGGCTCGCGTTATTCGGCCCGCGACATCCTGGTGCGCGCCACCGGCAAGCCGCTCGACGCGGCGATCTTCGAGGGCCACTTGCGCGCGCGCTATCTCGCGGCATAGGCTCGGCCTCGACCGCTGCAATCCACGGACAACGATGCGCTACATCAGCACCCGCCACGGCCGCGCCGCGGCGACAAGCCGGCAGTTCGACGAAATCCTGCTGACCGGCATGGCGCCCGATGGCGGCCTCTATGTGCCGCAGCGGCTGCCGCGTTATCGCGCGGCCTGGTTCGAGGCACTGCGCGGCTTGTCCTATGCCGAGATCGCCGCACGGGTGACGCAGCCGTTTCTGGGCAACGCCGTGCCCGCGGCGGAATGGCGTCGCATGATCGAAGAAGCCTATCGCCCCTTCACGCACCCGGCGGTGGCGCCGCTGCGGCAGCTCGACGCTGGGCTGTGGCTGCTCGAGCTGTTCCACGGCCCGACGCTCGCCTTCAAGGATTACGCGTTGCAGCTCGTCGGCCCGCTGTTCGACCGCGTGCTGCGCAAACGCCGCCGCCGCGTCACCATCATCGGCGCCACCTCGGGCGATACCGGCTCGGCGGCGATCGAAGCCTGCCGCGACCGCGAGGCGATCGACCTTTTCATGCTCTATCCCGCCGGCCGCATCTCCGACGTGCAGCGGCGCCAGATGACGACGGTGCCGGCGCACAACGTGCACGCCGTCGCGGTCGAGGGAACGTTCGACGATTGCCAGGATTTGGTGAAGGCGATGTTCGCCGATGCGGCTTTCCGCGACGAGCTCGGCCTGTCCGCCGTCAATTCGATCAACTGGGCGCGGATCATGGCCCAGATCGTCTATTACGTCGCGGCGGCGGTGGCGCTTGGTGCGCCGGCGCACGACGTCGCGTTCGCCGTGCCGACGGGAAATTTCGGCAACGTCTATGCCGCCCACGTCGCGCGCCGTATGGGCCTGCCGATCGCGCGGCTGGCGATCGCCACCAACCGCAACGATATCCTGACGCGGTTCTTCACCGACGGCACGATGAGCCTCGGCACGGTTGAGTCGACCATCAGCCCGAGCATGGACATCCAGGTGTCGAGCAATTTCGAGCGTTTCTTCTTCGAGCTATCCGGCAACAGCGGCACGAAGACTGCGGCCGCTTTCACGCATTTCCGCGCCAGTGGCACCCTGCCGACGACGAAGCGCCAGTGGCAGGCGGCGCGCGCGCTGTTTCAGGCCGAACGCGTCGACGACGATTCGACGCGCGCGACGATGGGTGCGCTTTATCGCGCGACCGACGTGCTGATCGATCCGCATACGGCGGTGGCGCTGACTGCGGCGCGCCGCGTCAAACGCGAACCGGCGACGCCCATGGTCGTCGTCGGAACCGCGCACCCGGCCAAGTTCCCCGACGCGGTGATGGCGGCCTGCGGCGTGCGGCCGATGCCGCCGCCGCGCCTCGCCAATCTCACGGCCTTGCCGGAGCGGCGGGTGAGTCTGCCGAACGATCTTGCGGCCGTACAGCACTTCGTCCGGGCGCATGTGCGCCAAGGGGTCGCGGCATGAGCATCCGCATCAGCCGGCTCGCCAACGGCCTGCGCGTCGTCACCGACACGATGGACTCGGTCGAGACCGTATCGCTCGGCGTCTGGGTGGATGTCGGCACGCGGCACGAGCCGAAGGAGATCAACGGCGTCGCGCACGTGCTGGAGCACATGGCGTTCAAGGGCACGGCCCGGCGGTCGGCGCTCGCGATCGCCGCCGAGATCGAGGCGGTCGGCGGTCATCTCAACGCTTATACGTCGCGCGAGCATACGGCCTATTACGCCAAGGTGATGAAGCCCGACGTGCCGCTGGCGGTCGATATCCTGGCCGACATCCTGCAACACTCGACCTTCGAGCCGGCGGAGCTGGAGCGCGAGCGCGCGGTCATCTTGCAGGAGATCGGCCAGGCGCAGGACACGCCCGAGGACATCATCTACGACTACCTCCAGGAGCAGGCATTTCCCGATCAGCCGATGGGCCGGCCGGTGCTCGGCCGCGCCGCGATCATCCGGGCGCTTGCGCGCGACGCAGTGGCGGGCTATCTGACGCGCAACTACGCCGCGCCGGGGATGGTCCTGGCCGCAGCGGGCAATTGCGATCACGACACCGTGGTGGCGCTGGCCGAACGCGCGTTCGCCGCGTTGCCGGATCGGAGCCATCCCGCGACGGAACCCGCGCGCTATGTCGGCGGCGAGTATCGCGAGGACCGCGATCTCGAGCAGGTCCATGTCGTGCTCGCGTTTCCCGGCTTCACCTTCACCGATCAGGACTATCACGCGGCTTCGGTCGTCTCCGCGGCGCTCGGCGGCGGCATGTCGTCGCGCCTGTTCCAGGAGATTCGCGAAAAGCGCGGCCTGGTCTATTCGATCTACTCGTTCAGCCATTCCTATACCGACGGCGGTTTGTTCGGCGTTTACGCCGGCACCGGCGAGCGCGAGGCGGCCGAATTGTTGCCGGTCCTGTGCGACGAAATCCGCAAGCTCGAGCGCGGCCTCGAGCCGGTCGAGCTCGACCGCGCGCGTGCCCAACTCAAGGCCGGTTTGCTGATGTCGCTGGAAGCAACGTCCGCGCGCGCCGAGCAACACGGCAATCATGTGCTGGTGTTCAACCGGCCGTTCGATGCCGGCGAAATCATCCGCCGCATCGATGCGGTCGACGAAGCCTCGGTGGTGCGCGTCGCGTCGCGGCTGATCGCGGCGCAGCCGACTTTCGCCGCGCTGGGTCCGATCGGCGCCGTCGAGGATTACGACCGCCTCGCGCGGCGTCTGGCGGCATAGGAGGGCCCCGGTGGGGTCGGAGCTTCTGGCCATCACCCGCTTTTTTGGCGCCGCGCCGCCGCCGTTCCGGCTCGTCGGCCCGCGCATCACGCTGCGCACGCCCGAGCGCGAGGATTTCGACGAATGGGCGATTCTGCGCGCCGAGTCGCGCGGTTTCCTCACGCCGTTCGAGCCAAGTTGGCCGAACGACGCGGTCACCCGCGCCGGTTTCCGCCGGCGGCTGCAGCGCTATGCCGCCGACTGGCGCAGCGACCAGGGCTACAGTTTCCTGCTAGTGCGCCGCGCCGACCGCGTGTTGCTCGGCGGCATCAGCCTGTCGAAGATCCGTCGCGGCGTCGCGGAGACTGCCAGCCTCGGCTATTGGATCGGCGAGCGCTTTGCCCGCCAAGGCTACATGACCGACGGACTCAGGCTCGCGCTCGCTTTCGCGTTCGATCGGCTGCGGCTGCACCGTGTCGAAGCCGCTTGCCTGCCGCACAACCAGGCGAGCCGGCGGCTGCTGTTGAAAAGCGGCTTCCGCGAGGAAGGCTATGCCAAAGAGTATCTGTCGATCGACAGCCGCTGGCAGGATCATCTGCTTTTCGGGCTGCTGACCAGCGAATGGGCCCGGCAAGGCGAGGTGACTCGTGCCGCCGAGACGGTGTCGTGAACGGTTCAGGCGCGGCCGGATTCGCCGGACAGCGACAACAGGTCGACGCCGAGCTTCGCGAGCGCGCGCTGCCATTTCTCGCCGTATTGGGCGTCGAACACGATATCGTCGTCCGCGGCGACGCTCAGCCAGCCGTTCGCCTGGATCTCGGAATCGAGCTGGCCCGGTCCCCAACCGGCATAACCCAGCGCCAACAGGCTGCGCTTGGGTCCGCTGCCGCGGCCGATGGCGCGCAGGATTTCGAGTGTCGCGGTGAGCGCGACATTGCCGCCGACGACCAGGGTGCCGTCCTCGACATAGTCAGCCGAGTGCAGCACGAAGCCGCGGCCGGCCTCGACCGGGCCGCCGAAATGGATGCGCCGGTCGTCGCTCTCCGCTTTGGTCTCGATGCCGAGCTGCTTCATCAGCTCCGGCCAGGTCACGTCGTCGAGCAGCCGGTTGACCACCAGCCCCATCGCGCCGTCTTCGTTGTGGGCACAGAGATAGACCACCGCCCGCGCGAAACGCGGGTCTTGCATTTGCGGCATCGCAACCAGAAGATGACCGGCAAGCGACGTCACGAAAACCTCCGGCCTTCTCAAATAAGCCCACGCCGCCAACCTTGCAAGATACGCTGGTGTGTCTGGCGCATGGTCACGGCGCTCATCCTGCTTGCGACCGTGTTTGCCATACCGGCGCGCGCCGAAACGGCGTCGTCAGCCTGGTTCACGACCGACCAGGGCAAGGTACGGCTCATCGCCGCGCACGCCACGCTTGCCGGTCAGGAAACGCAGACGCTCGGCCTCGAGTTCCGCATGGCGCCGGGCTGGCACATTTATTGGCGTTCGCCGGGTGATGCCGGCTATCCGCCGCGGCTCGATTGGAATGGCTCCACGAATCTCGCGCGCGCTGACATGCTGTGGCCGGCGCCGCAGCGATTTTCGGTGCTCGGGCTCGAGACCATGGGCTACAGCGACGCCGTCGTGCTGCCTGTTACCGTGCGCGTCGTGGATCCCACTAAGCCGCTCGCCCTGACGGCGCACCTCGATTACCTCACCTGCCGCGAGATTTGCGTTCCCTATCAAACGGTCCTGCATCTGGCGTTGCCCGCGGGCGCGCCGCCAGCCGGCGCGACCGATTATGCCGCGCTCATCGATCAATTCGTGGCGCAAGTGCCGGGCGACGGCAGCAAGGTCGGGCTTAAGCTCGACGGTGCCGTGGTCGACAACGGGCCGCGGCCGGCGTTGTTGCTGCACGTGACCGCGTCGCCGCCGCTGGTGTCGCCGGATGCCTTTGTCGAAGGCGCCCCCAATGTCGCGTTCGGCGCGCCGCGGCTGACAGCCGGCGCGCAGCCGGGCGGCAGCCTGCTGCGGTTGCCGCTCGATGGCGGCGGTACCGATGCGCTCCGCAAGCTTGTCGGCAAACCGCTGACCGTGACGCTCACCGACGGTTCGCGCGCGATGACCGCGGTGATCGCGCCGACGCTGGCGCCGCCGCCCGCAATCGACTGGGCGCGGTTGCTGCCGATGCTGGCATTGGCGCTGGCCGGCGGTTTCATCCTCAATTTCATGCCGTGCGTGCTGCCGGTACTGGCGCTGAAGCTGCTCGGCACGGTCGACCATGCGGCGCGCGGCCGTGGCGCGGTCCGCGCCGGCTTTGTGGCGAGCGCCGCCGGCATCGTCGCGACATTCCTCGCCCTGGCCGGCATCGCCATCGGCTTCCGCGCTGCCGGTGTCGCGGTCGGTTGGGGGTTGCAGTTCCAGCAGCCGGCATTTTTGGTTGCGATGGCGGCGATCCTGACCGTGTTTGCCGCGAACGTTTGGGGCCTGTTCGAGATCCCGCTGCCGGCAGCGGTGACCGCGCTGGGCGAGGGACGCGCCCATCTCGGTAGCTTCTTCGCCGGCGTCCTGGCGACGTTGCTTGCAACGCCCTGCACGGCGCCGCTGCTCGGCACGGCGCTCGGCTTCGCGCTGCTGTCGCCACCGGTGGCGGCGCTAGCGATCTTCGGCGCTATGGGCATCGGTCTGGCGCTGCCTTATCTCGCGGTTGCCGCCGCGCCAGCCTTGGCGTTGTGGCTGCCGAAACCCGGCGCTTGGATGATCGAATTGAAGCGTGTTCTCGGCGTGGCGTTGGCGGCGACCGCGATCTGGCTGCTGTGGATTCTGGCGGTCGAAAGCGGTACGGCGGTTGCGGTCATCTGCGGCGCGTTGCTCATCGCGGTGGTGTTCGCGGTTGGCTGGATACGGCATGCAGCGCCGCGCCGGGTCGTCGTTGTCGCGCTGATCGCTGCCGCGCTGGTCGCGCCGAATCTCGTCGCGCCGACGCTGTCGGCCGAAGCGCCGGTTGGATTCTGGCGACCGTTCGACGAAAGCCAGATTGCGGCGCTAGTCGCGCAAGGAGACACCGTCTTTGTCGATGTCACCGCTGATTGGTGTCTCACGTGCAAGGTCAACGCTGGCTTCGCGCTGGCGCCGGCGGCGGTGCGCCAGCGCTTGACGGCGCCCGACGTCGTCGCCATGCGTGCCGACTGGACGCGACCCAATCCCGCCATCGCGCGTTATCTACGCGAGTTCGGCCGTTATGGCATCCCGTTCAACGTGGTCTATGGGCCGCGCGCCCCCCAAGGCGTCGTCCTGCCCGAAATCCTGACCCCTGATTCTGTGCTGAATGGCCTCGACCGGGCGGCGGATCCGGCTGCGCCGGCGGCTGCGTCCACCGCCGCGCGGGGTGGATGATTTTTCGGGCCGGCGGGTTTATGGTGCGACCGCACAACCGGCCCAGCTCAAAAACAGGAGAGGCAATGACCATCAAGGTTGGCGACAAGATTCCGTCGGTCAAACTCATGACCATGACCGCCGATGGACCGAAACCCATCACCACCGACGACATCTTCAAAGGCAAGAAGGTCGTCTTGTTCGCGCTGCCCGGCGCCTTCACGCCGACCTGTTCCGCCAAGCATCTGCCGGGCTTCGTCGAGAAATTTTCGGCGTTGAAGGGCAAGGGGATCGACACGGTCGCTTGCCTGTCGGTCAACGACGCGTTCGTCATGGGCGCCTGGGGCAAGGACCAAAAAGTCGGCGACAAGGTGCTGATGCTGGCGGACGGCAGCGGCGACTTCACCAAGGCCGTCGGACTCGAGCTCGATCTGACCGATCGCGGCCTCGGCAAGCGCTCGCAGCGCTATGTCATGGTCATCGACAGCGGCGTGGTGAAGACGCTCAACGTCGAAGCGGCTGGCGCCTTCGAGGTGTCGAGCGCCGACGCGGTTCTGAAGACGCTCTAGACCTGATCGGCGGCGCCGCGCCGCGCCACGGCGATTGCCGCGCGCGCGAGCGCATCGGCCCGCTCGTTTTCGGGATGGCCGGAATGCCCGCGGATCCAGCGCCACACGACGTCGTGGTGCGCGAGCGCCGCCTCGAGCCGACGCCACAGATCGACGTTCTTCACCGGCTTCTTGTCGGCAGTCTTCCAGCCGCGCGCCTTCCAACGCGGCAGCCATTCGGTGATGCCGTCGTGCACATAACGGCTGTCGGTATGGACGACGGCACGCACGCCGCGCTTCAGTTGCTCGAGCGCCGCGATCGCCGCCATCAACTCCATCCGGTTGTTGGTGGTATCCGCCTCGAATCCCGAGAGTTCCTTTTCGACGCCGTCGTAGCGCAACAGTACGCCCCAGCCGCCGGGGCCAGGGTTGCCGCTGCACGCGCCGTCGGTGAAGATTTCGACGACGCCGTCGCTCACGAATCGATTCCGTACGCGGCCGGGCTGGTGACGCCGCGGTGGAAGCGCAGCTTCTGTAGGTATTCGAGCGGGTCCTTCGGCCGCACGAAAGCGCTGGGTGCCTGGTGCAGCCAGTCATAGAGCCGTGTCAGGAGGAAGCGAATGGCGCTGCCACGCGCCAGCAGCGGCAAAGCTTCGATCTCGGCGTCGGCCAGCGGTCGCACCGCCCGGTATTTCGCCAGCAGCAGCTTGGCCTTTGTGACGTTGAAGCTGCCGTCGCTTTCGAAGCACCAGGCGTTGAGGCAGATCGCCAGGTCGTAGGCAAAGAAATCGGTGCAGGCGAAATAGAAATCGATCAGGCCGGACACCGTCTCGCCGCGAAAGAACACGTTGTCGGGGAACAGGTCGGCATGAATGATGCCGCGCGGCAGATCGTTCGGCCACAACCGCCGCAGCTCGGCAAGCTCGGTGCGCAATTCTTCGGCCAAGCCGGCCTTGATCTCGTCGGCGCGCGCGGCGCAGGCGCCGTAAAGCCGTTCCCAGCCGGCGAGCGACAGGTCGTTGGCGCGGTTCGACGCGAAGCCGGCGCCAGCGTGATGCAGCTGCGCCAAGGCGCCGCCGACTCCGGCGCAATGATACGGATGGATGCGACGCGGCCACATGCCGTCGAGGAAAGTGACGATTACTGCCGGCCGGCTGCAGAGCTTGCGCAACGCGCCGCCGTCGCGGCCGTGGATCGGGGTCGGACACGGAATGCCGTGCTTCGCCAGATGTTCCATCAGCGCCAGGAAGAACGGCAGGTCGGCGGGCGCGACGCGCTTCTCATAGAGCGTCAGGATGTAGGTGCCGGTGTCGGCGCGCAGCAGGTAGTTCGAATTCTCGACCCCTTCGGCGATGCCCTTGCACGACACCACGTCGCCGATCGCGTACTCGGCGATGAAAGCCTTGAGCTCCTCGTCGGGAACGTCGGTATAGACGGCCATGCGGATTACGACTCGCGACGCCCGGGCGCTTGTGCGCCGTTGGATCGTCGAATAGAGTGCGAGCCGATTTTTCGCCCGCCGTTTTTTGGCACGTTAATACAGGCGGAACCCCTATGGAAAGGGCGATGAAGAGACCGGAGTCGGCGGAGCGGCTGAAGCGTCGGTTGGCAACGGTCGCAGCGGTGGCCTTGCCGCTTTTGCTTGCCGGCTGTTTCGGCAAAACCAGCGCCGAGACGCTCACCTGTCCCAGCACCGCCGCGACCCCGCGACTCGATGTCGCGCCGTTGTTTTCCGGCCCCGGCCGCACGCGCGACGACGTGGCCACGGCGGCACGAATCCTCGCGGTCAAGGACACGTGCAGCGAGGAAAAAGGCAGCATTCGTGCCGACGTCATCGTGATGTTCACGATCGTCCGTGCCTCGCCGAAGGTCCAGAATCCGCAATTCACCTATTTCGTCGCGGTGGTGGACGCCGCCGGCAACATCCTGAACGAGCAGCGTTTCGGCTTTGTGGCGCATTTTGCCGGTAACGGGTCGGTCGTGGCCACGAACGAGAACCTCACGGTGCACCTGCCGGTGAAGCGGGTGGGGGCGGGCGCCGATTACGGCATCGTTGCTGGCTTTCAACTGACGCCCGACCAGATTCAGTTCAACAACGCGCAACAGCAACCGTCGACGCAATGAGCGACGGGCCCAAGCGCGTCAAACCGCCCTACGCCGTACCGTCCGAGATGCCGGCCGCCAGATTCCCTCTGCTGCGCGGCATGCGGGCCGTGCGCGCGGCACGCCAGCGCGGCCAGTCGCGCACCGACATCTATCATTCGTTGCTGACGGTCTCGTGGCGCGGATTTTTCGCGCTGCTGAGCGTCGCCTACATGCTGTTCAATTTCGCCTTTGCGTTGCTCTATTTCGCGCAGGAAGGCGGCATTGCCAACGCCAAGCCCGGTTCCTTCGCCGACGCCTTCTTTTTCAGCGTCCAAACCATGGCGACGATCGGCTATGGCGACATGCATCCGGCGAC
>JBOHLR010000023.1:0-21739 GCA_050729555.1 Allostellaceae bacterium
ACGTCCGATAGCACGCTGGTATTTTCGCGTACGCCGGCGGCGCCCTCGCCGCTCGACACGATGACGAAATCGCCGAGCCCGATCTCGCGCGCCACCGCCGCCAGCGTTTCACGCCGAACCAGCGCGACCTGACGCCGGGTCAAGGCCCCTTCGTCGTCGTCGGGAAACCGTTGCCACAACAGCTGCGCAACGATCAGATCGAGCACGCGATCGCCAAGGAATTCGAGCCGTTCATAGCCGCGCCGGACCGCGGCGCTGCGTTGCGGCGCGCTCGGATGGGTCAGCGCTTCGATCAGCAAGTTCGGTTTTTCGAAGCGATATTCGAGTTCGGCCTCGAGGCGCTCCACGCCGCCAGACGTCGCCGGTTTCATGGCAGAGCGATGGCGGCGCGGCGCGCCGCGCTCAGTGAATAGAGGTAAACAGCCGGTCGTAGCGAACGGTGAATGGCCAGTCCCAAATTTCCCACCAATGAGCGTATCCGTTGGTCGAGAAAAACAGGAATACCGCGCGACCGACGATATTCTCGGCCGGGACGTAGCCGACGCCACTCGACGGATCGCGACTGTCCGACGAGTTGTCGCGATTGTCGCCCATCATGAAATAATGATCGGGTGGAACGGTGAAGACCGGCGTGTTGTCGAGCGTGTAAGTGTCCGGCAGCTTGATAATGGGGTGCTGATAGCCGCCCGGCAGCGTTTCCATGTATTCGGTATAGGTCGCGCCGTTGGCCGGATCTTGATAGACGCCGATCCGATCGCGATTCACCGGTTGGTCGTTGATATAAAGGACGCCGTCTTTCATCTGAACGCGGTCGCCGGGCAGCCCGATAATCCGCTTGATGAAATCGACCGACGGATCTTTCGGCAGCTTGAACACGACCACGTCGCCGCGGTGCGGCGGCGTGAACATCACGCGACCGGTGAACAGCGGCACACCAAGCGGTAGCGAGTACCGGCTGTAGCCGTAAGAGAATTTCGAAACGAATAGATAGTCGCCGACCAGCAGCGTCGGGATCATCGATCCGGAAGGGATGCTGAAGGGCTCGTAGAAAAAGGTACGGATGATCAGCGCGATGATAATCGCGTAAACAATCGTCTTGACTGTCTCGGCGAGCCCGCTTGAGCCCCGAGCCGATGTTCTGCTGCTCATCGAAGAGATCCACTAACACATTGACGGAACGGGCCCAGGGAAGATGGCCGGCGACGCGGCCGCGACGATGAAGCCTTGCCGGGATTCGGAAGTCAAGGGCGGCGCTCCGCCGTCGCGGCCTCTGCTGTGATCACGACAAGAGCCTGCGCCAACGGCGGTTCGTCGGTCAGCGTGACATCGATGCGCGGCGTCATGCCGTCCGGGGTCATCGCCTTGAGTCGCGCCAAGGCTCCGCCGGTCAGCACCAAGGTCGGCCGCCCGCCGGGAAGATTGACGACTCCGAGATCGCGCCAATAAACGCCCTTGCGAAACCCGGTTCCGAGCGCCTTGGAACACGCCTCCTTGGCGGCAAAACGCTTGGCATAGCTGGCGGCGCACCCGTTCCGCCGTTCCGCGCGCTGGCGCTCGATCGGCGTGAAAATGCGATCGAGAAACCGGTCACCGAAACGCGCGATCGTCCGCTCGATGCGACGGATATCGATCAGGTCGCTACCGACGCCCAGGATCATCACGCGCTCTTTTCGCTATGCGCGTTGCTGCGCGCCTGGTCCATCGCGGCGCGCATGCGTTTGATGGCGCTGTCGAGGCCGCCGAAAATCGCCTCGCCGACCAGGAAATGACCGATGTTGAGTTCGACAATGGTCGGAATCGCGGCGATCGCACCGACGGTTTCGAAGCTCAGTCCGTGTCCGGCATGGCATTCAAGACCCAACTCTTCCGCCAACGCCGCCGCGCAGCGCAGCCTGTCGAGCTCAAGTGCACGCGTCGCACCCGTTGCGTCGCAATATGCGCCAGTGTGCAGCTCGATGACCGGCGCACCGATCGCTCGAGCGGCGCGAACCTGATTCTCATCGGGATTGATGAACAGCGAGGTCCGAATTTGCGCCTGCGCCAGCTGTGCGACAAATGGTGCGAGCCGGTCACGCGCACCAGCAACGTCAAGACCGCCTTCGGTGGTCAATTCCTGACGGCGCTCGGGAACCAGGCACGCCGCATGCGGCCGGTGGTGAAGCGCGATCGCCAGCATCGTGTCGGTAGCCGCCATTTCGAGATTGAGCGGCAGGGCGATCTCGCGCACTAGCGCGGCGATGTCAGCGTCAGAAATGTGCCGCCGATCCTCGCGCAAATGCGCCGTGATGCCGTCGGCCCCTGCTGCCGCGGCTAATTTCGCCGCGCGCAGCGGATCGGGATGTACGCCGCCCCGCGCGTTGCGGATGGTCGCGACATGGTCGATGTTTACGCCGAGACGCAGCGGCCGTTTCTGCATCATGCGGATCAGCCGCGCGCGCGCTCGACCGAGTTGATCACCGGCGTCGCCCGCAAGGCGGCGATGATGTTGGTCAAGTGGCGCACGTTCTGCACTTCGATGTCGACCAGGATCTCGAAGAAATCCTGAGACCGGTTGGTGATCTTGAGATTGGTGATATTGCCGCCACCCTTGCCGATGACGGTCGTCAGGCTGCCCAGGCTGCCCGGTTCGTTGCCGATGGTGACGCTGATCCGGCCGACATGAACGCGGCCGGCGTCGCCGTCGTCGCTCCAGGCGACGTCCAGCCAGCGTTCCGGCGTCTCGGCGAACGTGTCGAGCGTCTCGCAATCGATGGTGTGGATCGTCACGCCTTTGCCGGTCGTGACGATGCCAACGATGCGGTCGCCGGGCAACGGGTGACAGCAGCCCGCGAAATGGACCGCCATACCAGGAATCATGCCGCGGATCGGAACCGCGTTTTCCGACGGCTTCTTGGTCTTGCCGCGCGGCGTGAGGGTTACGACCTTGGACGACCGCGCGTCCGTCTTCGGCGGAAAGATCGCGTGCACGATTTCGCGCCCGGTATGCAGCCCCTCGCCGACGGCGACGTAGAGATCGTCGCGAGTTTTGCACTCGAACCGTTGCAGCAATTCGTCGAGTGCCTTTTCGGCGAAATCGTGCCCCTCTTGCCGAAACGCCTTCTGCAAGATCGCCTTGCCGAGATCGAGATACTGCTGACGCTGCTGCGTCCGGATGAAGCGCCTGATCCGCGCGCGGGCCTTGCCGGTGACGACGAACCGTTCCCAGGTCGGCGACGGCGTCTGTGCCTTGGAGGTAACGATGTCGACCTGATCGCCGTTCGCCAACGTGGTCCGCAGCGGTACGAGACGCCCGTTGATCTTGGCGCCGACGCAGGTATCGCCGATCTGCGAGTGCACTGCGTAGGCGAAATCGACGGCGGTAGCGCCGCGCGGCAGTTCGATCAGGTCGCCTTTGGGCGTGAAGCAGAACACCTGATCCTGGAACATCTCGAGCTTGGTGTGTTCGAGGAATTCCTGCGGATCGGGCGCATGTTCGATGATGTCGAGCAGCTCGCGCAGCCAGCGATACTGGCGGCCTTCGGTGCGTGGCGCGCCCTGCTTGTAGACCCAATGGGCGGCGACGCCGAGCTCGGCGACCTCATGCATTTCCGGCGTGCGGATTTGGATTTCGATGCGCTGGCGATGCGGGCCGATCACGCCGGTATGCAGCGAGCGATAATTGTTCGGCTTCGGCGTCGAGATGTAGTCCTTGAACCGCCCCGGCACGACCGGATACTTGCTGTGCAGTATACCGAGCGCGTGATAGCACTGCTCGACGTTTTCGACGACGACGCGGAAAGCCATGATGTCGGACAGCTGCTCGAAGCCGACGTTTTTCTTCTGCATCTTCTTCCAGACCGAGTAGGACGTCTTTTCGCGGCCGGAGACCTGCGCCTCGAGGTCGCCCTCCTTCAACGTATGGTGCAGCTCGTCGATGATACTGCTGACCAAGTCGCCGCCTTTTTCACGCAGGAAATTGAGCCGCGTCTTGATACTGTCGCGCCCCTCGGCATTGAGCTCGGCGAACGCCAGATCCTCGAGCTCGTCCTTCATCGCGTTCATGCCGATCCGTTCGGCAAGCGGCGCATAGATTTCCATCGTTTCGCGGGCGATACGTTTGCGCTTGTCGGCGTCCTTGATGAAGCGGAGCGTGCGCATGTTGTGTAGCCTGTCCGCCAGCTTCACCAACAGAACGCGGATGTCTTCGGACATCGCCAATACCAGCTTGCGGAAGTTCTCCGCCTGCTTGGTCTGATCCGATTGGAGCTCGATCCGCGACAGCTTGGTTACGCCATCGACTAGACGCGCGATTTCCGGCCCAAAGACCTTTTCAATGTCATCCAGCGTCGCCAGCGTGTCTTCGACCGTGTCGTGCAACAGACCGGTGATGATCGACGCCGCGTCGAGCTTCATCTTCGCCAGAATGCCGGCGACCTCGACGGTATGAGAAAAATACGGGTCGCCGGACGCCCGTTTCTGGGCGCCGTGCGCCTTCATTGAGTGGACGTAAGCGCGATTGATGGCGTCTTCGTCAGCCGACGGGTCGTAGGCCTTGACCCGCTCGACGAGTTCGAATTGACGCATCATGGAACGATGCTCCGCCGCTCACCGCGGCCGGCGTCTGGACAAACCGAGAGCGGCGCGGCGGGTGAACCGCCGCCGCTCCCGTCAATCAAGGCTGTCCGTCTTCCGCGGGACCGGGACCGTCACCCGCGCCCGCGCCCTCGCCTTCACCTTCGGCGATGTCCGGCAACGCTTCGTCGTTCAGGCCGACCGCTTCGTCCTCGGCGGCCTCGAGCACGTCTTTTTCGAGATCTTCGTCCACCGCCTCGTCGCCTTGCGCCTCGGCCAGAGCCGCGCCTTCAGTTCCTGGCACCTGCGCGATATCGGAACCCAAGCCGAGCTGTGTCCCGAGCTCAATTTCCTGATCTTCGACCGGCTCATCGATTTCGACGTGCTTCTGAAGACCCTTCACCAGATTTTCCTCGAGTGTCTTGATCGCGATCGTCTCGTCGGCGATCTCTCGCAGGGCCACGACCGGATTCTTGTCGTTGTCGCGGTCGACGGTGAGGGGCGCGCCGCCCGCCACGTCGCGAGCCCGCTGGGCCGAAAGCAGGACCAACTCGAATCGGTTGGGGATTTTAACTATACAGTCTTCGACCGTAACCCGCGCCATGAACCTCGATCTCCAGAAAACGTGCTGATCTTACAATATAAGTGGGCGGCTATTGCACTGCAACAGCGGCGTCCGAAAACCGGCGATTATCCAGCCAACGCCACTGGCTCCGATGGCTCGGTGGCGCCGACCGTGCGCTTGCAAATGTCCTCGAACGTCCGGGCCACCCGCCGGGTCGAATAGCGCTTCAGGATGAAATCGTAGGCGTTTTCGGCCATTTCGGCGCCATCTGCCGGCGCCGCAAGGAGTCCCACGACCGCCTCGGCGAAAGCCGTCGCCGTGTCGGCCCGGCGATAATGCTCGCCCGCCTCGATCGGCAGCCCCTCGACGCCGATCGACGTCGAGACCACCGGCCGCCGCATCGCCATGGCTTCGTAGATCTTGATCCGCGTCCCCCCGCCAACGCGCAGCGGCACGATATAAAGGTCGGCGTCGCGAATGAACGGACGCACATCGTCGACGAAGCCGGTGAATTGCCATTTGAACCCGCGCGTCCGCGCCTTATCGATGAGCGCGACCGGCGGATCGCGGCCGACGACAGTGAGCCGTGCGTCAGGCCGGGCCGCGGCGATGATCGGCCAAATCTCGTTCATACAATAATGCATGGCATCGATATTGGCCGGCCAATCCATCGAGCCGGTGAAGACAAGATGGCCGCCGCGCGGCGCCACCGCGGCCATCGGCGCCGACGCCAAAGCGCCGAAATAATCGAAATCGACGCCGGTCGGAATCGTTTCCCCGCCGCGCACGCCGTATGTTTCGAGAAAGAAGTTGAGATCGCGGTCCGAGACGGCGATGACCTTGGCGAAAGCCGGCAGATTGCGCGCTTCGAATTCCGCCATCTTGCGGCGCTGCGCGCTCCAAATGATGCGCGCGAGGGAATTTTCCGCCGTCTTTGTGTGACGGGCGAAGATTTCGGCCTCGACGTTATGCGTGAACACGACCGAGCCCACCGATGGTATCCGGTCGAAGAGCACGGCGGCGTGAACGAAATCGGCGACGACGACGTCCGGTTGCGTCGCCAGCGCGTCGGCAATCAGCGCGGTGGCGGCACGCGAACGGTCGAGTGCGACCGAAGCCGGCAGGCGCGACGCCAACGCGGCGAAGCGCGTTAGAGCACTGACGAACTTGCCAGGTCGAACCGCGGGCCAGGACAGAAACCGGTCGCAGACCTCGCTCAACTCGCGAGCGAAGCGTCGCGGCTGCTCGGCGGTTGCCGGCGAAACCAACGTGATCTCGAAATGGCCACCCTTCATTCCGCGGAGGATGCCGCTAGTGCGGATCTTGCCGCCGGCGTCAGCCGGAAACAGGAATTGCGGCGAGACGAAGAGCAATCGCGGCCGCGCCATCGTCGACCTCAGCAGAGCGAGCGGTACCGCGCGCCGGGCAACTGCGCCAAGGCCGGCACACCCTGAAGATCGAGGATCGGCCGGCCGTTATGTTCGGCCTCGAGCACGGCGATGTCCTCGCGGCTCGCGTGTCCGATCACGATCATGCCCGCGCCGTCGAGCGCCCGGCGCAGGTCCGCAATCAGCAGCCGGTCGAAATGCGGAATTTCGCGCTCAATGAATTCACGGTTCTTGCCGAGTAGTTTGCTGGCGTTGACGTTGCGGTCGAAGATCGCCAGATCATAGCCTTTGCCGACCAGGCGTTCGGCAAGATAGACAAACGGCGAATGACGCAGATCGTCGGTGCCCGATTTGAAGGCGAGCCCCAAGAGCGCGACCTTCCGGCGCCCCTCGTCGAGAATGGCTTGTAACGCGCGATCGATATGTGCGTCGTTCGCCGGCATCACGCTGGACAGGAACGGCAGCACGATGTCGTCGGCTTTGGCGAGCGCGACCAGCGCCGAAACGTCCTTGGGCAGGCACGAACCGCCGAACGCGAATCCCGGTCGGAGATAAGCGGGCGAGATGTTGAGCTGGCGGTCGGCGCAGAACACCTTCTTCGCCTCCTGCGCATCGACGCCGAGGCTCTTCAGCAGAACGCCGGCCTCGTTGGCAAAGGCAATCTTGACCGCATGAAAGGCATTGGACAGGCATTTGACCGATTCAGCGACGCCGGTTGTGGTGCGGATGAACGGCGCCTCAACGCCGCTATAGAGCGCTTCGACCGCTTCGTAACCCGCCGCGCTCGGCGAGCCGGCGACGGTGAACGGCGGGTTGCGGAAATCGCGAACCGAGCACCCTTCGCGTAGGAATTCAGGATTGAATGCGACGGCGAACCCGTTGTCGGCATCCCGGCCGGATTTCGCGGCCAGCATCGGCAGCATACGGCGTTCCGTGGTTCCAGGCGGCACGGTCGAGCGCAACACGACCGTGTGTCCGCCGTTCTTGTGGCGCAGCGCTGAGCCGATGCCATCGACGACGGCGTCGAGAGCGTCCAGCATTGGCGCGCCGGTGCGGCCCATCGGCGTACCGACGGAGATGAGCGAGATGTCGCTTTGCAGGACAGCCGTCGCGGTGTCGGCGATCGCACGCAAGCGGGCCGCTTTGACGCCGGCGGCGACGGCCTCGTCGAGACCCTCCTCGACTACCGGCGAAAGGCCGCGATTGATCATGTCGATCTTGGCGGGATTGACGTCGACGCCAATGACGTCGTGACCGATCTCGGCAAAACACGCGGCCGAAACCGTCCCGACATAGCCCATACCGAATACGGAAATACGCATGCGAAATCGCCCCGCTCCCCGGCGAGAGGCCGGGTCGGCGGCATTGAACGGCGATTTCCTTAATTTCAGGTGAGGGCGGCCGCCTTATGGTTAAAAAGGCGCTAAGCCGACGGCAGTTCGGATGCGCCGCCGTGCGCTGCTGACCAGCTCACCGGATCGTTCAGGAATTTTTCCACTTCGCGCATGGTCGGCGCATCGAACCGGCCTTCGGCCTTGGCAACCTTGAGGACGTCCCACCAGTTGGCGAGCGAATGAAGCTTCACGCCGATTTCGGTCATCAGCTGCTCGCTCTGGGGGAAGATGCCGTAATGAAAGATGACGAACGTATGCTCGACGATCGCGCCGGCTTGGCGCAACGCCTTGCAGAAATTGACCTTGCTGCGGCCGTCGGTCGTGAGGTCCTCAACCAATAACGTCCGGGCATTCTCGCGCACGTCGCCTTCGATCTGCGCATTGCGGCCGAAGCCCTTCGGCTTCTTGCGCACGTACTGCATCGGCAGCATGAGCCGGTCGGCGATCCAGGCGGCGAACGGAATGCCTGCGGTCTCGCCACCGGCAATCACGTCGATCGCCTCGAAGCCGACTTCGCGCAGAATGGTGGACGTGGCGAATTCGCACAGCGTCTCACGGACGCGCGGATAGAAAATCAGGCGCCGACAATCGATGTAGACCGGGCTCGCCCAGCCGGACGTGAAGATAAACGGCGTCGACGAATTGAAATTGACGGCGCCCACTTCGAGCAGGATGCGCGAGGTCACCTGCTGGATGAGCTCGCGGTCGGGAAACGTGGCGCCGAAGTTCATGGCTTGCGGTCCGGCTGGCTAGTGGCGCGACTTTCTGCGGCGCGACGGCGCACGAGTCAAGCGCATTTCGGCCGTCCCGCCGTTGGCGGATCGAGCGATGACCTCGGCCAACTGCGCCGCTGCCCGCGGGCCTTTGAGCGCCCGGCTCCACAAGTCCCCAGCGAGCTTCTCATAAAGTGCAACCGCCTCAGGGGCGGCCGTCACCGTCGCGACCCCATGCCGTACATTCGGCATCTCGCTGATGCGGAACGGACTGACCGCCAGGACCGGCTCTCTCTTCGACTGAAAGAGCTGAAACGCCATGTTCGGGAGCATTTCGTCGATCAAGCCGACTTCGATCCCCGGCCGCTGGTCCGTCAGAAAATGCACGATATTCTCGATCTCACGCCGCGCCGCCGCGCGCCGCCGCATCCATTCGTCGTGCGGTAATCCGAACCGGCCGATGAGGCCGAGCTGCAGAAACCGCTCGACCTCGGGGACCGACATCAAGGCGACGATGCGCGGCTTATGAGCCGATTTGCGCGTGGCGAGGATCGCCATGATGGTTTCGATCTCGGCGAGTGCCTCGGGCAGCGGCTCGCCCGGCGGCAGGGATTCGATCAGCATTTGGCGCAGGTGCGTGTTGTAGTCTGCGGTCGTCAGCAGAAACGACACCGGCATGAAACGCGCGATGATCTGATCGGCGGCTGCTTCCAGTTGCCGCATGCGTTCGAAATACGCGCCGGCTTTCGGGTAATACTCGACCCCGACACCGAGCAGCGACGCGAGCGATGTGTTGAGCACGTGCGCCAGCGCATCAAGCGTCTCGATTTTGACGATCTCCCCCGCCTCCATACGATAGAGTGCAGAGCGGGAGATGTTCAGGCGATGGGCAATTTCCTCGGCCTTTAGGCCGCTGCCCCTGCGGTACGCCTTGAGCCGTCGGCCGATGTCCTTGCGGCGTGTATCCACGCTCCCCTCGTCGTCCGCATCTTACGTGTGCGGATCGCTTAGTTCATAACCACACCATAACGAAATGACATCGGTTCGTCACGCTGCTTCGACGACGGCATGATAAAGCAGGTCGGCGCCTTTGAGGAAATCGTCCAGCGCCATCGCCTCTTGCGGATTGTGCGAGCCGTGCTCGTTGCGGATGAAGATCATCGCCGACGGCACGCCCTCGTTGGCAAACATGGCCGCATCGTGCCCAGCGCCCGACGGCAGCGTCTCGGCCGGCAAGCCGAGGCGCTTCGAAAGCCGCAGCAGCCGCTCGACCCAGGCATCGTCCATGCGTGCCGGTTTGGTGTCGAGCCGTCGATCGAACCGGAACTCGACCTTGCGTTTGCTTGCGATCGCGCGGCACTCGGTCCGCATCAAATGATAGAAGGCCTCGAGGGTGTCGCTGCTTTGGCTGCGCACTTCGAAGCTGAACATCGCCTCACCCGGCACCCGCGACATTGCGTGCTCGGCCGGATTGGTGCCAACGATCCCGACCGTCACCACCAGATCGAGACCGCGTTGCTGCAGGCTCTCCCAGTGCTCGTCGAGATGCGTGATCAGCTCGGAAACGGCGAAGACCGCATCGCGTCGGAGCCAGCGCGGTACCGCACCAGAATGCGCGGCCTCGCCGACGCAGTGTACTTCGCGATGACGGATATTGCCGCGAATGCCAGTGACGATCGCTGTCGGAAAGCCGCGCGCGACCATGACTGGCCCCTGCTCGATATGGAGTTCGAGATAGGCGCCGATCGAAGCCGGATCGAGCAAGGTTTCGCCGCGCGCGATCCGCGCCACGTCGGCACCGCGCGCCTGCATCGCTTCGCCGAGCGTGCCCCGCCCCGAGCGGTTGGTCAGCATCAGGTCCTGTTCGGTCAGACCGCCGAACAACGCATAGGAGCCAACGCAGGTCTTGCCGTACCAGGCGCTTTCTTCGCCGCGCATCGCGATGAGCTTGACGGTACGCGGCGGCACCACGTGTTCCCCTTTCATGCGCATCAGGGTCAACAAGCCGGCGACGACGCCCGCGGCGCCATCGTAGTTTCCGCCTTGCGGCACGGAATCGAGATGCGAGCCGATGGCGATAAACGGCTTGTCCGCATCGCGGCCGGGTAGCGTCACGACGAGATTAGCCGCCGCATCGAAACCCGTTTCCAGTGCGGCCTTTTCGGCGCTGCGTCGCACGATCTCGATTGCCTTCTGCTCGCCCGCACCGTAGCTCTCGCGGCTGACGCCGATGCCGTCGACATCGGCGGTGGCACGCGCCAGTTCGCGAAAAAGACCGTCGGCGGTCGCCTGCGGATCAAACGCCGTCGGCGTGTTGTTGGCGACGAGTTTCATTGGCTGGCCTCCCGGCGCCATTCGACATCGGTCTCGTTCGCGCCCGCACTTAAAAGCGCACCGGTCAGCGCCGAGACTTGGGCAAAGCCGCGCCGGTTGCAAAATTCTTCGAGCTCGTCGATGACGCGGATCAGCGCCGTCGGATGAACGAAGGTTGCCGTCCCAACCTGAACGGCTCGCGCGCCGGCGAGCAAATATTCGACGGCGTCGTTGCCGTCGGCGATACCACCGCAACCGACGATGTCGATTTTGACCGCACGCGCGCACTGATAGACTTGGCGAAGAACGACCGGCTTCACCGCCGGACCAGAGAGGCCGCCGGTGATGCTGCCGAGACGCGGGCGGAAAGTATCCACGTCGATGGCCATGCCGAGAATTGTGTTGGCGACAACCACCGCGTCGGCACCGTTGACCTCGGCGGCGCGCGCGATTTCGGCAATGTCGCCGGTATTCGGTGTCAGCTTCACCCAAAGCGGCAATTTCGTTGCCGCGCGCAACCGGGCAACGACGCCGGCGGTCGCCTCCGGCGTCATGGCGAAGGCACGGCCGTCCTGCTCGAGATTGGGACATGAGATGTTGGCTTCGATCGCAGCGACCCCCGCAACGCCGATCTTGGCCGCCAGGCTGGCGAAACCGTCAGCGGTTGACGCTGAAATACTGGCGACCAATGGCGGCTTGAAGCGCCGATAGAACGGCAGGGTCTGGTCGATGAAATAGTCGATGCCTTTGGACGGAATGCCGATCGAATTGAGCATCCCGCCAGCGGTTTCGGCGACGCGCGGCGTGGCGTTGCCGGTGCGCAGCTCGCGGGTCACGGTCTTGGTCACGAAGGCGCCGAGACGATTGAAATCGATGACGCGCGCCAGACCATCCGAAAATGTACCGGACGCCGGCATGACCGGATTGGCAAGCTGCAAGCCGCCGATTTTGACGGTCAGATCTACCACGACATCGGCTCCTGCAAATCGAAGACCGGACCTTCCCAGCAGACGCGTCGGTGCTCGACGCCGCCAGCCGCGGCATGGAAATCGCGAACGCAGCAGAAACACATGCCGAGCGCGCATGCCATCTGCTGCTCGAGGGCGACCTGTCCGGGTATGTCGAGTTCGTTGCCGAGATGCTGAAGCAGCAGCAAGAGACGGTTCGAGCCGCAGGTGAACAGCGCGTCGGCGCAGTGCCGCGCCGCCAGATCACGCACCAGCCGCTCGACGTTGCCGACGTCGCTGCTGCGGTCGGAATCCGTTACCACGGTGACCTCGGCGCCGTGGTCGCGAAACAAATCGACCGACATCACCAGATCGGGTCGCCGCGCACTCAGGATCGCGGTCACGCCGACCCCCGATCGCTCGGCCATCAACGCCAGTGGCGCCAGCGTCGCCAAACCGACACCGCGGCCGACGACGACGATATGCCGCCATGTCGGTTCCAGCGTGAAGCCGCGGCCGAGCGGTCCGAGCATGTTGAGGCGGTCGCTCGGCGCGAGCGTGGCCAGGCCGCGCGTGCCAGCGCCGGTCACTTTATAAAGAAATTCAACCCGACCCTGGGCGCGGTCGGCGGCATAAACACTCATCGGTCGCCGCAGAAACGGCGCGGCATCGCCGGATTGCGGACAAAGGAGATGGAAGAACTGGCCCGCGACAACGTCGGTCGCGGGCGGCTGCGCCGCGACGACGAGATGCTTGTATTCCGCATTGACAGCCACGTTCGCAATCACCGAAGCGAACTGCTCCGCAACCGGAAAAAGCGAATTCGCAGCGTGGACAGTGTCCATGGCTATAGACCAACCAAAAAGCGAGCGAGCGGCGGCTCGGCGCCGCTGATTACTCGAGTGGAACGCCCTTTCGTTCCGGTATTAGGAATATGGTGGCGACGAGCTCGATCACATAGATAACCGCCAACAGCGCGATCGCGATCGGGAACGAATACTGCGCCGCGAGGATTGGCACGACGAACGGCCCAAAACCGCCGACGCCACGTCCGAGATTGAACAGGACGTTCTGTGCCGTGGCGCGCGCCGCCGTCGGGTAAAGCTCAGACATCAGCGCGCCGAGACCGCCGAGCATGCCGTTGATGAAAAAGCCCATTACTGCGCCGCCGACCAGCAGCACATAGGGCGATGTCAATTGCGAGAAAACGATCACCATGATCGCGGCGCCGATCTGCCACACCATGAACACCGGCCGCCGGCCGAAGCGATCGGCCGCGACGCCGAAAAGCCAGATACCCAGCGCCATGCCGATGATCGTCACGGCGGTCCAGATGGCGGACTGCAACAACGGGAAATGAAACTGGCTCTTCAAATAAGACGGCAGCCAGATCATCACGCCGTAATAGCCGAAGTTCTGCACCGCGCAGAGGATGAACATGCCGACGGTGACTTTGACGGTCGCCGCATCCTTGAATAGCAGCCCGATCGGGAACCCCTGCCGGATGTGACGCTGAACGAAGATCTCGGGTTCGCCTATCGTACGCCGTACGACAAAGGCGACGACGGCTGGGACGACACCGACCAGAAACATGCCGCGCCAGCCGATATGCGGCAGAAGAAACGGCGTCACGAAGGCCGCGATCAGAACGCCGGATTGCCAGCCGAGACCGACGTAAGACGAAACCCGTCCACGTTGTGACGCCGGCCACGCTTCGGCGGCCAGTGCCATACCGATGCCGAATTCGCCGCCGAGCCCGAGCCCGGCAATCGTGCGATAGGTCAGAAGGTCGTAGTATCCGCGCGAGAACGCGCATAAGCCGGTGAAGACAGCGAACAGTAGAATGGTCCAGCTCAGCACCCGCACGCGGCCGAAATAGTCGCTCATGATGCCGAAGACGATGCCGCCGGTGACCGCGCCCAGTAACGTGAACGTGAAGAGCGAACCCGCCTGCGGGCCCGACAATCCCAGCTCGTTGCGAATAGCGCCGAGCATGAAGCCGAGGATGAGCAGATCGAACCCGTCCATCGCATAACCGATGGCCGAGCCGAAAAGCGCCCTCTTGGCGTAAGCGCTTGGAATGTCGGATGCGGCACTCGCAGCGGCGGAACGGGATGACGACATCGACATTGGAGCCTCACCTATTTGCTTTTCGTGATTTTGTGGCAGATCGATTATGATCTGCCTGTCCTAATTTTGGGACGAGCGAACCGCGAAGTCAATTGTCCGCGACCGGACGGCAATCGGCGCGGACGGCCGACGGCAACGCCTGGATCAGCGCGGCAACCGAGAGCCGGAGGCGCGGATGAAACCAATCCGGTGCGATTTCGGCCAACGGCAGCAATACGAAGGCGCGTTCGTGCATTCGCGGGTGCGGCAGGATCGGTGCTGCATCGCGGATCACATCGTCGTACGCGATGAGATCGAGGTCGAGCGGGCGCGCGGCGTTCGGCTCGACGCGCTGCCGCCCGAAATGTGTTTCGATGGTACCAAGCCGTCCGAGCAACGTGGGCGGATCCAAATCACATTTGATAGCGACAACGGCATTGTGGTAGTTGGGCTGATCCGATTTCGGCACGGGCGAACTCTGATAAAAGCGCGACCGCGCCACAATCTCGCCGCCTTCCTGTGCGAGGGAACGCAGCGCATGCTCAAGCGTCGCGCGCGGCGGTCCGACGTTGCTTGGCAGATTGGCGCCCAATGCAATCAGGATCATTCGCGGCAAACTTTCGGTAAGCGCGGCTGCTTGACGCCTACGACGCGGCAGTAGTCAAATGCGCGGCATAACGTTGTTGTCATTGGGTGGAGTTACGCATGACATTTTATCCCGAAGAAAGGATTGCATTGTTCATCGATGGCGCCAACCTCCACGCCGCCGCCAGAGCCTTGGGTTTCGATATCGACTACAAACGATTGTTGCAACTGTTCGGAGAGAAGGGCCGTTTGATCCGCGCCTTCTATTACACGGCGTTGATCGAGGATCAGGAATATTCGCCGCTCCGCCCCTTGGTCGACTGGCTCGACTACAACGGCTACACCATGGTCACCAAGCCGACCAAGGAGTACACCGACGCGATGGGTCGCCGAAAGGTCAAGGGCAACATGGATATCGAGCTCGCCATCGACGTGATGGAGATGGCGCAATATCTCGACCATATCGTGCTGTTCTCCGGCGACGGCGATTTTCGCCGGCTGGTCGATGCGGTCCAACGAAAAGGCGTCCGTGTCACCGTCGTATCGACCATCCGCTCGGCGCCACCAATGGTCGCCGACGAGCTCCGCCGCCAAGCTGATATGTTCGTCGAGCTTCAGGATCTGGCGCCGCAAATCATGCGTCATCGCGACGACGCGGTGACGCGGCAAACGCAAAACTTCAACCAGATGAGCGACAGCGAGGCGTGAGCACGTTGTCGGCCACGGGCGCGCCTGGGCAGGATTGCGCGCTCTGTCCACGCTTGGCGGCCTTCCGCACCGTGCAGCGTGCTGTGGAGCCGGCTTGGCACAATGCGCCAGTGCCGTCGTTCGGCGATCTCGACGCGCAACTCCTGATCGTCGGATTGGCGCCAGGCCTCAAGGGTGCCAACCGCACCGGGCGACCGTTCACCGGCGACTACGCGGGCATCTTGCTCTACGGCACGCTGATCAAATTCGGCTTCGCGCGCGGCACTTATGACGCGCGCGCCGACGACGGCCTGACGCTGGTCGGATGTCGGATTACCAACGCAGTGCGCTGCGTGCCGCCGGCCAACAAGCCCGAGACGCCGGAAATTCGTAGTTGCGGTCAATTCCTCGCAGCCGAGATCGCGGCCATGCCGCGCCTCGCTGCGGTTCTGGCGCTCGGCCAGATCGCGCATCAAGCGGTGCTGGCGGCGCGAGGACTAAAACGGGTGCACTATCGCTTCGCACACGGCGCAATCCACGCTCTGCCGGAAGGTCCAATCCTGGCCGACAGCTATCACTGCTCACGCTACAACACCAATACCGGCCAGCTCACCCCGGCGATGTTCGAAGCGGTTTTCGCCGAATTGAAACGGTGGCTCGCGCCGTCATAATGCTGGCATGCGCAAGATTTTGGTCAGCACCTGCCTGCTCGGCGAAGCGTTGGTCGGTTATCGCGTGCGCTTCAATGACAGCGACAGTCCGTGCGTCGATCCGCGTTTCAAGCAGTGGCGCGACGAAGGCCGTCTGATCCACATCTGTCCCGAAGTCGCCGGCGGATTGCCGACGCCGCGGCCACGGGCGCGCATCGACCTCGACAGCGGCCGGATCGTGACTCTGTTCGGCGTCGACGTCACCGCGGAATACGACCACGGCGCGCAAGCCGCGCTCGCCCTGGTGAAAAAGCACGGCATCACCCTTGCCATCCTGAAACAGGCGAGCCCGTCGTGCGGCTCGCGTGAGATCTTTGCGCCGAATTTCATTGATCGGATCCCGGGCGAAGGCCGCACCGTTGCCTTGTTGCGCGCCAACGGCGTCAAGGTCTTCGGCGAGGATCAGCTGGACGAAGTCGAACGCGAACTTGCGGAGAACGATCGATAACCTAGCCGCGCTCGCGTAAGAGCCGGGCGCGCGAACGCTGCCAATCGCGCTCTTTCTCGGCTTCACGCTTATCGGCCTTGCGTTTGCCTTTGGCGACGCCGAGCGCGAGTTTGGCGCGGCCGCGTTCGTTGAAGTAGATCGACAGCGGCACCAGCGTGATGCCCTCGCGCTTCACCGCGCCGAGCAATTTTGCGATTTCCCGATTGCGCAGCAGCAGTTTGCGGGGCCGACGCGGCTCGTGGTTGACCCGCGCCGCCGGATAGGCGGGGAAATGCGCGTTCAGCAGATAGATCGCGCCGTCCTTTTCCGCTGCGTAAGCCTCGGCGATGCTGGCAAGGCCGGCGCGCAGCACCTTGACCTCGGTGCCGGCCAACATCAGACCCGCCTCGATCGTCTCCTGGATCGCATAATCGTGGCGGGCACGCCGATTTTGCGCGACGTATTTCTCGTCGCCCCGCAAGGCCATCGACGGATCAGTTCAGCAGTCCGGCCGAGCGCATCGCGTCCTTGATGCGGGCCTGTGCGGCCGGTGACGCGGGCACCAGCGGCAGCCGTACGTCTGGCGACGATTTGCCGAGCAACGAGGCCGCATACTTGACCGGCGCCGGGCTGGTTTCGACGAACAGCGCGTCGTGCAGCGCCGCCAACCGCATGTTGGTTTTCATCGCCCCGGCGGTGTCGCCCTTTTCCCACGCCTCGTGCATCTCCGCGCACGCGCGCGGCGCGACGTTCGCCGTAACCGAGATGCAGCCATCGCCGCCATTGGCGCAGAACGATAAAACCGTCGCGTCTTCGCCCGACAGCATATAGAACGCGTCGCCGCACGTCGCGCGCGTCTTGAGCGGTCGCGCCAAATCGTTCGTCGCGTCCTTCACGCCGACGATGTTCGGCAGCTTGGCAAGCCGCGCCATGGTGTCGACGCTCATATCCACGACGCAGCGACCCGGAATGTTGTAGATCAGCAACGGCAGGTCGACGGCGTCATTGATCGCCTTGTAATGCTGATAGAGGCCTTCCTGCGTCGGCTTGTTGTAATAAGGCGTCACCACCAGTGCCGCGTCGACTCCTGCCCGCTTAGCGTGCTGAGTCAGCTCGATCGCCTCGGCGGTCGAGTTGGAACCCGTACCGGCGATGACCGGCACGCGGCCGTGCACGGCCTCGACGCACAGCTCGACCACGCGCTTGTGCTCGGCATGCGACAGCGTCGGCGATTCGCCGGTGGTGCCGCACGGAACGACGCCATGCGTGCCCTGCGTGATCTGCCAATCGACGAACCCCTGGAACGCCTTTTCATCGACCGCTCCATTACGGAACGGCGTGATCAGCGCGACCAGCGAACCCTTAAACATACCAACCTCCTGGGACGCGGCCTGTCGGAACCGCGCGACAAGCCAAAATAGCGCCCGTACGCGCCCGAGAGCAATCGCGGCGCGCGACCGACGCGTCCGGACCTGACAGCCGCCGCCCCGGCAGCTAATATCCAGCCGGGGAGACCCACGTGGATTTCGTTGCGAAGCGGCGGTTGGGCGTCTGTCTGACCGTTATCACGGCCGGCGCGTTGCTGGGCATGAGTGTTACGCATGCGCAGACCCTCTCGACCAACGACCGCCGCGCATACCACACCGCGTTTGCGGATGCGCAGAAGAGCAACTGGAAAGGAGCCGCGCGCGAGGCGGCGCTGGCACGCGATCCGTTGCCGCGCGAGGCGCTGCATTGGCTGGCGATCATTAAAGGCGCCGACGGCGCCAGCTTCGGCGAGATCACTCACTTCATCATCACGCACCCGGATTGGCCGGGGCAAAACGCGCTCGAAGAGGCCGCCGAAGAAGCGATGACCGGCGTGCCGGACGGCACGCTGGAAGCCTGGTTTACCACCCGTCCGCCGATCACCGTCGCCGGCAAATTGCGGCAGGCCGATATCTGGATCGCGATGGGACGTGTCGACGAGGCGCAAGCGCGCATCCGCACCGTGTGGATCAACAGCGACGTCTCGGCCTTCGACGAGCGGTCGATGTATCAGCGCTACCACGAATACCTACGCGCCGAAGATCACGTGCAGCGGCTTGATCGATTGCTGTGGAGCGGCCAGGTCACGGCGGCGCAGCGGATGTTGCCGCTGGTGCCGCCCGGCACGCAGTCCGTTGCCGAAGCGCGCATCGCATTAATGAGTTTTACCGGCAACGCCGACAGCCTGGTCGACAATGTGCCGGCCGAATACCGCAACGATATAGGCCTGTTGTACGCCCGCATCCGCTGGCGCCGGATCAAGAACCTCGACGATAGCGCGCTCGACCTTCTGGTCGTCGCGCCGCCAGACCAAGCGCATGCGACGCAATGGGCAAACGAGCGTCAGATCATGGCGCGCCGCGCCCTCGCCATCGGACGGCCGGATCTTGCGTTCCGCGTCGCCGAGCAGCAACAAGCGTCGAACGGCCGGAATTTCGTCGATCTCGAATTCCTGTCCGGTTGGATCGCGCTGCGCTTTCTTCACCAACCCGACGTCGCCTACGCCCATTTCGTCAAGCTCTACGACGCCGCGACGCTGCCGATCACCATCGCCCGCGGTGCCTATTGGGCGGGCCGCGCTGCCGATGCGATGGACTATCACCAGCTTGCAGCCGCGTGGTTCGACACCGCCGCCGCGCGCTTCACGACCTATTACGGACAGCTGGCGGCGTCGATGCCCGGCGTCGCGCCGGTCAAGGCCAGCCGTGAGCCTCAGCCGTCCGTGGCAGAAACCAACGCATTCAACCGGCGGGAACTGGTGCGGCTCACGCGCGATCTTGGCGCAGCCGGCGCCGACGAGGTTGTGACGCCGTTTTTCCGCCATCTGCTCGAACAGGCCACAAGCGCCGACCAATACATGCTGATGGCGCGCTTGGCGCATGAGATCGACCGCTCCGATCTCGAAGTCGAAGCGGCGAAGCGCGCGAGTTATGCCGGCATTAACCTGATCGCCGAGGGTTATCCCATTCCGCTCATGCCAAAGGGCGGCAATGTCGAGACGCCGTTGCTCTTGGCCATCACCCGGCAGGAAAGCGCGTTCTCCCATGAAGCGGTCAGCCGCGTCGGCGCACGCGGCTTGATGCAGCTGATGCCACACACCGCCAGCCTGATCGCCAAGGCGCTGCATCTGCGTTTCTCGCAGAAGCGCCTGACGACCGATCGGGGCTACAACGTCACGCTCGGCCGCGCTTATCTCGATCAGCTGTTGTCGACGTTCTCGGGCTCGTATGTGTTGGCGATCGCCGCCTATAACGCCGGGCCGTCGCATGTGAAGGACTGGATGAGTCTTTACGGCGATCCGCGGGCCGACGGCGTGAATGTGATCGACTGGGTTGAGTCCATCCCCTATTCCGAAACGCGCAACTACGTTCAGCGCGTCCTGGAGAATCTGCAGATCTACCGCATGCGCCTCGGCCAAACCGGCAGCACGTTCACGCTCGCCAGCGACCTGAAACGCTGAGATGACGCACGCCGGGCTCAGCGCCATCGATGCCTGCGTCTTCGACGCCTATGGCACGCTGTTTGACGTCGGCTCGGCGGCCAAGCGCTGTGCCGATGTCCTCGACGCCAAGGCCGACGCGCTCGCCGTGCAGTGGCGAACCTCGCAATTGCATTACACGTGGCTGCGGAGCCTGATGAGTCGGCATGCGGATTTCTGGCAGGTCACTGGCGACGCGCTCGACTTCGCGATGGACACGTTGGGGATCGCCGATACGGCGCTCAAGAAACGCCTGATGGATCTTTATCTCGAGCTATCCGCCTATCCCGATGCGGCCGTCGCGCTCACGGCGCTGCACCGGGCGAACCGGCCGGCTGCGATTCTGTCCAACGGCACGCCCAAGATGCTGGCTGCCGCCGTCAAATCGGCCGGCCTTACCGCGCTGATCGACCCCGTTCTCTCGGTCGAAGAGGTCGGGGTCTACAAGCCGCATCCCCGCGTTTACCAGCTCGCCGTCGACCGGCTCGGCGTCAAGCCGGAGCGTATCGGCTTCGTCTCGTCGAACGGATGGGACGCCGCCGGTGCGAGCGCTTTCGGCTTCAAGGCGATCTGGGTCAATCGCACCGGTGCGAAGACCGAGCGGCTGCCGGCCAAACCGGTCGCCCAGATCACCCGGCTCGACGAACTGCCGCCGCTGCTGGGGATTTAGCCATGGCCGACGATGCGGCAATGCCGATGCCCGACCGGGCGGCGATCGAATCCGCGGCGCGGCGCCTGGCAGGCCAAATCGTCATAACGCCCCTGCTCACGTCGCCGCTGCTGGATGCGCGGGCTGGCAAGCGCGTTCTGGTCAAGGCCGAGAATTTGCAACGCACCGGCTCGTTCAAGTTGCGCGGCGCGCTCAACACGCTGCTGTCGCTCGATGCGGCCACGCGCAAACGCGGCGTTGTCGCCTTCTCGTCTGGCAACCATGCCCAAGGGGTAGCCGCGGCGGCTCAACAACTCGGGATTCCGGCGACAATCGTCATGCCGGCCGACGCCCCGGCAATCAAGACCGCGAACACGCGTGCCTACGGCGCAACCGTGGTGCCTTACGATCGCCAGCGCGAAAGCCGCGAGGCGATCGCCGAGCGCATCGCCCGCGAACGACAGGCAGCGCTGATTCCACCGTTCGACGATCCGCGCGTCATCGCCGGACAGGGTACGGTCGCGCTCGAGATCGTGCGCCAGGCGGCGGAGTTCGATTGCATGCCCGACGTGATCGTCGCGCCCTGCAGCGGCGGCGGCCTGGTCGGCGGGATCGCGCTCGCCGTCGCCGGCGCGCAGCCGGCAATCCGCGTTTACGCTGCGGAGCCCGCAGGCTTCGACGACATGCGGCGGTCGCTCGCGAGCGGCCAGCGGGTTGCCAACGATTCAGCGACAACATCGATCTGCGACTGCCTGTTGGCACCCATGCCGGGCGCGTTGCCGTTCGCAATCGCGCAGCGCCACCTCGCCGGCAGCCTGACGGTCAGCGACGACGATGTCCGCCGCGCCATGGCGACCGCTTACAGCGACCTCAAGCTGGTGCTGGAGCCCGGCGGCGCCGCGGCGTTGGCCGCGGTCTTGGCCGGCAAGTTCGATGACGCGAAATGCATCGTGGTCGTCGCGTCGGGCGGCAATGTCGACCGGGAAATGTTCGAAGACGCCCTCGACCGCGGCGCCAACTAGGGTCAGGACTCATTGATCAGAGCCAGAAGATAACGACAGCGGCGATGCAGATGGCTGACATGAAGGTATGGGCGCATCGGTCGTAACGGGTATGGATACGTCGCCAGTCCTTGAGCCTGCCGAACATATTTTCGATCCTGTGACGCTGACGATAGAGGATGCGGTCATGTTCGA
>JBOHLR010000024.1:0-21590 GCA_050729555.1 Allostellaceae bacterium
CGCGCAAGGATCAGAAGGAGGACGCCCAAGACGGCGATTACCGCGCCGTAGTAGACCCACCTGATCTGGCCGATCATGAAGCTGGTGGAGGGCCACGGGATATAGCCGGTTCCTTGGCCGACGAAGAGCAGGCCGCTCGCAGCTGCGACGATACCAATCAACGTGAGTAGCGTTTTCATGGCCCCCTCCTGCGTCGCCGGCGTTAAAGATAAAGGAGATAAACGCGTGTCGGCTACCGTCTCTCATGCAAGGCTCGCTCACAGTTCCTCGCGCTGGCGCATCGGGAGATCACCGAGGAATGGATCGCCCCTTATCAAAAACACTTTAGGCCAGTCAGGGATGACCGCCGGATGCGCCCAACTCGACGACCTTGCCGCCCATACCTTCGTGCGCCAAGATTACCTGAAAGAGGGGAGGCCATGTTTGGCTTCAGGAAAAAAGTCGTAATACATCGTGATCGTGCTGCGGATATTTTTATCCAGCACTGCCACGCCGAGGCTATGAACCTGAAGGAATCCATGCTTCCGCTGTTGGGCTCGTATTGTGATGGACGCAACGGACGACCGACATTCGAAGCGGTCATTTCGCGTCCTTTAATCAAATGCCTTCGTCGATCACTACAACCACCGCCGCTACCACGAGAGCTTGAACAACCTCACCCCGGCCGATGTCTATACCGGTCGCGGCCAATCAATCCTGCAACGCAGGGAGGTCATCAAACGCAAAACCATCGAGCACCGACGCTTGCAGCATCAAAATGCAGCCGCATAGACTGACAACCCAGATGGACCAGAGCCTCCGTTCCAAAACCGCCTCGCCTGTCTCAAAAATCCTGACGACGGACAGTCTGGAAGCGAATCCTCGTCGCGGTCAACGAGCTTCAACGAACGAAGCTCGCCGCGAATGAGCGGTGTCACTGATGTGCGGACGGTTCAAGCTCACGGTTCCCTTCTCCGAGATCGTCCGGCTCTACAACTTGACGAACAGCGTCAACCCCCGGCCGCGCTACAACATCGCGCCGTCGCAGGACGTGCTCGCGGTGGTCTATAACGCCGAAGCAAAGGCTCGCCGTGGTGAGATGTTCCGTTGGGGCTTGGTGCCATTCTGGGCGAAAGATACGAAGATCGGCTCGGGCCTAAGCCGCCGAGGTCGATTTCCGTATAGTTGCTGCCAGGGATAGGTGTCCGCGCGTCACCCGTTTCGAAACGCGAGTGAACTCGATGGACATTCCAAGCGTGACACAAGGTACACGACGATCCGCCGCCAGTGCTGCATCCGACGGCAGTCGGCCGCCGCAGGCCTTCTAGCCTCAGCACACCTGCCAGATGGCGCGCACCTGGTCGGCCAGCGTCATCGGATCGAACGGCTTCGAGATGACCGAGACGGCGCCGAGCGCCAGGAACCGCTCGACCTCCTGGCGCTGCGCCTTGGCGGTGACGAAGACGATCGGCACCGCGGCGAGATCGGGGATCTGTTTCAGCGCCTGCAAAGTCGAAGGGCCGTCCATGCCGGGCATCATCACGTCGAGCAGGATGATGTCTGGCCGGAACTGCGACGCCTGCTCCAGCGCCTGCTTTCCGGAGTCGCAACTGCGCACGCTGAGGGTGCCGTCGAGCTTGAGCGCCATGCCCGCGATCTCGCGGATGTCGGGCTCGTCGTCGACGTAAAGCACGCGTTGGAGCGCGGGCTTCGTCATGGCTGAGCCTGCTCGGCGGTTGTCGCCTTCGCTTTCTCTTCGGCGGGCTCCAGCAACCATTTGATGCTTGCGACCAGCTGATTGATCGAGGTTCGCGACTTGACGAGCGCGGCGCTGACCCGTGCGGTGACACGGTTGTCGGCATCCTGCGCGGAAAAGATGATCGCCGGAATATCGTGATTGGCGTGGTCGCGCAGCGGCAGCAGGTCGAGGCCCGAACCGTCGGGAAGGGTAAGGTCGAGGATGACGAGATCAAAGTTCCCTTGCCGCAGGACTGCACGCGCCTCGGCGACCGTCTTAGCGACCGAGACCTCGGCGATCGGTACAAGGGCGATGCGAACCACGCTCAGAACATCCGGGTCGTCCTCGATATGGAGGACACGTGGTCGGCCGTCCCGCCGATGGTGGATCGCCGACTGAGCCGTCTGAACCAAACGCTGGGAATCGATCGGCTTCTCGAGCCAATCAGCAATGCCAAGAGTCTCGACGCCTGCAATCTTTGTCCCGTCCTGGACGTAGGCCGAGACGATGATGACTGGCAGGCAACGGGTCGCCTCCTGGCGGCGCAGCTCGCGGATCAAGGTGATTCCGTCGCGGTCGGGCAATCGGATGTCGAGCACCAGCGCCGCATAGGCACCCTGCGCGAGCTTTGCCGTCGCCTCGTCGGCCGAATGGGCGACGTCGGTTCCGAAGCCCGCCTGCTGCAGCATCATGGCGAGGAGCGAGGCGATGTCGGGATCGTCCTCGCAGATAAGCAGGCGATGGAGTCCGTCGGCGCCGGACGATTCCGCCGCGTCGGGGATGCTTTCCCGCCAGATCGGCAGGCGGACATTGAAAGTGGTGCCTTCGCCGATCACGCTGTCGAAGTCGATCGAGCCGCCGTGGCGTTCCACGATGCTGCGGACGATCGCGAGGCCGAGGCCGGTGCCACCCTTCTGGCGGGTGTCTGACGAATCCGCCTGGGCGAATTTCTGAAAGATGCGGCTTCGGAACTCCTCGGGGATTCCGGGTCCGTGATCACGCACCGAGATGCACACGCGATCGCCGTGCTGCTCGATGCCAACGTCGACCGTGCCGTTCGCGGGGGAAAACTTCACGGCGTTTGACAGCAGGTTCGTGACCACCTGGGTCATGCGGTCCGGATCGGCGATGGCGATGCTGTTCGCGGCGGCGGGACCGAGCTCGAAGCGGACGTTGTAGGTATCGGCGTAGCCGCGATTGGCTTCGATGCAATGCTCCACCAGCGGCCGCAACGGCACCGCCGCGAAGCTAAACGTCATCTTTCCAGACTCGATCTTCTCGATGTCCAGAATGTCGTTAACCAGCCGCATCAGGCGCTTGATGTTGCTGTGCGCGATACCGATTAGGTGCGCCACACGCTCGGGCAAGGCGCCGGCCGCTCCGCCGACGAGCAGGCCGAGCGACCCGGCGATGGAGGTGAGGGGCGTGCGTAGCTCGTGGCTCACTGTCGAGACGAACTCGTTCTTGAGACGCTCAACTTTCTTCTGCTCGGTGATGTCGCGGACCATGCCGACAAACAGGCGCTGCTTGCCGAGCCACATCTCATTGACGGCCAACTCCATGGGAAAAACCACGCCATCCTTGCGCTTGCCCTCCACCTCGCGGCGCGTCCCGATGATCTTGCGCTCGCCGGTCGCGAGGTAGTTGCGAAGGTATCCGTCGTGGGCTGTGTGGTACGGCTCGGGCATCAATAGCTTGATGTTGCGCTGGAGTACTTCATGGGCGCGATAGTCGAAGATCTTCTCGGCGGTGGCGCTGAAGGATTCGATGCTGCCGCTCTCGTTGATGGTGATGATACCATCGAGCGCGTTATCGAAGATCGCCTTGAGCCGCGTTGCGGTGTGGCGGATCTTCCGCTCGGCCTCTTTCTGCGCGCTGATGTCCGAGGCGAGGGCGAGATAGCCGAAGACGCCGCCGCCTCCGCGAAGCACGGACATCGATAACACCGCCGGGAACTCTATGCCGTCCTTGCGGACAAACGTCCATTCGCGGCGCTCGACCTCGTCATTGAGCGCGGGAAACGAGAGCGTGTAAAAATTGGGAGGAATGTGCTCGCTGGTTCCCGACGATAACTCTTGTGCCCGCTTGTCAAGCTCATCAGGCAGCAGGAAGTCGGCGAGGTTGTGTTTGCCGACGACCTCTGCCGCCGGGTATGCGAGCAGTTGTTCCGCCTCCTTGTTGAAGAGCGTGATCTTGCCTTCGGCATTGGTGGCGATGATGGCGTCGGCGGCGCAGTCGAGGATCGATTGCTGGAAGGCGGCGAAGCGGCGCAACTTTTCCTCGGCCTGGCGCCTTTCTGTGATGTCGGTAAAGGTGGTGACAAGCTTGCCATCGGGCGTGAACTCGCCGCGGATCTCGACTACCTGGCCGTCCGGCTGCGTGCGCTCAAAGCTGTGAGGCACGCGGCTTCGCGCTTGCTCGAGCTCGGCGTCGATGACGGCTCCAGGACTTCGCGAGCCGAATCCGCCCTCGCGGCCGCGATTTTCCAAAAGCTCGCGTAAGCTCACGCCGATCCGAAGCAGCTCCTGCGGATAGCCGAACATGATCCCGTAGCGCCGGTTCCAGGCCAAGAGCCTAAGCTCGGGGTCGAACACACTGATGCCCTGGGGGATGTTCTCGATTGTCGTCGAGAGCAGCGAGCTCTGCTCGGCGAGCTGTCTTTCCGCCTTCCGCCGGTGGAAGATGTAGCGCAACATGGCGATACCGGCGATCATTCCAACCACCAGCGCGAGGCCGAGCGCGAAGAAGACGATGATGCGTTTGTCGCGGTCGGCCCTGGCGTCATTCTGCACGCGCAGCAGCAGCAGCGATTGTTCCTCGGCCATCATGTTGCGCACGGCCGCCGTGATATCGTCCATCAGGTTCTTGCCGCGCAGAGAGGAAACGCGTCCGGCAATCTCGGCCAGTCCACGGGTCTGGCGCACTTCGATCCCATGGTCTAGGAGTGCGCGCTTTTGCGCGATCAGCGGCGCGAGGCGGTCAATCTTCCCGTGTTCGTTCGGATTGTCCGCGGTGAGCGCGCGGAGGTTGGCGATGCGCACGTCCAGCTTGCCGACGTCGTCGTTATAGATCTTGAGGAAGTCGTTGTTGCCACTGAGCATGAAGCCGAGCGAGCTCGACTCCGCCTGGAGAACCGTCGCCTGGAGCTCTTGGATGGCCTCGATGATTTGCTCGGTGTGGGTCACCCAGTGGGCGGCATTCCGCGTCGCCTGGGATTGGCGGAACGCCGCATAGCCAATGAAGACCGCTATCAGCGCCATAGCAACGTAGCCGGCGATCAAGATCGTCGTAATCGAGATGAAACGCCGCACGCGCCGCGGCAGCGATTTGAGGTTCAGCATGGATCTACGAACGGCGGCATCGGTATTGGGGGCGCGCCGCCGCCTTCATCGGCTCCTGACCCTTGTCGTCGACCGGGGATGATACCATTCTAGGCTGGTTTTCCCGTGGGTCTTGCGTCGTTGTACCGGCGATGGCATCGCGAGCCTAGTCCTCCGCCGATTCCCGCATCCGCATAGCCGACGTCGCGCGGCAAGTTGCCTAGGTTTCTCATATATTTTGTAACATGACTTAACCATAATGTTTCCATCAGGAAGGATGGTCCCGCGACGATGGATGGTAGATTCGCGCGGAAAAGCATTTCAACGCGAGGTTTGCATTCAGGACCAAAAGGCGGGGAGACGCGCCGTAGCTGAGCTGCCGAAAGAGATTGCCGAAAAGCTGGTGGCGATGCGCGTCGATTTCGTGCGGCGCGCCCAGGAGCATGGCGAGCTGCTGAAATCCTGCGCGTCCGTGTTGACTCGCGACCGGCCCGCCAGACTTGATCCGACGCTGCTGCTTCGCGTCGAGGAAAGTGCGCATAAGCTGCACGGGAGCGGCGCCACCTTCGGCTTCGCCGCACTCAGCGAAGCGGCGGGCGCGCTCGAGGATCTGGTCTCGGAAGGCAATGCGGGCTCCCGGGCGATCGAGGACGCGCAGGCGAGCGCGGCAGTTTTGCAAGCTATCGAGCGCGTCCTCGCACGGATTCCGCGCTCCACCGACCTGCCGAAACCATGAGGGTGTTTGCTGCTCGACGGAAAGAGTCCGCGCCCCATCTGTTGGTCGCGCTGAAAGGAGGCCGCCGGTGCTGCGGCGAAGTTTTCTAGGTGGCGTCCTTTGCGCCTTGAGCGGAACGCCGACCGGTGCGCGGGCGGCGCTGCCCCGCGGCGTGCCGCGGCAACCGCGTTGGGCCATCTGCTATTCTGACGAGGAGCCGCCGAGCGCCTTTGCCGGCTACGCCCTCGTGGTGCTCGACAGCGAGAGTCATCCGCCGCTTGCGCCGCTCATCACGGCCGGCCAGGCGCTGCTCGGCTATATCAGCCTCGGCGAAGTCAACGACTCGCGGCCCTATTTCGCGGCGATCAAGCGGCAAGGGCTGTTGATCGAGGCTAATCCGAATTGGCCCGGCAGTTTTTTTCTCGACATCCGGCTTCCGGAGTGGCGCCGAAGAGTCGTTGAGGCGCTGATCCCACCGATCCTCGCTGCGGGCTTCCGCGGCCTGTTCCTCGATACCTTGGATAGCCCCCTCTATCTCGAGGACAGGTCGCCCAAGACGTTCGCCGGAATGCGGGAAGCGGCGCGCGCGCTGATTGCCGCGATCCGGCGCGCCTATCCGCACATCACTCTGATGATGAATCGGGCCTATGCGTTGTTGCCGAACGTGGAGGTCGAGATCGATGTTGCCCTCGGCGAATCGGTGCGGTCCGATTACGATATTGCGAGTAAAACCTATCGCCTGGTGCCGGACGACCTCTATCGGCAACAGGTCAACATCCTGCGCGCGGCCCAATGGCGGCGTCCTCGTCTGCGGGTGTTCACGCTCGACTACTGGGATCCAGCGGACGTCACCGGCCTGCGCAAGATTTACGCCGCTGAGCGCGCCAACGGCTTCGATCCCTACGTGGCGACCGTCGATCTCGATCGGCTGGTTCCGGAGCCGGCATGACGCCACGACGCACGGTTCTCCGGCTCTTGCTGGCGCTGCTGCTTGTCGCCGGCTTCGCGCATGTCGTCAGCGCGGCAGAATCGCCGGTGCCACGCACGATCCTCGCACTTTACGACAGCCGCTTCGTCAAGCGCTGGTACGACACCAACATCCCTCAAATGGCCGAGATGCCACTCAATTACCTCGGCCTAGTGGTGCGGCATGTCGATATCGCCAAGGGGTTGCCCGATCCGGACACGCTACCCGACGTGCGCGGCGTCATCACCTGGTTCGCCTTCAACGGCATGCAGGACCCGCGCGCCTATCTGGCCTGGGCCGAGAAGATGGTCGCCGCGGGCAAGAAGTTCGTCATCATCGGCGATCCGGGCTTTCTCCAGGACGGCGCCGGCCACGATGTTCCGCTGGCGACCGTCAATCAATTCATGGCCATGCTGGGACTGCGCGTCGAGGACAATTACATCCGCTTCACCTACGACGCCGATATCCTCAAGAAAGATACGAGCATGGTCGGGTTCGAGCGGAAGCTCAAAGGCGTTCTGCCGCCTTTCGACGTAATCCGGCCCATCGATTCCCAGGTGACGTCGTTCCTGGTAATGGAGCGCAAAGGCCTGCCCGAGACCAAAAGCCATCTTGTCACCGTCGGGCCCCACGGCGGAATGGTTGCCGAAGGCTACGCCGTACATTTCGAGCCGGACGGCGTTCACCGGCAATGGCTCCTCAATCCCTTCGAATATTTCCGCCGCGCCTTCGGCACCGACGATCTGCCCAAGCCTGACGTGACCACGCTCTTCGGCCGGCGCATCTTCTTCAGCCATATCGACGGCGACGGCTTCCGTAACGTCAGCTGGGTGCCGCCCTACCGGCAGGAGCACAAGCTTTCGGCGGAAGTGATTCTGGACCAGATCCTGGAGAAGAATCCGGATCTTCCCGTGACCATCGGCATGATCGCCGCCGACATAGACCCGGCCTGGTGCGGCACACCGGAGACCATGGCACTCGCCCGCCACATCCTCGCCTTGCCCCAGGTCGAGGCGGGTACTCACACCTATAGCCACCCCCTGGACTGGGACTTCTTCGCCGACGGCAATCTCGACAAGAAGGAGCGGCCTTTCCTACCTTATTATCCCGGTTGTGGCACCGATTCGGGTCCGACACGCCTTGCCGCCTTGTGGAATTTCATCCGGGGCGACAAGGCGCTTTCGAAACCCGTCATCCTCGAAGGCTCGACGAAGCTCGACCTCAAAAGCAATAGCGATGCCAGCGTCTCTGGCATCGCCACGCCGCGGAGCTATGCCAACCACCCCTTCAACCTCGACAACGAGATCAAGGGCTCGGCCGAATTTTTCGACAAGCTCGCACCGCCCGGCAAAAAAGTGCGGATCATTCAATGGTCCGGCAACTGCCTGCCATTCGAGAAGGCGCTCGCCGAGGCCGCGCACGTGGGCCTGCAAAACATCAACGGCGGTGACACGCGCTTCGATGCCGACTTTCCGACCGTGGCATGGGTCGCGCCGATCGGGCGGCAGATCGGGCCGTA
This sequence comes from Allostellaceae bacterium, assembly GCA_050729555.1. Classification (GTDB taxonomy): domain Bacteria; phylum Pseudomonadota; class Alphaproteobacteria; order ATCC43930; family CGMCC-115725; genus REEB95. The sequence continues at coordinate 8,239 of JBOHLR010000024.1, forward strand.
TTGGCAGATCTATGCCGCTGACAGCAACGAGAACCTTTATACCGATCTGTGGAGCGACCGATATTTCGGCTTCCGCTATCTCACCGCCACACTCGCCAACACTGAGCAGCCACGCCGCCTCAAGCCGATCGACCTCTATTATCATTTCTACTCGGGCGAGAAGGAGGCGAGCCTCGCGGGGCTCAAGGACAATATCGCGTATATCCGCAAGCAGGAAATCATTCCTATACACACCAGCGAATACGCCGCGATCGCGACCGGCTTCTACACCACGCGGATCGTTACCCTCGGCGTCCATGAGTGGCGCATCGAGGATCGCGGCGCGCTGCAGACGATCCGTTTCGGCTCGGTGGACGCCACCCTTGGCGTCGATTTCAGCCGTTCCTCCGGCGTGCTCGGCGCGCGGCGCTATCGCGACAGTCTTTACGTGGCACTCGATCCGACCGACAAGGCGCCGATCGTGGCGCTCAACGCCGTACCCGTGGCGCCAGGCGATGGGCGCTCTTACCTCATCGACTCGAACTGGCAGATTCATCGCATGCGGGTCGATAAGAACGGCATTACCCTCGATGCCTCCGGCTTCGGCGCGGGCGTCGTTCAGCTGCAAGTCCAGCCTGGCGCGAAGTACCAGCTTCGTGTGAGCGCGGGTGCGGCGCCTGCAAGCGCCAAGGGCGTGGTGGCCGACGCCGACGGCGTCCTGACGATTCCGCTCGGAGCGAGCAACAGCGAAGCGCACGCCGTGCTGGAGCAGGCTGAGTGAGATGACCAACGCCATGGAGGGCCACCATGTCCTCATCGGGCTCCTCGTCGCTGTGAGCCTCGTCGGCAGTATCTTACTCATCCCGCGGGGCCAGGAGCTCGGCCTGATCTATTTACGGGCCGGGGATTACGGCCGCGCAGAGCGGATCTATGAGGCCGAAGTGGCAAAGGGCGATCTCTCGCCAACGGCGATCGAGCCGCTCTCGCGCCTCTACGTGCAAGAGGGCAAGATCAATGCGGCAATCGCATTGCTCGAACGCTTCGTCGCACGCAACCCCTCGAACGTCACCGCCCGGCGGTTGCTCGGCACCTATTATCAATGGGCGCAACGGCCGGAGGATTACCGGAAAAACCTGGTCGTCCTGACGGCGCTCGATCCCACAGAAGAGACCCTGAGGCAGCTGGCCGCGATCGACAGCTTCGACGGCGATATCGATGGCGAGATCGCCGCCTTGCAGCGGATCATCGGCTTGTATTCGGGAATGCCCGACGATTACCTCGATGTCGCCGAGCTGATGTCGGCGCGCGGCCGGCTGCTGGACGCCGCCGACGAACTCGCACTGTTGCAACGGCGGTCGCCCCAGGCGATCACCGATTACGTCATCGACCTTTGGATCAATCTGCTGATCGAAGCCAAGCAGCCGGAGCAGGCCCTGACTGTGGCGCAAGGCTACCTCGCCGACCATTCGGCGGCGGCGGCGCTACGACACATCGCCGAAATTTTCGCGGCGCGCGAATTGCCAGCGCAGGGGCTGGTTCTGCTGGAGAAATTCCCCGAACGGGTCGCCGGCGATCCCGCGCTGACCCTCGAAAAGTTTCAATTCGCCATCGACAGCGGACGTGGCAGCAAGGTTGCCGGCGAGCTGGCGGCGCTATGGTCGCGGAAGGAAATTCCGCCGGTGTTCTACGGCCAATACGTGCCGATCGCGACCGCGGTCGGCGATTCAGACTTAGCGCTCGCCTTGGCTGACCGGATCAACCTCTCGTCGCAGTCGGCCGAGGTCGTTGCCAACGTGATCGACTTCGCGATCGAGCAGGCGAAGCCCGCGTTGTTGCACAAGCTTCAGGCCGAGGCCGGCGAGACTTTTCTCGCGGCGCATCCGGTGCTGGCGGGGCGGTTGGCGCTCGCCCTCGGCTCGCGCCAAGAGGCGGAGCGCTGGGCCGATCTGGCGCTTCGCCGTCGCGATCTCGCCCCTCAACGCAGCCTTGAGCTGGCGATGCTCTATTCCAAGCTCGGTCGCGGCGAGCAAGCGCGCGCTTTGATGGCGAAGCTTGCGTCTGGCAACGCACTGCCGGACGCCGACTATCCGCAAATGGCGGAAATCTACGTCGCCCTCAAGCGAGCGGCTGAAGGCGCCGCACTGTTCGATCGCCTCCTCGCCGATCGGCACCAACCGGGCATCTTCGAAGGCTGGGCGTTGACTTCGGCCGCGGCCGGCCGCGGCAAGGCGGTCGCCATGGCGTTGACGCCCGACGCTACCAAAGACTTCGGCGACCAGTTCCTGCTCGACCTCTACTATCAGGCGGTCGACCTGAAGATCGCCGACCTCGCCTTGCGGGCCGCCCGGCTCCTGGTCGCCCGGCGCGACCGGTCGGACGACCGGCTGCGCCTGGCCCACGCCCTGCTGCTGAGCGGACGGGCGGACGAGGCTTGGCCGATGCTGCGCGCGCTCCGCGGTAGCGGCTTGCCGGACGCGCAGCCGCTCTACGTCGAAGCGCTGACCGAAGCGGCCAAGCAGAACGACGCAGCGCGCGAGGAGCTCGAGACCTATTGGACAGCCGCGCTCGACAATCCGGCGTTGCCGGAGAAGGAGCGCAACGAAGCGCTCTACGGCCTCATCGACCTCAAGGCGTGGGCGGAGGTGCTGCCAACGCTGGCCGAGCGCGCGCGGCAGGATCCGGCGCAATGGCTCGACGCCTACGTGACCGCGGCCTTCGCCATCGGCAGGCAGGTCCAGGCCTTCGCGACTTTGAGTCAGATTTCGGAGGACATTGCTCTGCGGCGTAAGCAGCGCGAGACCGCTCTTTATCTCCTCCTCGACAAGGGCGGTCCCGCCGCCGCGGTCGCGCCTTTACGCCGCGCCGCCGAGGATTTCGGCGGTGACTGGATCGACGCCTACGGCAATGCGCTGCGCAAGCTTGGCCGCCAGGCGGAGTTCGTCGCCTTCCTTCGCGCGCGTGCCCGGGAGAAAGGCCTGCCGGCGGCCGAACGTCGCAATATCGCTGCCAAGCTGTTGGTGGTCGGCGACAAAAACAGCGCCTCGGCGATCTACCAATCGCTGGCCGCGGCGGAGTCGCCGTCAAGCGACGATGTCGAGCAGCTGCTTTTCCTCTGGGGGCCGCGGCCGACGCCGCCGCAGCTTGATTGGCTGGAGGCTCGGGCACACGGCAGCCAGGATGCGGCGCGAGCCGGCTGGCTCCAGCGCCTCCTGGCGGCAGGCGCCGCCGACCGAGTGGTGGAGGTCGTCGTCGCCGACAACGCGGCCGCAGCGAACGGTGATGTGGCCGCCGCCTATATCGAGGCGTTGGCCACCCTGCATCGCACCGACGCGCTCGACAGCGCGATCGCCACCCAGCTCGACCGCGAGACCGATCCCGATCGGCTTGCCGCCTACGCCCAGGACGCCATCGACGCCGACCGCTTGGCGACGGCGCGACGTATCTTCCAGAAGCTGCTGTCGATTGCGCCCAACAATCGCCACGCCCTGCGCGAGGCGGGCCTTTTCGCCTTCGTCGATGAGGATTTCCGGCGCTGCATCGAGCTGTTGGGGCGATACCTTGCCGGGGGGCAAGGCGATTGGGAGGTCCACTATTATTACGGCGAGAGCCTGTTGCAGGAAAAACGGGCTGAGGCGGCACACCAGCAATTTCAGCTTGCGCTGTCGCAGATCGATCGCGAAGCCAAGCCCACCTTACCTATGCGGCAAACCAAGGCGTACTTGCTTTACCATCTGGGTGAGACGCAAGCTTCGCTTGATCTCTACAAAACGCTGCTGCGCGAGCAGCCCGGAAATAAAGACCTGCGCGCAGATTTCGCTAGTGTGCTGATCCAGCTCGGCGACATCGATCGTGCCGCTCGGCTGATCGCGATGTCGCAAACGGCGGGCCGACCATGAGCCACCGTCCCCGCCGGCGCCTCGCGTCGCCGGTCTGGCTGCCGCCGTTGGCGTTGCTGCTGGCGTTGGCCGGCGGTGGGCAACCCTTTGCGCAAGGCGGCACCGGTGCCGGCGATCCGCCGGTGGCCATCGCCATTACCAGCCAAGCAGGAAATGCTTCCGCCACGCTCGACCTTACGCCGGCCTCGCCGCTGTCGTACAAGTTGGAAAGCGAAAGGCGCGAGCTGCTTCTCCGGTTTTCCGGCGAAATCCAGGTGCCGAGGCTGGACGCGCTGCCGGCGAAGCTATCCGACTGGCTCGCCGCCGCAAGCGCCGGCTACGATACGCTGCTATTTGTCGCCAGCCGCGATGTCCAATTTCACGTCGCAAGCCGGAACGGCGGCATCGAGATCACCATGACCGCGGCGAACGCCGCTACGGCCTCCGCCAAAAACGCCGGAGCCGCGGCGCGGGCGCAGCACCGGCTCGACCTTCTGCAGTCACAGGTGCTAATCGCCCAGGGCCGTTATAGCGAAGCCCGCCGGTTGCTGCTCGATCTCAACGCCCGCAACCCGGGGGACAGCAGGACGCTCGAGCAACTCGGCCAGCTGGAGGAGCAGACCGACCAATGGCGCCGGGCGCTCGCTTATTACGGCCAGTCGCTCGCGGCCGATCCACGCAACGAGGACGTCGCGGCCGACCTTGTTGCGCTCGAGCGCACGCACGGTTCGTTTCTCGGCGTACAGCCCGAGATCCGCCTAGTCAAGGGCTTGGATCACGACTACTTCTTCAACAGCGGCGGCGTCATCAGGATCACGCCGGCGGTCAGCCTCATCGCCAACCTCGACGATGTCCATACCGATACGCCCTCCGTCCTGCTGCCGACGGGCGAAACAACCGGCTTCGTCGGCGATCGGCAGCGCAGCGAGCTCGGACTACAATATGATTGGGAAGACGGCGACCACGCCGAAGGTCTCGTCTTTGGCAACCGCCACTTCGCCGGCGCGGGCGGCAGCTACACTTTTGTCGGGCTCGATGGCTCGACGACGACGCTGGCGGGATACTATCGCCAGCCGATCTGGGACTTCATCGAAGAGATCGTCAACGACGGCTATCGCAGTCGAGTCCGCATCGAGCACAAGTGCGCCCTGTTCTCGTGGCTCGACGGCCGGCTGGCGGCGAACGGCAACTGGTACGGCGAAGAGGGCATCAGCAACGCAGCCACTACCGTCAGTGTCGACGGTAACCTGAACTTGAAGCTGCCAAACCTCGCCGCCTGGTCGCTGGTCTACACACTCGAGGCCGAGTACGTGACGGATCAGAAGACGCTCACCGGTCCGAGTGACAACGCGTTCCAACCGCTCGAACTCACCAACCGCGAAGTGCACGCGCTAACGATCGACTATTCCGATTCCTGGGCGATGAGCGCGCTGGGCGGACGGACGCTCGCTGTCGAGGCCTACGCTGGCGGTGGAATTGACCGCTATGGCAGGGCTGGTCCGCTGGTCGGAGCGACCGCGACCTTGCGCGATGGCGGCCCCGTCGACATCCAGATACGTGGCGATTATGTTCGCAACATCGGTCGAGACCGTGAGACCAGCACGACAATCGGAGGTTACCTGAATTGGCACTTCTGAATGGATGGTCGAAGGGAGGTCGCCCGGGCGCCCACGGCGTGGCCGAGGAGAAGGGCACAGCACTTGCTCCCCATTCGACGCTGTTCGGCTTGCGCCGTCTTGCCGTGCTCGAGATCGTACTGGCGCTCGGCGCTTTGCTCGCGCTCGACTTCGCCTTCTTTGGTGGCCATCGCTATGAGGCCATCCATCCGCACCCCTTCTGGGCGATCGTCCTTGTCTCCTCGGTCTACTACGGCACGGGGGAGGGGATTTTCGCCGCCGCGCTCTCCACGCTGGCGTTGCTCGTCGGCAACCTGCCCGAAGCCAGCTTTGGCCGCGATTTCTACGGTTACGTTCTCGATGTTAGCAAGTTGCCACTGCTGTGGTTCGTGAGCGCGGTGGTGTTCGGCGAATTGCAGGACCAATTGCGGCGAGAGGCCGACCGGATACGGACCGAGCTGTTCGCTGCCCGGCAGCGGGAGGAAGCCATCGCCGCCGCCTACCGGAACCTTGAAAAGCTCAAGGAGAATCTGGAGGTGAGGGTTGCTGGGCAGCTGCGCACGGTGTTCACCGTCTACAATGCCGCCAAGGCGATCGAACGGCTAGGCATTGGCGACGTGCTCGTCGGCGTCGCCGAGCTCGTCCGAACGATCCTGGCGCCGCAAAAATTCTCCCTCTATCTTCTCAACGGAAACATCCTCGAGGCGGCGACCAACGAAGGATGGGAGCCCACCGACGCCTTCGCGCGCGAGTTCGAGGATTCGACGCCTCTGTTCCAAGCTACAGTCGGCGCCCGCCGCTTCCTCAACGCCACCGACGAGGAGGCGGAGAAGCTGCTCGCCGGGGAGGGGCTGATCGCGGGGCCGCTGATCAGCGTCGATTCCGGCGAAGTCGTCGGCATGCTCAAGATCGAAGCGATCCACTTCGCCGATTTCAACCTGAGCAGCGTCGAGAACTTTCGCCTGCTCTGCGAATGGATCGGAACTGCCTTCGCGAATGCTCGTCGGTTCGAGGTCGCGCTCGGGGCGTCGCTCGACGCAACCAAGGCTGACAAGAGGGCGTTCTGATGGCAGCATCTCATTCTCCCGCGGCCGCCACGGCCGTCGCTCCGATCGGTGGCCGGCTTGGTGGCATCGTGCCTTTCAACGAGGCGCTTTTCGCCGCCCTTTCCGGCGGCGTCGAAGGATGGCTCACCTGGTCGTTCGCGCGTGGCACCCTGTCGTTGCCCTCAGCCTTGGCGATCCATGGTGCCGTCGTTGCTGTTCTGGCCGCCTGGATCTATACGCTGCGGTGGCATGGCGCGGGGTTGCGCATCGCCAGCCTGCTGGGGATCACGACGGCCGCTTTGGGGCCGCTCGGTCCGCTCGGCACGTTGCTCACCCTCGGCTTCTACCTGTGGTTCCGCCGCGGCGCGACGCCTTTCGACGAATGGTATTTCTCGCTGTTCCCCGAGCCGGAAGTCTCGCCCGCCCTCGAGCTCTACCGCGACATCGTGCTCGGCCGAGACGACCGGGCGAGCGAGCGCAGTATCGCCTCGTTCACCGACATCCTGGTCTATGGCTCGGTCGCGCAGAAGCAGGCGCTGATCGGCCTGCTCGCCAATCACTACCGACCGGCCTTCGCGCCCGCGCTTCACGCGGCTCTCTCCCACGAGGATCCGTCCATCCGGGTCCAGGCGGCGACGGCGGCGACCATCATCGAGAACCGCTACGCCGCCCAGGCCGAGCGCTTGAACGCCGCCGTCAACGCGCGTCCGCAGGATCTTGGCGCGAGGTTGGAACTCGCTCGTTTTTACGATGATTATGCTTTTTCCGGGCTTCTTGACGCGGTGCGCCAGCACGACAATCGCATCAAGACGCTAGAGCTCTACAAAGAATGCTCGCGGTTGGCACCGGCCAACGCCGAAATCATCGGCGCCATCGGCCGGCTCTATGTCCGCCTCGGCGACGACGAAAGCGCCCGCGTCGTGATGGAAAAAATCCAGGGAACGGCGTCGCCTGCGAATCTCTTCTGGTATCTTGAGGTGCTGTTCCGGCTCCGCCGCCTTGACCGGCTTCGTGACCTCATGCGCCTCAGGCGCGAGACCTTGCTCGATCACGTCCGGCGCAATCCGGCGCTCGCCGACGTCGTCGAGTTGTGGGCGCCATCGTCCGCAGGCATGAGCGGGACGTAGCTATGACCGAACGATCGACGACCGCGGACGTGTGCCTGCTCCTCGAAGGATCGTACCCCTATGTCGCGGGCGGCGTATCGACCTGGGTGCATGACCTCCTGCGGGCGCAATCTGATCTCACATTCCATCTCATTGCACTGGTGGCGGATCGTACCGAGCGGCCGCTGTGCTACGAGATTCCCCGGAACGTCGTCGGCCTCACGCCCGTATTCCTTCAGAATCCCGTGCTCGGCGAAAGAAGCTTTCTAGATATCGCCGAGCTGTTCGAGACGATCGAGCCCGCCCTCATCCGCATCCAGCAGGGTGGCACCCTTTCGGATGTCTCGTTGGTGCTGAATCGGATCGGTCCCTACCGAGATCGGTTGGGACGGGCTGTTCTCCTCGACTCCCCGATCGCTTGGCGGACGCTGTGCCGGATGTACGAAGCGACAGTTCCTAATTGCTCCTTTCTCGATTACTTCTGGACGTGGCGCTCTCAGCTCGGCGGCATGTTTGCGACGCTGCTGAGCGAGTTGCCGCCCGCGAGGGTCTATCACACCGTCTCTACCGGTTACGCGGGCCTCATGGCGGCGCGGGCAAGCCTCGAAACCGGCCGGCCGGCCATCGTTACCGAGCACGGCATCTACACCAATGAGCGGCGCGTGGAGATTTCGATGGCGGACTGGTTGTCGGATCACGAGGTCGCTGGTCTCGGCATTGACAAGTCCACACGTAACCTGCGCGATCTTTGGATCGACACTTTTGTCACCTATTCCCGCGCCTGTTACGCTGCTTGCGACAAGATCATCACCCTCTACAGCGGCAACCAGGCGATGCAGCGTCGCGATGGCGCGGCGCCCGAGCGCCTCGCGATCATTCCGAACGGCGTTGACTACGACAGTCTCTCGAGGATCGCGCGCGATCCGGCGCCGCGGCCGCCGACCATCGCCCTCATCGGCAGGGTCGTGCCGATCAAAGACGTCAAGACCTTCATCCGCACGGTCGCCATTCTGAAGACGCTCGTGCCCGATGTGGTCGCGCTAGTCATGGGCCCTACCGAGGAGGATCCCGACTATTTCGCGGAGTGCCGGGACATGGTCGCCCAGATGTCGCTCGGCGAGACGCTCAAATTCACCGGCAGGGTGAACTTACGCGATCATCTAGGCAGTCTCGATGCCATAGCGTTGACCAGCGTAAGCGAGGCGCAGCCGCTGGTCATTCTCGAAGCGGGTTCCGTCGGCGTACCCACCGTGGCGACGGACGTGGGCGCCTGTCGGGAGATGGTGCTCGGCGGGCCTGACGAGGCGCCGCCGCTCGGCGCGGGTGGAACCATCACGCCGCTTTCCAATCCCGCGGCGACTGCCCAGGCGCTTGCCGAGTTTCTGCTGCGACCGGAGTGGCGCAAGCAGTGCAGCGAGGCCATCCGGCAACGCGTCGCCCGCTATTACAACAAGCAGGAAATCGACCAGATCTATCGCAACCTCTACGAGACCTATCGGGCGATGCCGTCACGCGAAGCGCCGCAGCTGGAGGTCGCCTGATGGCCGGGATTGGTTTCGCGCTCCGACGCCTAGCGCGCTCGGGCACCCTCGGCGGACTGGCCACGGCCTATGCCCACGCCACCCTGGTGTCCGCCGGTCCCTGGCTGCTCACGATCCTGGCGGTCGCTGGCATCAACTTCTTCACCATCGACCAGCTCGCCACCGCCGAAATCGCCACCTTTCGCGTGGTTGTCATCTACAATTTCGCCTTCTCTCTCGTGTTTTCCGGCCCGGTCGTGCTGATCGTCACCCGCTATCTTGCCGATCGCATCTACGCCAAGAACGTCGAAGAAGCGCCCGGCATGCTGCTGGGCGCGCTGGGGCTTATCTTTCTCACCCAGGGGCCGATCGCGATCGCCTTCTACGGCTTCACAGCCACTCTTCCGCTGACCACGCGGGTCGTTGCGGTCGTCAGCTACCTCCTCACGGCGGCGCTTTGGCTCGTGACCGTCTTTCTCAGCGCCATCAAGGATTTCAGATCGGTGACAGTGACCTTCGTCGTCGGTATGGCGCTCGGCAGCGTATCCGGAATTGCGTTGTTCCGCTCCGGCGCCAATGGCCTCCTTCTCGGTTTAGACCTCGGCCTCGTCTTCATCGTGTTCGTGCTGATAGCGCGGATTCTAGCGGAGTATCCCTACCCGCTCGTGAGGCCTTTGGCCTTTATTAGTTATTTCCGGCGGTACTGGCAGCTTACGGTCTATGGCTTCGTCTACAATGCCGCGATCTGGATCGACAAGTGGATCATGTGGTTCGCGCCGCAGCGCCGCGTCATCGACGGCATGCCGGTTTATCCGACTTACGACGGCGCCGTGTTCCTCGCCTATCTCACGATCATTCCGGCGATGGCGATCTTTGTCGTCAATATCGAGACCGACTTCTTCGAGCGCTACGTCGCGTATTATCACGACATCGAGCATCAAGCGACACTGGCCCACGTCAAGATGAGGCATAATGACCTGCTCGTCAGCCTCCGGCGCGGGCTTCGCAACTCCATCGTTCTCCAGGGCTCGATCAGCTACGTCACCATACTGCTTGCGCCGGCGCTGTTCGAGCACATAGGAATCGATTTCAGCCAGCTGGTCATCTTCCGGTTCGCCGTGCTGGGCGCGTTTTTCCACGCCCTCCTGCTTTTCATTTTGATCGTGATGGCGTATTTCGACCTGCGTAACCTGATTTTAGGCATCAGTCTGCTATTTCTGCTGACCAACGGAATCTTTTCCGTCGCGAGCCTACACTTCGGCTTCGCGTATTACGGCTACGGATATTTTCTGTCGTCGCTTTTATGTTTCGCGACCGCCTACATTCTTGTCATGGGTCGCGTGAAGGAGCTTCCGTACCTCACGTTCGTAACGCATAATCTGTCTGTTCGACAACGCTGATGGAGGCGGATCCGAGGCGGTCTGCCATGTCGTGGTGGGCAAAGAGAAATCGACGGAGCGATGGCAAAAACGGTGTTGATGGTGGAGGACAACGATCTTGTTGTCCGGGTCTACGAGACTGTGCTTTCCAGCCTGGGTCATCGGCCGGTTCATGTACGGACGGGCGCCGAAGCGAGCAGCGCCGCCCGCGAAAATCACCCGGACCTTGTGATCATGGACATTCGCCTTCCCGACGGTTCGGGGCTCGACGTCATCCGCGGCCTTAAGGCCGAGCCGGATCTCGCATCGATCCCGATCATCGTGGTGTCGACCCGCGTTGCCATGGGAGACGAATCGCGTCTGGCGCAGCTCGGATGCGCGGGATTCGTTGCCAAACCCATCGACGTCGCCAAGTTCATCGCCATGGTACAGTCGGTTCTCGGCCAGGATAAAGCCTGAAGGGAAGCCGTGCCGAGCTATCTGGTCACCGGCGGATGCGGCTTCATCGGGTCGCATCTTTGCGACGCACTGGTCGCGCGCGGTGACCGCGTCCGGATTCTCGACGACCTGTCGACCGGAAAGAAGTCCAACAAAAATCCACGGGCGGAGCTGATCGTCGGCGATGTCGCCGATGAAGCTACCGTGATGCACGCGGTGACGGGCGTGGATGGCTGCTTCCACCTGGCGGCGGTGGCTTCCGTGGCTCGCTGCAACACGGAGTGGATCGCGACCCATCGCACTAACCTAACCGGAACCATCACCGTGCTCAATGCCGCGCGCACGGCGAAGCCGGGAAGTTCCATTGCCGTGGTCTATGCCTCGTCCGCGGCGGTCTATGGCGACAATCTGGATTTACCGCTCGCCGAGACGGCAGCGCCCCGGCCGCTGTCGGCTTACGGCGCCGACAAGTTCGGATGCGAGCTGCACGCCCGGGTCGCCGGAAACGTCCATGGCGTTCCCACGCTGGGCTTGCGCTTCTTCAACGTCTATGGCCCGCGCCAGGACCCGAGCTCGCCCTATTCTGGCGTGATTTCGATCTTCAGCGCGCGACTGCGCGAAAAAAAGCCGGTGACCATCTTCGGCGACGGCGGCCAGGAGCGCGATTTTATTTATGTCGACGACGTTGTCCGTGCTCTGACCCTGGCCATGGACAGAGCGTCGACAGAAGCCTGCGTCTTGAACGTTTGCAGCGGAAAGGCGATTACCATCCGCGACCTTGCCGAGACCATGGCGCGGGCGTGCGGCGCGCGCCTCGTCCTTGATTTCGGACCGGCGCGGCCCGGCGACATCCGCCACTCTCTCGGGAATCCAGAGGCCATTCGGCGACTGCTGGGGTGGCGCGCCGAACGCACGCTTGCGGACGGGCTACGAGAGACCATCGCCGCGTTGTGAGATCGGTTCTTCCGACACTCTCGATGTCGCCAAGAGTGTCGTCGATGGCGTTAGCTCGGTGATGTGAAATGGTCGAATTGGCGAGACAGGGTGAGGACCGTAAACGCTCTCTGAGAGCTTCGTGATCTGTCGCAGAGCACTGGCGGCACGGGTGGATCATCGACTCGATCATCCGCCGCGTTGAAGCGTTTCGATCGGATGATGGCGAAGACGGATTTCCTCGATAAGATCGGCCTCTTGGACCGGATGAACGAACCGAGTGAGGAGGATGAAAGACCCTTGCGGCTCATCGAGGTCTTTGTCCACCCGGGATCCATGGACACTGAAGCCGCTATCGCCGTTTGGCAGCGATCCGCCCGATGCGGACTGTGTCGGCGCGCCAGCCGCTTCAATCGAGTGTCCGTCTCCTTTCGGAGAACAGACCCTACCTCAAACCGAGGGCATTTCCGGGGAGCAGGTCAAGTCTGCTCGGAAATCTCGCCCGTAGCGATCTTCTCCGCCATGACGGCAGCGCCTACCACGTCAGCGGGACGCTTCTGGCCTTGGGGTCCTTTGGGCATCTCGACTCCGGCATTGCTTACCGGTAAGCAAAACGGCGCGCTATTGCGATACAAGGAGAAATGACATGGCAAGTTACGATGATGCGTCCAATGGTTCGGCGGCTCTCGCCGACCGCCTTTTTGAAAGACTGGGGAAGAAAATTTCTAGGCTCAAACGCAAAGAACTAACGAAGCAATGCTCAATCTTTCAAGAAGGGAAAAAGCCATTTGCCTATGTATATTACCGCAAAAACGCCGATGTAATCGACGTGTGGTGCCGGGGCGACGTTCGTAAGATGAGCAGTTATGTGGGAATTAGGTTCCTTCCACGCCGCACGAAAGGCCCGGGATGGCCAAAGAATTTCCCGGGACATTTTATGATCGAATCCGAAAGTTAGCTTGATGCGGCGGCACGCTGTCTGGTCGAACAAGCTTATCAGGCCACGGTCCCCCTTAAGGCGGCTGACCTGGATCTTTAGTGTGAACGGCTACGGTCTGGCGAATTTCAAACTGAGACAGTGCCCGCCTGAACGGGTCGTCGACCGACGCGCCATCGGCGTGCGCGGCTACCGCTCTTCGGTTGGTATGGTACCGCACGCACTGGCGGTATTTCGATTGACTCTGAATGGGGGGGGTGAACCTAATTTCCTGCGGCCCCGGACGGGCGCGTAGAACCACGGCAGCAAGGGCAACTTGCACACCCGTCGAGGCCCTACGGGGGGCGATGATGCGGTGTTACTTCATACGGGGCGGGCATTTCGCTGCCATTGCAATCCTGACGGATGCATCGGACGACGACGCGATCAAAGAAGCCCAGGCCCAGTTCGATCAGCACAAAGACAAAGACACCTTCTCGGGGTTCGAGGTCTGGGACCGCGACCGGTTCGTTCATCGCTATCC
>JBOHLR010000025.1:0-20924 GCA_050729555.1 Allostellaceae bacterium
CCGCCGCACCGCACGGGCACGGCTCCAGCCACCACTGACATCCGCCGCGCGCCGATGGCGGGCTGGCAATTCTGGATCGACCGCGGCGGCACGTTCACCGACATCGTGGCGCGGCGGCCGGACGGTACGCTCGTCACCCGCAAGTTGCTGTCCGAAAATCCCGGCCGCTATCGCGACGCCGCGGTGGCGGGCATCCGTGCGATTCTCAGCATTGCACCGGACGCGAAGCTGCCGGACGGCGCCATCGACGCGGTCAAGATGGGCACCACGGTCGCGACCAACGCGCTGCTCGAGCGCAAAGGCGAGCGCACCGTGTTGGTCATCACCAAAGGCTTCGGCGACGCGCTACGTATCGGCTACCAGAACCGGCCCAAGCTGTTCGAGCGCCGCATCGTCTTGCCCGATCTGGTCTACGAGCGGGTGGTCGAAGTCGACGAGCGCGTGACGGCCGAAGGCGCCGTGCTACGCGCGCCGGATCTCAACGAAGTCGCGTCCGATCTGCGTGCCGCACGCGCCGCCGGCTGCAACAGCGTCGCGATCGTGTTCATGCACGGCTATCGTTATCCGGCACACGAGCGCGCCGTCGCCGATGCGGCGCGCCGCGCGGGCTTCGCGCAGGTCTCGGCCAGTCACGCGGTCAGCCCGCTGATGAAGTTGGTGAGCCGCGGCGATACGACCGTGGTTGACGCCTATCTGTCGCCGATCCTGCGGCGTTACGTCGACCGCGTGGCCACCGAACTCGGCGGCGTGCGGCTGTTCTTCATGCAATCGAACGGCGGCCTAGTCGACGCCCACCGCTTCCAGGGCAAGGACGCGATCCTGTCCGGACCGGCGGGCGGCATCGTCGGCGCCGCGCGCATCGCTGCGGCCGCTGGCTTCGATAAGATCATCGCCTTCGACATGGGCGGCACTTCGACCGACGTTTCGCATTACGCCGGCGAATACGAGCGCAGCTTCGAGACGCAGGTCGCGGGCGTCCGGTTGCGCGCGCCGATGATGCAGATCAACACCGTCGCGGCGGGCGGCGGTTCGGTGTGTTCGTTCGACGGCGCGCGCTATCGCGTCGGACCGGATTCCGCCGGCGCCGTTCCCGGACCGGCGTGTTACCGCGGCGACGGGCCGCTCACCGTGACCGATTGCAACGTCATGCTCGGCAAAATCCAGCCGCAGTTTTTCCCGCGCGTTTTTGGCCCGAACGGCGACCAGCCGCTCGATCGCGCCGTCGTCGAACGTGGATTCGCCGCGCTGGCCGAAACCATCGAGCGCGCAACCGGCAATCGCCGCTCGCCGACCGAGGTCGCGAACGGCTTCGTCCAGATCGCGGTCGAGAATATGGCCAATGCGATCAAGCAGATCTCGATCGAACGCGGCTACGACGTTACCGAATACACGCTCTGCTGCTTCGGCGGCGCCGGCGGCCAACATGCCTGCCAGGTCGCCGACGCGCTCGGCATGACGCGGATCACCGTTCATCCCTTTGCCGGCGTGCTCTCGGCTTATGGCATGGGACTTGCCGATCTGCGCAGCCTGAAGGAGCAGGCGGTCGAAGCGACGCTGACGCAAGCGGCGACGGCCGAATTCGAAGCTATTCTCGGCACGCTGGCCGATGCCGCCAAGGCCGAGCTCGCGGCGCAGGGCATCGCCGAAGCGGACATCACAGTGCTGCGCAAGGCGCACGTCAAATACGAAGGCACCGACGTGCCGTTGGTCGTCGATTACGGCGATGCCGATAAGCTACGTGCGAATTTTGCCGACGCGCACAAGCAGCGTTACGGCTTCGTCGTCGACGACAAGTCGCTTATCGTCGAATCGCTCGGTGTCGAGGCGATTGGCGCCATTGGCGGCGTGGATGACGGTACAGTCGAGAGCGCAAAAAACGGCGCGGCACCGCAGCCGCTCGATCACGTCGGCGTCTTCACCGTCGGCAAAACCTGGGCGGCGCCGGTTTACGCCCGCGCGACGTTGGCGCCGGGCGACGCCATCGACGGTCCCGCCGTGGTCGTCGAGGACACGGCAACGACCATGGTTGAGCCAGGCTGGCGCGCGCGCGTCGATGCGCGCCGCAATCTGGTGCTCGAACGCGTCGTTCCACGGCCGCGCGCCGTCGCCATCGGCACCCAGGTCGATCCGGTGATGCTCGAGGTCTTCAACAATCTGTTCATGTCGATCGCCGAGCAGATGGGTGTCGCGCTGCAGAACACGGCCTACTCGGTCAACATCAAGGAGCGGCTCGACTTTTCATGCGCGCTGTTCGATCGAACCGGTGCGCTGATCGCGAACGCTCCGCACATGCCGGTGCATCTGGGTTCGATGGGCGAGAGCGTCGCCAGCATCATCCGCGCCCGCGCGAACAACGCCGACGGTCGCGGCATGAAGCGCGGCGACGTCTATGTGCTGAACGCGCCTTATAACGGCGGCACGCATCTGCCCGACGTCACGGTCATCACGCCGGTATTCACCGAGGATGAAACGGAAGGCGACGCGGTCCAATTCTATGTCGCGTCGCGCGGCCACCAGGCGGATATCGGCGGCATCACGCCCGGCTCGATGCCGCCGCTAAGCCGCAGCATCGAAGAAGAGGGCGTGCTGATCGACAATTTCCTGCTCGTCGACGCCGGCCGCTTCCGCGAAGCCGAAACGCGCGCGTTGCTCGCCAGCGGCAAATTTCCCGCGCGAAATCCCGAGCAAAATCTCGGCGACTTCAAGGCGCAGATCGCCGCCTGCGCGAAGGGCATGCAGGAGCTGCACCGGATGGTGCGCCATTTCGGTCGCGACGTGGTCGAAGCCTACATGCGTCACGTGCAGGACAATGCCGCCGAGGCGGTCCGGCGCGTGCTCGGCCGTCTCAGCGACGGCGAATACGCCATCGAGATGGATTCGGGCGCGATGATCCGCGTCAAAGTGACGATCGACCGCGATGCGCGGCGCGCGACCGTCGATTTTGCCGGCACTAGCGCGCAGCTCGCGACCAATTTCAACGCGCCCGAAGCGGTGTGCAAAGCGGCGGTGCTTTACGTCTTCCGCACGCTGGTCGACGCCGAAATCCCGATGAACGCCGGCTGCTTGGTGCCGATCGACATCCGCATTCCGCCGGATTCGCTGTTGAGTCCGCGTTATCCGGCCGCCGTGGTGGCGGGCAACGTCGAGACCTCGCAATGCATCACCGACGCGCTCTACGCGGCGCTCGATGCCATGGCGGCGGCGCAAGGCACGATGAACAACTTCACCTTCGGCACGACGCGCTATCAATATTACGAAACGGTCTGCGGCGGCGCCGGCGCCGGACCCGGATTCGACGGCGCGTCGGCGGTTCACACGCATATGACCAATTCACGCCTGACCGATCCGGAAGTGCTCGAGTGGCGCTTTCCGGTGTTGCTCGAAAGTTTTTCGATCCGCCGCGGTTCGGGCGGTGCCGGCCGCTGGCACGGCGGCGATGGCGTCGTGCGGCACATCCGCTTCCGTGAAGCGATGACGGCGGCGATCCTCGGCGACCGGCGGCGGATCGCGCCCTTCGGATTGGCCGGCGGCGCAAGCGCGGCGCCGGCACGCAATTGGGTCGAGCGCGCCGACGGCACACGCGAAGATTTCAGCGGCACGCAGGTGATCGCAGTCGAGCCGGACGACGTTTTCGTGCTCGAAACGCCGGGCGGCGGCGGTTACGGCAAGGCCTAATCCATCGGCGCGACGAGCGGCTTGCGCCGCGCGCTGGTGGCGAGCCAAACGCCGAACAGCACGACGGCGATGCCGACGACGTGATACGGGTGCAACGCTTCGCCGAGAGTGAACACTGCCAGCACGGTGGCGAAGGTGGGCAGCAGGTGCGACGTAAATCCGGCGCGATTCGGGCCGACCATCTCGACGCCCTTGTTCCAGCAGATATACGCGAGGAACGAGGCGAAAATTCCGGTGTAGAGCACGGCAAAGCCGGCGAGCGGCGTCGGCTCCGGCAGGCCGAAAAACACCGCCTCAAATACCAAAGCGGGCGCGACCAGAATCAGGCCGGCAATGTTGACGGCGAAGAGCAGCCCCAGCGTATCGAGCGATTTGGGCGCGCGGCGCAACAGCACGCAGTAGAAGCCCCACGCCGGCATGGCGAGAAGAATCACCAGATCGCCGATGTTGAACTGCAAATGCAGCAGCTGCGCGAGAGTGCCGCGGCTGATGATGACGACGATGCCGCAGAACGACAGCACCATGCCGATGAGCTGGCGCGGCGTAACGGTTTCGCCGTCGAGCAGCCACGAAATCGCGATGATGTAGAGCGGTGCGGCCGAATTCATCAGCACCGCGTTGATCGCGGT
Organism: Allostellaceae bacterium; assembly: GCA_050729555.1. Classification (GTDB taxonomy): domain Bacteria; phylum Pseudomonadota; class Alphaproteobacteria; order ATCC43930; family CGMCC-115725; genus REEB95. The sequence continues at coordinate 4,305 of JBOHLR010000025.1, forward strand.
GGTGTAGCGGAGCCCGGTATAGATCACGATCTGGAAAAACCCGAGGCCGAGGAAACCCATCGTCGCGATCAGCAGCCAGTGGCGTCGGATGATCGCGCCTTTGCCGCGGAGCCGCGGAATCGCCAGCGGCGCGAGACAGATCGCCGACACCGTCCAGCGCCCGAAGGTCAACGCAACCGGCGGGATGACGGTATGTGCGGCGCGGCCGAGCACCCAGTTCCCCGACCAAAACAGGTTGCACAAGGCCAACAGCAGGTAAGGATAAAGCGCCTCGATGCGGCTGACGGGACGAGTATGCGCGGGCGCAGCGGGCATGGGCGCTCTCGAAGATGCCGTCGGAGATTGTCGGTCTCGCGTCCCTGCGTCAATCTCGGCATGATCGGATTGCAGGGAACGCACATGCGCGAATCGGTCGAATGCGTGGTCATCGGCGCCGGCGTCATCGGACTCGCGGTAGCGCGGGCGCTGGCGTTGAGCGGCCGGACGGTCCTGGTCATCGAAAAAGAGCGCTATATCGGCGCGCATACCTCATCGCGCAACAGCGAGATCATCCATGCCGGGCTGTACTATCCGGCGGACGACCTCAAAGCGCGGTTCTGTGTTGCCGGACGCAAGCGCCTCTATGAATATTGCGCCGCGCGCGGCGTCGCGACGAAGCGCATCGGCAAGCTCGTCGTCGCGACTGACGAGACCGAAATCCCGCTGCTGACGAACGTCATGGCGCACGCCAAGGCCAACGGCGTCGACGATCTGGAACTGCTCGATGCCAAGACCGCGCGCGCGATGGAGCCCGCGGTTGCCTGCGTCGCCGCCTTCCATTCGCCGTCCACCGGTTTGATCGACAGCCACGCGCTGATGCTGAGCCTGCAAGGTGAGGCCGAGGTGCATCGCGCGACGGTGGCGTTGCGTTCCGAAGTTGCCTCCGGTCGGGTCCACGATACCGGCGGCTTCACGCTCGAAATCGCTGGCGACGAGTCGATGACGCTCGCTTGCGAGATTCTGATCAACGCCGCCGGCCTTTACGCGCCAGCCGTCGCGCGTCGGCTCGGCGGCCTGCCGCCAGACAGCATTCCGCGGGATTATTATTGCCGCGGCGTGTACTTCACGTTGCCGGGCAAGGCGCCGTTCCGGCGTCCGGTCTATCCGGTGCCCGAACATGCGGGTCTCGGCGTCCATTACACGCCCGATCTCGCCGGCCAAGGCCGCTTCGGTCCGGACACCGAGTGGATCGACGGCATCGACTACACGGTCGATCCAAAGCGCGGCGCGCGTTTCTATGCCGCGATCCGCAAGTATTGGCCGGGACTTCCCGACGGTGCGTTGCAGCCGGGTTATGCTGGCATTCGACCGAAAATCAGCAGCCGCGACGAGCCGGCCGCCGACTTCCGCATCGACGGCCGCGAACGCCACGGCATCGCCGGTCTGGTCAATCTCTTTGGCATCGAATCGCCGGGCCTGACGAGTTCGCTCGCCATCGCCGATTATGTCGCCGCGCTGGTCAATGCGCCGGCGTCGTCGTCGGCTTCGCCGGTCCGCGCTCGACCAGAACCATGACCGTCGTCTCGCCGGCGTTTGCGAAACGCAGCGTCAGCGGAAAATCGTCGCCGACGGCGAGCTTGCGCTTGATGCTTTGCAGCACGATGCGGCGTCCGCTGGGCCGCAACGCGACCGGCTGCTTCACGGGCAAATCGAAGGCGTCGACCGGGCGGTTGCCATAATCTTGAAACAACACTGCATTGGCGATCAGTGTCGCGGCGCCCGTCAACCGGTCGGGCTTGTCGCCCATAATCGCCAGCGCCATAAAGACCGCGGCGACGTCGCCGGTCGACGGCTCAGCCCAGGGATGGCCGATCTCGATTTTGCCGAGCGTGTAGGAGTGGGCGCGAACCGGTGACGCGCCGAATGGCGCCAGCAGCAAGGTCAGCGGCGCAAGGAGCAGGCTGCGGCGATTGATGCGCATTTTAGCGAATTAAATTGAACCCGGAGACGACGATGCTTATCGGCGTGCCGAAAGAGATCAAGACCCATGAATATCGCGTCGGCTTGGTGCCGGGAAGCGTCCGCGAGCTGGTTCATCACGGGCAGGCGGTGGTGATCGAAAGCGGCGCGGGTGGCGGCGCCGGTTTCGACGACGAGGCCTATCGCCGCGCCGGCGCGAGCATTGCCGCCAACGCCGCCGAGGTCTTGCCAAGGCCGAGTTGATCGTCAAGGTCAAGGAGCCGCAAGCGGCGGAAATCGCGTTGCTGCGTCGCGGCCAGGTGCTATTTACCTATCTCCATCTCGCCGCCGATTGCGAGCAGGCCGCCGGCTTGTTGCGTTCGGGCGCGACCTGCATCGCCCATGAGACAGTCACCGACGAGCGCGGCGGACTGCCGCTGCTGGCGCCAATGAGCGAGGTCGCCGGCCGCATGGCGGTTCAGGTCGGCGCGCATTACCTCGAGAAGGAACAGGGCGGCGCGGGTGTGTTGCTAGGCGGCGTGCCGGGTGTGTCGGCCGCGCGGGTTGTCGTCTTGGGCGGCGGCGTCGCCGGTACCAACGCCGCGCGCGTCGCCATGGGCATGGAGGCGCACGTCACCGTCATTGACAAGCAACTGGCACGCCTCTACGCGCTCGACCTGCAATTTGGCTCGCAGCTCCACACGTTGTTCTCGACGGTCGAAAATATCGAGCGCGAGGTCATTGGCGCCGATCTGGTCATCGCCGCAGCGCTGATCGCCGGTGCGGCGACGCCGAAGTTGGTGACGCGCGACATGGTGAAGCGCATGCGCGTGGGTTCGGTGATCGTCGACATCTCGATCGATCAGGGCGGCTGCTGCGAAACCAGCCGGCCGACGACGCACGCCGATCCGACCTATGTCGAGGGCGGCGTGATCCATTATTGCGTCACCAACATGCCGGGCGCGGTCGCGCGCACATCGACCTTTGCGCTCAACAATGCGACGTTCCCGTTCGTACTCGCGTTGGCGCAGAAGGGCTGGCAGCGCGCGCTCGCCGACGATCGTAATCTAATGGCTGGCCTCAACATCCAGGCCGGCCGCATAACTCACCCGGCGGTGGCGCAATCGCTCGGCGCCGCCTATCTCGCGCCCGAGCAGGCCGCCGGGCCGACCGGCGGCGCGTAGTTCAATATTCGGCGCGGCGTTGGAACGCTTCGGCGATGCCGGCAATCGAAGAATCGATGAGCTGGTTGCCCTGCTCCGTGTTGATCGTCTGACGCAGGACGATTTCGGTCGCCCGACACGCCAGCGCGGCGGCTTGCTGCTGAATCTCCTCGACCGCGGCGTGACGCGCCGCAACGATCTGTTCCTCGACCATCTGCTCGCGCCGCTTTGCGACCGCATGCGCGTCGGCGATCATTTTTGTGGCGAGCCGTTCGGCATCGCGCGACGCGGCGGCGAGCATGTCGCGCGCTTGAGCCAGAGCCTGGTTCTTGCGCGCCTCGGCGTCTTTCAGCATGCCTTCCGCCTCGGTGCGCAGGCGGGCGGCTTCATCGAGCTGGCGACGAATGTCGGTGCTGCGGTCGTCGAGGGCCGTGACGATGGCTGCGACGATCTTCCGTGCCGCGAGCGCCAGGAAGATGAGGACGGCGACGGCGACCCAGAAGGTCCCTTTGGCCCAGATGATTCCGTGCAGTGCCGCGTATTCCATGGTCGGCGCCTTACCGCTGAGCCGCGTCCAGGGCGTGGCCGATGATCGCCCGCTCCGCGGGACGGCCGGTCAGCCGCTCGACCAACGCGCGCGTCACGTCCTCCGCCACCGGGCGAAGGACGGCCAGGGCTGCGCGGCGCGTTTGCTCGATCTCCCCCTTGGCACGATTCAACTCGGCATCAAGGCGGGCTTTCAGCGCTTCCTCCTCGATCCGCACCTTATCCTTGGCTCCGGCCATCGCGTTGGCGATAGCGGCCTGGCCCTCGCTGTGGGCGTAGCGGATGGCCTGTTCCACCTCCGCGACGATCCGGGTCGCTTCGGTCCGGGCCTGGGTCGCAGCCTTGAGGTCGTCGTCAATGCGCCGTTTGCGGTTCTCGATCACGCCGCCGAGCTGCGGCAGCGCCCATCGCGCCATCAAGACGTACAGCACGAGCATGATCACCGCCATCCAGATCACCTGCGCGAAGGTGAGCGGATTGGCGAAATCCATCTGCGGCATCGCGCTTTCGGCCATGGCAACGCTCGAAAACGCGACCGACAACGCGACCGCGAGTCCGGTTACCGTGGCTGTTCGCGCGAAGCGCATGGTCGTGCGCCAGATGATCGGCAGCGACGGCAATCAGGCGAACAGGATAATCAGCGCGATCACCAGGGCGTACAGCGCGACAGCTTCGGTCAGCGCGAACCCCAGCAACACGTCGCGGAACACGCGATCGCGGACCGCAGGATTGCGGCCGACGGCGCTCACGAAGGAGCCGAAGAGATTGCCGATTCCGACGCCGGCGCCGGCGACGCCGATCGTGGCAAGGCCGGCACCGAGGTCGCGGGCAAGGAGGGCAGAGTCGATATCCATGTCAGAGATCCTTTCCAATCTGGCGAACTTATGGACGAAGTGGTTTGGCGGCGCAACGCTCGACTGATGGTCAGTGCATGTGGATTGCGTCGTGCAGATAAAGACAGGTGAGCACGGCGAAGACATAGGCCTGCAGCACGGCGACCAGGAATTCGAGGGCCGCCAGTGCGACGTTCAGGCCGAGCGGGATGATCGAAGCCACGGCGCCGACCGCGCCCATGCTCGCGACCAAAAGCAGCATGAAGCCGGCGAACACCTCCCACATCACGTGGCCGGCGGTCATGTTGGCGAAAAGTCGGACCGAAAGGGAGATCGGCCGGGAGGCGTACGACACGATCTCGATCGGGATCAGCAGCGGCAAAAGCCAAACGGGAACGCCGGGCGGCGAGAAGAATTTCAGGAAGCCGATGCCGTGATACCAGAAGCCGACGGCGGTCGAGAGCAGGAAGACGAAAACGGCGAGCGCGCCGGTGATCGCGATGTGGCTCGTGAAGGCGAAGAAATACGGAAACAGGCCGAGCACGTTGCCGAGCAGGATGAAGACGAAGAGCGTGAACACGAAGGGAAAGAAGCGCACGCCTTCCGGCCCAATCGTGTCGAGCACCATCTGGTGGACGAACTCATAGGTCAACTCGGCAAGGCCCTGTAATCGGCCGGGCACGAGCGCGCGATGCCGGAGCGCGACGACGAAAAGCGCCACCACGATGATCGCGGCGAGCAGCATCATTTCGTTCGAATTGGTGAAATCGGACACGCGACCCAGTCCGCCGAGTCCGGTAGTCAGCTTGAATTGGCCGAGCGCGTCGATCGCTTGTTCCTGCGCCATAACGTATCCCGCTTCAGTCCTTTGTCTTTCCCGTCGCCCGGATCAGGTTGAGGACACCGGCCGTCGCGCCGATCGGGACGAAGCCGACCATGAACCACGGCGAAGTGTGGAACAGCTTGTCCAACCCGTAGCCGATCGCAACGGCGACGGCGAGCGCCGCAACCATTTCGGCGCCCAGCTGCATCGCGAGGCTGAATGCGTTGCCCTCCGTCGCGCGCGAAGCGGCCTCGTCATCGTCCAATCCGGCATCACGCCGGGCGGCTTCGAGGCGTTGATCGAACGACCCGCGATCGCCATGCTCTTTGCCTGGATCCTGACCCATGATTGACCTAACCACTGGGAATGTTTGAGGAATTTCCCTGCGGGACGGGCGCGCGACACATCCCCCGCGCCCGAAAGGCGCGCAACTTCTAAAAGGCGTCACCGGGCGAGTCAAGCGCGGGAAGGCGCCGAATCAGGCGGTGCGACGAAGCTGCTCGACGCCCTGGAGATCGACCGAAACCAGCTGCGAAACGCCCTTTTCGCCCATGGTCACGCCGTAAAGCCGATCGACGCGCGCCATGGTCAGGCGATGGTGGGTGATGATCAGGAATCGCGTCTCGGCGTTTTCCGCGATTTCGGCGACGAGGCGGCAGAACCGGTCCACGTTCGCGTCATCAAGCGGCGCGTCCACCTCGTCCAGCACGCAGATCGGCGCCGGGTTGGTTAGGAAGACGGCGAAGAGCAGCGCCAGCGCCGTGAGCGCCTGCTCGCCGCCCGACAGCAGAGTCAGGTTCTGCAATTTCTTGCCCGGCGGGCTCGCCATGATCTCGAGGCCAGCCTGAAGCGGATCGTCGTCCTCGCCGGGGTCGAGCCGCAGATGCGCATTGCCGCCGCCGAAGAGCCGCGCGAACAGCTTGCCGAAATGGTCGTTCACCTGCGTAAAGGCGGCGAGCAGCCGCTCGCGGCCTTCGCGATTGAGTGCCGTGATGCCCTGGCGCAGCTTGGCGATGGCGCCGACCAGATCCTCGCGCTCGCGGTTGAGGCCGTTCAGACGTTCCTCGATCTCGCGCGATTCTGCTTCGGCGACCAGATTCACCGGCCCCATGTTCTCGCGCTCGCGCAGCAGGCGGTCGAGGCGGGTGGTGGCGGCGCCGATCTCGGGCAATTCCTCGTCGGGTTCGATGCCGGCGGCCGCCAAGACACCTTCGGGTTTCGCTTGCAGCTTTTCGGCGATGGCGTCGGCGATGGTCGTGCGCGCCAGCACCGCCTGATCGCGCACGCCTTCCGCGCGTACGCGCTCTTCGCGCGCTTCGCCGGCGGACGCCTCGGCCGCGCGCGCCGCCTTATCCGCTTCGGCCAGCTTGCCTTCGCCTGCCGCCAGCGCATCGGCAGCCTGGTTGCGGCGCGCGGTCGACGCGGCGATGGTCTCGGCCAGCTTGTCGCGCTCGGCCGCGATTTCCTGCGGCCGTTGTGTCAGCGATTCGATCTCGGCATGGAGCTCACCGCGCCGATTCTCGAGCGTCTGCCGCTGGCGGGCAGCGGCGTCTGCGCGTTGCTCCCACGAATTCAGCTCGACGCCGACCGCCGCCAGCCGTTCGCTACGCGTCGCCGCTTCGCGCACCAGCCGGTCGTGCTCGCCCTGATGCGCCTGCTGCAAAGCGCGGCGTTCGGCAAGCGTGGATCGCGCCGCCTGAATATCATCGCGGCCGATCGCCGGATCGGGCAGGGCGGCGAGCGCACTGCGTGCCGCTTCGGTCTCCGCTTCGGCTTCGCCGCGATCGAGCGTCAAGCGCTGCGCGGCTTCCTCCAGCGCGGCGCGGCGCGAAACGATCGCGGCAGCGGCGCGCGCCAATTCGGCCTCGTGACTGCGAATATCGGCAAGGGCATCGAGCGTCTCGCGCGCACGTTGCCGCGCTTGGCGGTCCGCTTCGGCGCGTTCGCGATTGTGGCGCTGCGCCGTCTCGAGCGCGTCGCGTCGCCGTGTCACCTCGGTCTCGGCCGTCTGCAGCTCGTGTGCGATCTCCGTCAGGCGATGGCGCTGCTCGAGCCGTTGCGTCGCGGCCGCTGGCGCACCGGGAAGCCGGCGGAATCCGTCCCAGCGCCACAGGCCGCCGCCGCGGCTAACCAGCCGCTGGCCGGGACGCAATTCCGTTTGCAGCCGCTCGCCATCCGCGACGGTGTCGACAATCCCGATCCGGGTAAGGCGGCGCGACAACGGCGCCGGCGCGGTGACGTGGTCCGACAAGCGCGTCACGCCGGCCGGCAGCGACGGCGCATCGGCATAGTCGGGCAGGCCGAACCAATGCGCCGGCGCGGCGACGTCGGTCGGCGCCGTCAGCTCGTCGCCGATCGCGGCGCCAAGCGCCGCCTCGAAGCCATGCGCCACGTGGATCGCGTCGAGCACCGGCGGCCATTTGTCCCGATCGGGTTTGGCCAGCAGCCGTTGCAGCGCCTCGCTCTCGGCTTTTAGCTTGGCGCGGCTCATCTCGGCAGCTGCCATCGGACCGCGCGCTTCGGTCTCGGCGGCTTGCGCTTCAGCTAGCGCCTTTTCGGTGGCCGCCAGCGCTGCGCGGCTTTCCTCGGCGGCGTTCTCCGCCGCTTTGAGCGCCGCCAAGGTTTCGGCGCCGACGCCGCTGGCGCCCGCTTCGGCCTCGAGCGCGGCGCGTTGGCGCGCGATCTCGTCGGCGCGATCTTTGAGGCGAACTTGACGCTCGCCAGCCTCGCTGATGCGCGTCGCCAGCGCGGCGCGACGCGCTTCTTCGGCGGCGACGCGTTCCGTCAGCGCGGTCAGCCGGGCATCGAGCGCGGCGACGGCCTCGGCGACCCGAGCCAATTCCTCGGCCGCCTTCGTCTGCACCTGTTGTTCGTCTTGCTGGGCGGCGATCAGCGATTGGCGCTCCTCGCCCAGCCGCGCCAGCGCGGCGCGCGCGTCGGCGGCCAGCTCGTCCTCGCGCTTCAGATCGGCGGCAAGCTGCTCGAGCCGCGCTTCGGCCGATTGCCGCGCCGCCATGATGCGGCGCTCCTCGTCGTCAAGCGTTTGCCGCGCCAGCGTCAGCCGCTGGAGCTCGGCCGAGGCCACCGCTTCGTTTTGCCGCAAGGCCGGCAGCTCGGCGGACGTCGCTTCGCGCAATCGGTTGGCTGCCGCCGCCGCCGTCATCCGCACGGCGACGACGCGCTCGGCCGCGCGCAACCGTTCTTCCGCCGCCGTCAATTCGCCGGTGGCGGCGGCATAGCGCAGATGGAGCACGGTCGCTTCGGCGCGGCGAATCCAATCCGACAAGCGGCGATAGCGTTGCGCCTGGCGTGCCTGTTTCTTCAGGCTTTCAAGCTGGGTCTCGAGGGTGCGTAGCACGTCGTCGAGCCGCGCCAGATTGGTTTCGGCGGCCTTGAGACGCAGTTCGGCCTCGTGCCGCCGCGAATGCAGGCCGGCGATGCCGGCGGCCTCTTCGAGCAGCATCCGTCGGTCGGCGGGCTTGGCGCTGATGATGGCGCCGATGCGGCCTTGACTCAGGATGGCGCTCGAATTGGCGCCGGTGGCGACGTCGGCGAACAGCAGCTGCACGTCGCGGGCGCGAACGTCGCGGCCGTTGATGCGGTAATCCGAGCCGATGCCGCGTTCGATGCGGCGATGGATCTGGATCTCGTTGTGCGCGTCGTAGGGCTGCGGCGCGTCATGCGCGGCGTTGTCGAGGTGCAGCATCACCTCGGCGACGTTGCGGGCCGGCCGCGCACTCGTACCCGAGAAGATCACGTCGTCCATCTCGCTGCCGCGCAGACGTTTGGCCGACGTCTCGCCCATCACCCAGCGCATGGCGTCGAGGATGTTCGACTTGCCGCAGCCGTTGGGTCCGACAATCCCGGTCATGCCGGGTTCGATCACGAGCTCGGTCGGGTCGATGAAGGATTTGAAGCCGGAAAGTCGGAGTTTGGCGAAATGCACGATCGGGCTGTGGGTTAGGTACGCGACATGAGCGAGCTGAGCCAGTTCCGGACCATCGCCATCACGCTATCGTGGTGGTCGTTTGCCGCCGTTGCCGGGCCGTTCTCGCTCGGCGTCGCGGCGCCGGACTTGGCTTCGAGATATTTGACGAACTCGTCGTAGGGCACGTCGCCGATCACCTTCGTGCCGTTGACGAAGAAGGTCGGCGTCGAATCGATGCCGTACTGGTTCTGGGCGACGAGACGCGAATTCAACACCGCGTCGGAGAGCTTCTGATTGTTGGCGCAGGCGTCGAATTGGGTCTGGCTCATGCCGCCGAGCCTGGCGATATGCGCCAAGGCAGTCTTGGTCGCGGTCTCGCTGGTGGAGGCCCATTCATGTTGCGTCTGGAACAGCGTTTCGATGAACGGGAAATACCGCTCGGGCGGGAAGCACTGCGCGACAGTGGCGGCCACAACGGCCGATTGATCGAGTGGGAAATCGCGATACACCAGCTTGGCTTTGCCGCTGTCGATCCAGTCTTTCTGGAGCTTGGGCAGCGTGTCGCTCGCGAACGCGGCGCAATGCGGACAGGTGAGCGACGCGTATTCAAAGATCGTGATCGGCGCGTTCTTGTTGCCGAGGACGTGATCGTTGGTCTGTAACGTCGGCGCATCGGCAGCGCGCGTCGGCAATGCGGTGGCTTGCAGTAAGGCCATCGCAATCGCGGCGGCGCCGATCAGCCGATAAAAGCGCATGAGCAACTCCACACCCTAAAAACGGCCCGATGCTAGGGCTTGCGCGGCGGCAGTTCAAGCAAAGCGCCGCCTTCGAGTCGGAAAAATCCGCTCAGCGAATTTTATCGCCGCCGGTTCCGATCACCGCTTCACCGAGTCGCGTCAGCGCGTCGCGCAGATCGGTGTCGGCGATGCCGGCGACTCGCTGTGTCAATGCGGCGCGCTCGCTTGGCGCGAGGTCACGGTGACGGCGCGGCGTTGCCGCCGGTTCCGTCGGCAACGGGCCTTGTACCAAGGCCAGCCGCGCCAAGGCGCGATAGCCGAAGAATGCGTTGAGCCGCTCGAGGATCTGGGGCTCGCGATGCTGCGCTTCGAGCGCAAAGCCCGGCGCGACACGCAGCCGCAGCGTACCGTCGCGGCGCTCGCCCGGTGGAAATATCAGCTTTTCCGGCATCATCCGGCGAGCAAGATCGGCGCCGACGATGTCCGCCCATTGCGCCACCAGCTGGCCTTCGGAAAAGCCCCGTTTCCCCAGCGCCGGTTTGACGACCCGTGGTACGTCCGCCGCCAGCGCCCGCATCGCGCCGCGCCGACGATCGGACTCGTTCGATGTGCCGGTCAACTCGCAACCTCCTGACGCCCGTGGCAGGATAAAGCATGAAGCGCGCCCGGTCGATGTTCCCTCCCGTTGCCGACCCGTCGGCGTCGCTGCTGGCCTGGTACGACCGGCACCGCCGCGTGCTGCCGTGGCGCGCGCTGCCCGGCGGAGCGATCGACCCCTATCGCGTCTGGCTCAGCGAAATCATGCTGCAGCAAACCACGGTCGCGACGGTCGGACCCTATTACGCGCGCTTCCTGGTGCGCTGGCCGACGGTCGAGACACTGGCGCGCGCCGAACTCGATGACGTGCTGCACGCCTGGCAAGGCCTCGGCTATTACGCGCGGGCGCGCAATCTGCACGCCTGCGCGCGGGCGGTGGTCGCGCGCGGCGGCTTTCCCAATACCGAAGACGGCTTGCGCACGTTGCCGGGCATTGGCGCCTATACGGCGGCGGCGATTGGAGCCATCGCCTTCGGCTGCCGGGCTGCGGCGATCGACGGTAATGCCGAGCGGGTGCTGGCGCGCCTTCACGCCATGCGCACGCCGTTGCCGGTGGCGAAGCCGCGGCTGCGCGATAAGGCCTTGGCGCTGGTTCCCGCCGACCGGCCCGGCGATTTCGCGCAGGCCTTGATGGATCTCGGCGCTACGGTTTGCACGCCGAAGCAGCCGCGCTGCGGCGTTTGTCCGTGGCAGACCTATTGCCGGGCTGCTGCACAGGGGATCGCCGAGAAATTGCCGCGCCGCGCGACCAAACCGGCCAAGCCGCGGCGGCACGGCGTCGCGTTCTGGGCGGTCAACGAAGCGGGCGCCGTGTTGTTACGCCGCCGGCCGGCGAACGGCCTGCTCGGCGGCATGATGGAAGTGCCGTCGACCGATTGGCGCATCACGCCATGGGACGATCGTGAGGCGACCAAAGCCGCGCCGCTCAAGGCCCGCTGGCGGCGGCTTCCCGGCACAGTGGCGCACGGCTTCACCCATTTCGACCTCGAGCTCGTGATCCTGGCCGCGACCGCGACGGGCGCCGCCGCGCGCGACGGCATCTGGGTGGCGCCCGCCCGGTTCAAGGACCATGCGCTGCCGAGCGTCATGAAGAAGGTGATTGAGCGGGCGCGCCGCGCCGCGGCGTCGGTTTAAGCGGCCGGGCCCATTTCGGCGCGATATTTCTGCCGCAGCACGTCGATCGACACGGCGTGTCCCTTGACGTCGACGTGCCAGAACGCCCAGCCGTTGCACGCGGCTGCGCCTTGGACTTCGGCCGCCACTTTATGGATCGAGCCTTTGGTTTCGGCCGAGATCACCGTGCCATCGGCCCGCACCTTGGCGGTCCAGCGGCGCGAGGCGTCGAACAGCACGTCGCCCGGCCTGAGGAAGCCGTTCTCGACCAGGGCGCCGAACGGCACCCGCGGCTCGCTGCGCTTCTCGACGGTCGCGATATCTTCGGCCGCTGCCGGCGTGACGGTGGCGACGCGGTCGCGCGCCAGTCGCACGTATTCTTTCTCGCGGTCGATACCGATGAATCGGCGGTTGAGGCGCTTGGCGACGGCGCCGGTCGTGCCGCTGCCGAAAAACGGGTCGAGCACCAGGTCGCCGGGCTTGGTCGCCGCCAGCAGCACGCGGTGCAGTAGGGCCTCGGGCTTCTGGGTTGGGTGCGCTTTTTTGCCTTCGCGCTTCAGGCGTTCGCTGCCGCCGCAGATCGGCAGCAGCCAGTCGCTGCGCATCTGCAAGTCGTCGTTGAGCGCCTTCATCGTCTGATAATTGAACGTGTATTTGCTATCGCGCGACTTGCCGCACCACAGCAACGTTTCATGCGCGTTGGTGAAGCGCCGGCCGCGGAAATTCGGCATTGGATTGGTCTTGCGCCAGACAATGTCATTGAGGATCCAGAAGCCCATATCCTGCAACAACGCGCCGACGCGATAGATGTTGTGGTACGAGCCGATCACCCAGAGCGTGCCGTCGGGTTTCAAGAGGCGTCGCGCGGCCTCGAGCCACGCGCGGCTGAAACGGTCGTAGGACGCAAAATCGGCGAACTTGTCCCAGGCCTCGTTGACGGCGTCGACATGGCTGTTGTCGGGCCGGTGGAGCTCCCGGTTGAGTTGCAGGTTGTAGGGCGGGTCGGCAAAGATGAGGTCGACCGATTCCGCCGGCAGCCGCGCCATGACCTCGACGCAGTCGCCGATCAAGACCTCGCCCAGATCGTCGCCTGTTTCCCCCAATTGCCGCATCCGGCTCCCCGTCCGGATTTCGGCCGGCGGCACGAGTCGCGCCGCCGGAGCCGAATCGGCGCATCCTGCTCTGTCCCGAGTCGGGTGTCAATATATGGGGAGAGTCAATGGCTTAGTTGTATTCCCTTGGGTTTGACTCGAATGCAAGGCTGAGCTGCACTGGCGCAAACGACAGGCGATGGTGCTGCGTCGGGCCAAGGGCCAGCAGGCCGGCGCGATGCGCTTCGGTCGCGTAGCCGACATTGGTCTCCCAGCCATAGCCGGGGTAACGCAGCGCGAGCGCCCGCATCAGGCGGTCGCGCGTGACTTTGGCGATAATCGATGCGGCGGCGATCGACAGCGACAGCGCGTCGCCGCCGACGACGGTGCGGGTGCGGCAGGGCAATTGCGGATTGACGTTGCCGTCGACCAGCGCCCAATGCGGCACTGCCGGCAAGGCTTCGAGCGCGCGCCGCATGGCGAGCAGCGACGCTTGCAGGATGTTGATGCGGTCGATCTCTCCGACGGAAGCGGCGCCGATGCCGATCCGGGCGCAGGACCATAGCCGCGCGGCATAATCCTCGCGTGCCTCGCGCTGAAGCTTTTTCGAATCGTCGATCTGACGGCGCAGGCCGCGCGGCATACGCAGCGCGTCGATGATCACCGCTGCTGCCACGACCGGACCGGCCAACGGTCCGCGTCCGGCCTCGTCGATGCCGCAGACGATACCGTCGCATTCCTGCTCGAGCGCCAGATCGGGCATGTCGCTAAATGACACCCGCCGCGCCCGCGGCGCAAGCGCGACTCCGGCCGTGCCGACGGCCGCGGCTACAGCAGTTTGAGCTGAGCGCTCGGCAGCGGCGGCGGCGCGAATTTCGTCGTGTCGAGGCGCCACAAGCGGCCGCGATTGAGGTTGAGCTTTAGCCGCCGGCACGCGGTCTCGAAGCGGATGCGCAACAGCTCGGCGTAAGGACCGGTGCCGGTCATGCGCCTGCCCCATTGCGGGTCGTAATCCTTGCCGCCGTGGCCTTCGCGCACCAGTGACATGACGTGCTTGGCCTTGGCCGGGAAATGGTCGTTGAGCCATTCGATGAACAACGGTGCCACCTCCAGCGGCAGGCGCAGCATCGTATAGCCGGCGCCGCGCACGCCGACTGCGGCGGCGCGCTCCAGGATCGCGTCGAGTTCGGCATCGTTGAGTGCCGGAATCATCGGCGCTGCCATCACGCCGGTCGGAATGCCGGCGCCGGCCAAGGCCGCGAGCGTTTCGACGCGCCGCTCTGGCGTGGCGGCGCGGGGCTCCATGGTCCGCGCCAGCTTGCGGTCGAGCGTCGTCACCGAGATCGCGCAGGCGGCGAGGTTGTCCTTCGCCATGTCGGCCAGGATGTCGATGTCGCGCTGAATCAGCGCCGATTTGGTGACGATGGTGACCGGGTGGCGAAAGTCGCGCAGCACTTCGAGGATGCCGCGCATGATGCGGTAGTGGCGCTCGGCCGGTTGATAGGGGTCGGTGTTGGTGCCGAGCGCGATCGGCCGGCAGCGATAGGACGGCTGGCGCAACTCGGCGGCGAGCAGCGCCGGCGCCTGTTCCTTCACCAGGATGCGGCTTTCGAAATCGAGCCCCGGCGAAAAGCCGAGATAGGCGTGCGTCGGCCGGGCGAAGCAATAGATGCAGCCGTGCTCGCAGCCGCGATACGGATTGATCGACCGGTCGAACGGAATGTCGGGTGAATCGTTGCGCGCGATGACGCTGCGCGTGCTGTCGCGCAGGAATTGCGTCGCGAGGCGTGGCGGCAATTCGTCGGCCGTGCCCCAGCCGTCGTCGAACGCTTCGCGCTTTTCCTGCTCAAAGCGCCCGGTCGCATTGCTGCCGGCGCCGCGGCCCTTTTGCAGCGGCACCCTGGCGGTGTCGTCCATGACGATAGGATGCGCCCGGTGTTAGAACAGATCAAGAACTACGGCCCGGGCGGCCGCGAGGCGGCGTTAACCGGCGGCGTGCTCCTTCAGCCGCGGCATGAGCTCGACCAGATTGCAGGGCCGATGCCGGTTGTCGAGCTGCGGCCCGATCACTTCCCAGCCGTCGCGGCAGGCGCCGGGCGAGCCCGGCAGCGCGAACAGATAGGTGCCGCCGGCGACACCGGCGGTGGCGCGGCTCTGGATCGTCGACGTGCCGACTTTCTGGTAGCTGAGCCAGCGGAACAGCTCGCCGAAGCCGAGGATCTCTTTCTCGTAGACCGATTGGAATGCTTCCGGCGTGACGTCGCGGCCGGTGACGCCGGTGCCGCCGGTCGCGATCACGACGTCGACGGCCGGATCGGCGATCCACGCCTTGAGCGCGGCGACGATCGCGCTCTGCTCGTCCTTGACGATGCGTTTGGCGGCGATGCGATGGCCGGCGGCGGTCGCCAGCTCGACCAGTGTGCGGCCCGATTTGTCGGAAGCTTCGTCGCGCGTGTCGGAAACCGTCAGGATCGCGATATTGACGGCAATAAACGGACGCTTCTCATCGATTGTCGGCGACACGGCGTTCACCGCTATCGTGAATGTCGAAAGCGGTATAGATCGGCCAATGGCCCTCGGCAAGCGCGTCCAGATCGGGTGTCGGTTGGCCGAGACGCATGCGATAGATCCAGTAATTCGCCATCACGCGTTCGGTGAAAGCGCGCGATTCCGGCACCGGGAAGGTTTCGAGGAACAGCAGCGGATCGGCGCGATAGTCGGTCATCGCGATCTTCCGCCGCTCGACCGCGCCCGGGCCGCCGTTATAGGCGAGCGCGAAGAACAGCAGATTGCCGCGGATGTGATCGTCCTGCAGCAGCGTCCGGATATATTCCTGCGCCAGCGTCATATTGGTTTCGGGATCGGCCAGCTGCACGCGCTCGCCGCGGCGATCGCTGGCGTCCTGGCCGAGTTGCGTCGCCATTGAGCGTGCGGTGGCCGGCATCAGTTGCATGAGGCCGCGGGCGCCGGCGTTGCTCACCACCTGCGGCGCGAATCTCGATTCCTGGCGCATCACGCCATAGAGCAGGGCGCGATCGACCGTGAAGCCGCCATGCGGCGTCCAGCGCGGGATCGGATAAAGCGCCCGGTCGTGGTCTTGGCCGTTGCGGCGCGCGACGATCGCGCCCAGCTGCAGGCTCAACGCCGGCAGATTGGCATGGTCGGCCAGCACGATCGCCGCTTGCATGGCGCCGGTCGAGCCGCGCGCTGCCATCAGGCGCAACTCTGCGGCCGCGCCGTTCGGGTCGCCAATTTGCAACTCGGCCAACGCGCGTCGGCCGGCGGGTTCGCTGGTCATGATGCTGGCGTCGAGGCCGCTGAATGGGGCGTCGGCGAAATTGAAGCTGGCATCAATGCCGAGCAGCCGGCCGGCGAGCAAGCCGTAGAAGGTGTGCGGGTGGTTGGCGGCGACGCCGAGCCAGCGCGCGACGTTGGCCGGACGATGCGACCGCAGCTCGACACGCGCGGTCCAAAATGCCGCGGCGGAAATCATCGACGGCGATTGCGTCGGCGTGGTGGCGAGGGTCGAGAAGGCCTTGCGCGCTTCGTCGAGGCGGCCGTCGCGCCAAGCCGTCAGCCCCGCCTGCCATTGGCCGTTGGGCGCGGGCGCGATTTCGGCATCGACCTGGACCGGGCGCGGATCAACGTCGCCGCCGGCCAGCGACAACGCCGCGATAAGGGCCGCCGCCGGCTTGGGCGCTTTGGCCCCATCCGGCACCCGTTTGACCGCAAGGCCATAAAGGCGGCCAGCTTCCGGCTGGTCGCCGTAGGACTCGAGCCAAGCGGCGAGCTCGGCGTAGGTGGTGTGGTACTTCGGGTGGATGTAGCGCTGGACCAGAACATGGCCGAGC
>JBOHLR010000026.1:0-20720 GCA_050729555.1 Allostellaceae bacterium
CTTGAATGCCGGTGTGTGGTTCCGCCGTGCTCGTCTGCTCATCGTCTCTCCTGTTCGCATGCCATCCTGGCTGCAGTCAGGCAGAAACTCCACTTATCCCACTGTCCAGATTCCCCGAGCCAGCTCTGTGACATCCTCGAAAATCACCCCGAGGCCTACGCGCCCACGGGCTGCAACGAGAAAGAAGGCGGCTAACTGGCCGGGGGCAGATTTCCGCTTTGGTCGGGAATCTGCCCCCTTTCTACCAACGCTCTATGAAACGCTAAAAGGCGTAGAGTGATTGCCGCCTCGACAAACGTTTCAATCCTTTTCCATAAGTATCTAATCATGTTCGACATCACCCCTCTAATTGAGATGGGTTTGCAATCGCGCACATTCCCCTCGAGGGGGGGGTCAGGGTGGGGGGCGACGTCCAGCCGGAGCCCGCGACGGCCGGCCTGCTTTCCGGCTATAGAGAAGGCGACCCATTTCCGCGCGCCGGGCTTGCCGGCGCGCGGCGCCGCAACCCAGGGAGACCACGATGCATGACACTGTGATGATGATGGACGATGCGGTGGCACGGCTGCCGCTGTTCACCGGCCTGGTCGTGTTGTGGGCCGGCTGCGCCATCGGCAACGGCTTCATCGCCCACCGGCTCCGTCACAGCGTCGCGCTGTGGGTGATCCTGTCGCTGATTCCGATCGTCAATTATTTCTTCTACATCTTCGTCATCTACGCGACGGTGCTCGGCATCATCAAGCGCCTCAACGCGCTCACCGAGCGCCTCACCGCCACCGTCGCCCAGACCACCTGAGGGCGCGGCACGATGACGGCCGCACGGTGATCGGCTAGCATCGCCCGATGGCTTACGATTTCGACCTGTTCACCATCGGCGCCGGCTCGGGCGGCGTCGCGGCGTCGCGCCGCGCCGCGAGCCATGGCGCGCGCGTCGCCATTTGCGAGGCGGGTCGCGTCGGCGGCACCTGCGTGCTGCGCGGCTGCGTGCCGAAGAAGCTCTTGGTTTATGCCGCGCACTTTGCCGACGACGCGGAGGACGCCGCCGGCTATGGCTGGCAGGTCGCAAAGCCGGTGCATTCCTGGCCCGCGCTGATCGCCGCCAAGAACAAGGAGACGACGCGGCTCGAAGCCGTCTACCGCAAGATGCTGAGCGATACCGGCGCGCGGCTCATCGAAGGCCGCGCCAAGCTGCTCGATGCGCACACCGTCGAGGTCAACGGCAAGCGCCTGACATCCGCCAACATCCTGCTCGCCATCGGCGGCCATCCGGTAACGCCCAAGATCCCGGGCGTCGAGCATGTCATCTCGTCGAACGAGGCGCTCGACCTGCCCAAGCTGCCGCGCAACAGCGTCATCGTCGGCGGCGGCTATATCGCGGTCGAGTTCGCCGGCATTTTCGCGGGTCTCGGCGCGTCGGTGCAGTTGGTGATCCGCGGCGAGGAGCTGCTGAACGGCTTCGACGACGATGTCCGCGTCCACCTGGCGCGTGAAATGCGCGCGCGCGGCATCGTCATTCATGCGCGCACCGAGATCGCCAAGATCGCGAAGCGGGGCGCCGGCTTCAGCCTCGGCACCAAGGCCGGCGCCGAGCTCTCGGCCGATTGCGTCATGTATGCGACCGGCCGGGTGCCCAACGCGACGGGCATGGGCCTGGCGGAAATCGGCGTCGCGCTTCATCCCGAAACCGGCGCGATCAAGGTCGACGACTGGTCGCGCACCGCGGTGCCGAACATCTATGCGATCGGCGACGCCACTGACATGCTCAACCTGACGCCGACGGCGATCGCCGAAGGCCGCGCGCTGGCCGAAACGCTGTTCAACAACAATCCGACCTGCGCCCGGCTCGAGATCGTGCCGACGGCGGTATTCTCGAATCCGACCATCGGCACCGTCGGCCTGACCGAGGCCGAGGCGCGCGCGGCGCACACCGCGATCGACGTCTATCGCACAATCTTCACGCCGCTGAAGAACACGCTCTCCGGCCGCGCGGAGAAGACGCTGATGAAGCTGGTCGTCGACCGCGCCAGCGACCGCGTGCTGGGCGCGCACATGGTTGGCCCCGATGCGCCCGAGATCATCGGCGGCCTCGCCGTCGCCTTGACCTGCGGCGCCACCAAGCGGCAATTCGACAAGACCATCGGCATCCATCCGACGGCGTCGGAGGAGTTCGTTACGCTCCGGACCAAGTTGCCTGATCCGAAGGCCAAGGCGGCGGAGTAGGGGGCTTGGCTAGTCGGTCTCCGGTGGCACGGTGATCGCCGCCGGCGTTTCGCCCGCCGCGGTCATCCGATCCGCCTCCTGCTCCAATCCCATCCAGCGCAGTTTCGAGATCAGCGTGCAGCGGTCGTGTTCTTGCGTCGTCCGTTCGAAACGCGCGTAGCGTTGTGCCGCGTTCGGCATCATGTTTCTCTCCCTAGAACTTGGGCCGGTCTGCTACTCAGCGGCGCCGACGGCGTGCGTCGTGCCGGCATGCGGTGCGTGTTTGGCATAGACGCGCGCGTCGTCGAGCGTCTCGCTCATCCGCTTGTTGAAGAGCTTCATCACTTCCGCGCTCGATTTGGTGGCGTGGTCGGCGAGGTCGCAGATGCCTTCGAGCGCGTGACGCGTGCAGGTGGCGCCTTTGCCCATCTGGTCCTCGAACGCGCCGGGCTTGCGCAGCGTTTCCTCGAACAACTCGGCGAAATCCTGCATCGCCTGGCGCGTCAGCTCCATCTGCCGCGTCGCCAGCATCTGTGCACTTTCGCTCCACAGCTTGTTCGCTTCGATCAGCGCCGCCCAGTTGCGGCGTTGGCTGTCCATCATCGCCTCGTAGTTGAAGGCGGACAGCGGCCATTCGCCCATCATTTTGGCGAACGCGTTGCCGGCCGCGCCGGCATCGGTGGCGGATCCGTAGGTCTTGGCCATGGTGTTTTTTCTCTCGAAAGAGATAGCAGCCAGCACCCGGTGCTGGCGCCGGGATTCGATCACGAAAGCTTTCGAGTGATCCCCCTCGACGTTCTCGGGTCGATACCGGAGGGCCGGGCGACAATCGAGCGCCGAGGATATTCCGCCGCCACTTTCGCGCCACGCGCGGCGTGCCGTCCATCGGGTGAACACCCTAGGCGCGGCGAAAATCCGCATCGGCGCTGTGACAACGCGCGCATGTTATCCACCGCTGTGGATAATCTTGTGCACAACCGTTCGCGCCGTCATCGCTCGGTCATCGCACCGCCGTCGATCCGTCGCCGAAGCGTCACGCATCTGCGGCGGCCGGCGCCTTAAATAACGCGATAAGAATGTTATATAAGGCGGTTGTGCAGGGCTATAGTATGCAAATCACCCTATTCACATATATCACTCGTTGAAATCGGGCTTCCGCGAGCCGGGTCATGGATCACGCCGTCCGCAGTATCAGGGTCGAAGCGCTCGCGCACCGCTATGGCCGCGCGCAGCCGGTGCTCGACGATGTCAGCTTCAGCGTCGGCAAGGGCGAAATCGTCGCCGTCGTCGGCCGCAGCGGCGGCGGCAAATCGACGCTGCTTCAGCTCATCGCCGGCTTCGCGCGGCCGACCTCGGGTCGTGTTCTCGTGGCCGAGAAACCGGTGACGGCGCCGACGCCGGCCTGCGTCCTCATGTTTCAAGAGCCGTCGCTCTATCCGTGGATGAATGTGGCGCAGAACATCGTCATCGGTCTCGACTTCGCCGGCCGCGGCCGCCAGGCGCAGGCACGCGTGGCGGAACTGTTGAAACTGGTGCAGCTCGAGGAATGGGCCGGTACCAACGTGCAGCGGCTTTCGGGCGGCCAGCAGCAGCGCGTCGCCTTCGCCCGCTCGCTGGCGCCCGAGCCCGAGGTGCTTTTGCTGGACGAGCCGTTCTCGGGTCTCGATCCGCTGACGCGCGTCGCGCTGCAATACGAGGTGCGCGAGATCGCGCGCCGCATCGGCCTCACGGTGGTGATCGTCAGCCACGATTTCGACGAGGCGATCACGCTGGCCGACCGCGTGCTGGTGCTCGCCGGCCGGCCGGGCCGCATCGTCGGCCAGGTCGCCGTCACCATCGAGGGCACGCGCAAGCGCGAGACCATGGAGTTCCGCCGCCTGCGCGCGCAGCTCGCCGATCTGTTCCACACCACCGACCAAGGCGCTGCCGCGATGGCGGCGGCGGGCTAGGGCGGTCGTCACCATCTATGATTGAAAGGTCGCAGCGCATGGACGTCACCGACAGCGAACAATTTCCCCTGATCAACGAGGCGTTGCGCCATGTCTCGCGCCGCGACCTGCTGGATTATTTCGCGGCCGGCGGTCTCGCCGCGCTGGCGTCGGCGCTGCCCGAGCGGGCGCGCGCCGCCGATCCCGACGCCGACGAGATTGTGCGCATCGGCTATCTGCCGATCACCGACGCCACCTCGTTGCTGGTGGCGCACGCCAACGGCTATTTCGAGGACGAAGGCCTGAAGGTGGAGAAGCCGACGCTGATCCGCGGCTGGGCCGAGATCGCCGAGGCCTTCGTGGCGCGCCGCTTCAACATCGTGCACCTGCTCAATCCGGTGCCGGTGTGGATGCGCTACAACAACAAGATTCCGGCGAAGATCATGGTCTGGGGCCATACCAACGGCTCGGGCATCGTCGTCGGCCACACGACCGGCATCAAAAGCTTCGCCGATCTCGGCGGCAAGCAGATCGCCGTGCCGTTCTGGTATTCGAACCACAACATCATGTTGCAGATGGCGCTGCGCAAAGCCGGCGTCAAAGCCGTCATCAAGCCGCAGACCGCGACGCTGGCGAAGGACGAGTGCAATCTCCAGGTGATGGCGCCGCCCGAGATGACCGCCGGCCTCGCCGCGCGCAAGATCGACGGCTACATCGTCGCCGAGCCGTTCAACGCGCTGGGCGAGCTCAAGGCCAACGCGCGCATGCTGCGCTTCACCGGCGACATCTGGAAGAACCATCCGTGCTGCGTCATCACCATGCACGAGGACAACGTCACGCGCCGGCCGCAATGGACGCAGAAAATCGTCAACGCCATCGTCCGCGCCGAGCTTTACGCCTCGCAGCACCGCAAAGAGGTCGCGCAGATGCTGTCGGCGGACGGCAAGCGCTATCTGCCGGTGCCGGGCGCGGTGGTCGATCGCGCGATGAATTACTACGACATCGACTTCTACGGGCCGACCGGCGCGATCGAGCACGAAGCGCAGTGGCACAACCACCGGATCGACTTCCAGCCCTGGCCTTATCCCTCGGCCACCGAGCTGGTGGTCAAGGCGATGAACCAGACCGTCGTCGCCGGCGATACCACGTTCCTGAAGGGCCTCGATCCGGCGTTCGTCGCCAAGGATCTGGTCGATTACACCCATGTGCGCGCGGCGCTGAACAAGTATCCCGACTGGGCCAAGATCGTCGGCGTCGATCCGGCGCATCCCTACGAGCGGCAGGAGATCGTCGAGGTATGACGGAGATTTCGATGGCCGGCACGCCTTCGGCCGAACGCGGCGCCCGCGCGCCGCTTCGCTGGCGGCTGTCCGTCCATCGGCTCTATCCGCTGATCGGGATCGCCGTGCTGCTGGTGGTTTGGTGGCTCGGCGGCGTGATCGTCGCCGCCGATCCCGACACCGAGGCGTTCAGCAATTTCGCGCCGGTGCCGGCCGTCGTCGCGCTGGTCCATCTCGCCATCGGCGGCCAGATCTGGCCGCAGGCGCTCGCCAGCCTGTCGCGGATCGGCTGGGGCCTCGCCATCGCCACGCTCATCGGCGTGCCGGTCGGCATCGCCATCGGCCGCAGCCGCGCGTTCCAGCAGATGACGCACGTGCCGTTCCAGTTCCTGCGCATGATCAGCCCGCTGGCCTGGATGCCGATTGCGGTGATGGCCTTTGCGACGTGGGACGGCGCGATCATTTTCCTGATCGCCGCTGCGGCAGTCTGGCCGGTAACTTTCGCCACCGCCAACGGCCTGCGCAAAGTGCATCCCAACTGGCACAAGGTCGCGCGCAATCTCGGCGCGAGCTCGCTCCACATGCTGTGGCGCATCACCTTGCCGGCGGTGGCGCAGGATATTTTCACCGGCGTGCGCCTGGCGCTCGGCGTCGCCTGGATCATCCTGGTGCCGGCGGAATTTCTTGGCGTCACCTCCGGCCTCGGCTACGCCATCAACGATGCGCGCGACACATTGCGCTACGACAATCTCGCGGCGATCGTGCTGTTTATCGGGCTCTTGGGCTTCGCGATGGATTCCTGCTGCGTGGCGCTGATCCGCCGCTACGCCTGGCACCCCGAAAACTGACTTCACAGAAGGAGAACGACATGACGACGACAAAAACCCGGCTCGCGCCGGTCGACAAGGACGGCCTCGAGAAGCTCGCGGCCAAAGGCAAGTCCGATCCGACGCAGGTGCGCACCGCGAAGTGCCGCACCGTCGCGGAAGGCCGCTTCCGCCACCTCAACTACGTCCGCACGCTGCCGGCGCACGTCGTCGACGAGCCGCCGCAGCTGCTCGGCGACGACACCGCGCCCAATCCGTCCGAGGCGGCGCTGGCGGCGCTCGGCTCGTGCATCTCGGTCGGTATCCACGCCAACGCCATCCACCGCGGCATCACGCTGAGCCGCATCGAGCTCGAGCTCGAAGGCGACATCAACATCACCTCGGTGTGGGGTGTCGGCGACACGAGCGAAAAGCCGGTCGGCTTCACCGCGGTGCGCATCAAGGCCCATGTCGAGGGCGATGCTGACCGCAAGACGCTCGACGAGCTGGTGGCACACGCTGTGCGTTGGTCGCCGGTCACCGGCACCTTCCGCAACGCCGTGCCGGTCAGCGTTGCCCTTGCCTAAGCACGGGGCAGCGAGCGGCACCGCGACCAAGTCGCGACGACCGGCGGCCGACGTGTCGCCGGTCGATTTCGACCGCGTGCGCACGATCGTCGCGCAGGAGCTCGCGCCGCTCGCCACGCGCATCGATCTCGAAGGTTACTATCCCGAGGGCGTGTTGCGGGCGCTCGGCACCGCCGGCGCTTATGCGGCGCATGTCGGCGCCGCCGATGGCCCGGGCCATCTGTGGGACGGCGTTCGCGCCATCGCGACGGTCGCCGAAGAGTGCGGCGCCACCGCCTTCTGCATGTGGTGCCAGGACGCGTGCGCCTGGTACCTCGCGGTGACGCCGAACGAGGCACTGCGCGCGCATTATCTTGGCCCGGTCGCATCGGGCGCGCAGCTCGGCGGCACGGCCTTGTCCAATCCGATGAAGGCCTTCGCCGGCATCGAATCGATCCGCCTCAAGGGTCGCAAGGTGGCCGGCGGCTACCGCGTCAGCGGCCAGGTTCCGTTCGTCTCCAATCTCGGCCGCGGCCACGTCTTCGGTGCGATCCTCGGCGTCGACGACGGCAGCCACGTTATGGCGCTGCTCGACACCGACATGGAAGGCGTCAAGTCGGGACAGCGCGCCCAGTTCGTCGCGCTCGACGGCACGCGCACCTGGGCGGTGTCGCTGCACGATTGCTTCGTGCCCGACGCGCGCGTGCTGGCCGCGCCCGCCGAAGCGCTGGTGCCGAAAATCCGGCCGACCTTCATCCTGCTGCAGAACGGGCTCGCAACCGGCCTGATGCGCGATTGTCTGGCGATGATCGCGCGCGCATCCCGCTCGCTCGGTCACGTCAACCGCTACCTGCCCGAACAAGCCGAGCCGATTGCCGAAGCGCTGGAAAAGCTCGAACGCGAGACCGAAGCGCTCTGCGCCACGCCGCTTGCGACCGACCGCGACTATATCCGCCGCGTGCTGCAATCGCGCATCGACGCTGGCGACTGGGCGATCAAGGCGGCGCACACCGCCATGCTGCATCTCGGCGCGCGCGGGTATGTCCGCACGGCGCGGGCGCAGCGGCGGCTGCGCGAAGCCTATTTCGTCGCCATCCTCACGCCTGCCGGCAAGCATCTGCGCAAGGATTTGGCCTCTCTCGACGCCTGAAACGGCGGGATTCGCGCCGGGCCCTCGACGCTTTCGGCTCTGGACCGAAGGTGATACCTTCCACATGAACGAATGTGTTCTTCCGGATTGTGCCGTCTTAACAGCACGTTCCGGGAGTGGGGAGCCGAACCGTTTTCGCTTTCCTTGGGTAGTTTTTTTGGCGCACGCCTGCGGACGTCGATGGCGATGCTGTTGATTGATCACGTTCCATCATGGGTGATGCGTCGCCGGATCGCGGCGGGGCTCGCGCTCGCTGTTGCCTACGCGGTCAGCGGCGGCTTTGGGCTCTTGCTAGCGGTTCCGCCCGGATACGCAACGGCGGTGTTCCCGCCGGCGGGCATCGCGATGGCGGCGATGCTGATCGGCGGTGCGGAGACGCTGCCCTGGACGTTTGTCGGGTCGCTGGCCCTCAACGTCTGGATCGGTTATCGCGTCGGTCTGCCCAACGCCGTCGGCGCGGCGGCGATCATTGCCGCCGCCTCGACCGTCCAATCGGCGATCGGCGGCTGGTCGCTGCGCCGTTTGATCGGCTATCCGGCGCCGCTCGACAGCGGCGGCGATCTGGCGCGCTTTTTCATCGTCTCGCCGGCGCTCTGCGTCGTCAGCGCGACGCTGGCGCTCACCGGCCTGGCGGCGGTAGGCGCCATCCATGGCACCGCGATCGGTCAAAGCTGGTTCACTTGGTGGATCGGCGACACGCTCGGCGTGCTGTTCTTCCTGCCGCTGGTGATGGTCGCGTTCGGCGAGCCGCGCGTCCTGTGGCGCGCGCGTTTGCGTCCGGTCGCCGTGCCGATGCTGATGTTCTTCGCGCTATTCGTCGCCATCTTCGTCCGCGTCGGCACCTGGGAGAACGAACAGACGCTGCTCGAATTCCGCCTGCTGTCGCAGCAGCTGGTCGACAAGACGAGCTCGCAGCTCGGCG
Source organism: Allostellaceae bacterium (assembly GCA_050729555.1). GTDB lineage: Bacteria > Pseudomonadota > Alphaproteobacteria > ATCC43930 > CGMCC-115725 > REEB95. Next base: position 8,849 of record JBOHLR010000026.1, read on the forward strand.
AGTACGGCACGTTGCTCGAACAGCTCGGCCGGTCGTTCGCGGGCTCGGCGCCGCCGTCGCGGCGCGACTTCCGCGATTTGTCGGACGATTTGCTCAAGCGCTTTCCGGCAGTCAAGACCGTGATGTGGGCGCCGCGCATCGATTCCAGCCACCGCGCCGGCTTCGAGGCGGCGCAGCGCCAATCGTCGCCGGATTTCACGATCCGCGAGCAGGATGATCTCGGCCACTTCCGCCGCGCCGGCGCCCGGCCGCAATTCTATCCGGTGACCTATCTCGCGCCGGCCGACGGCAAGGCGGCCGTGTTCGGCTTCGACCTGGCGGCCGATCCGGTGCGTCGTGCCGCGATCGAGCAGACCGTCGAAAGCGGCCACGTCGCTGCGACCGCGCCGGTCGGATTGGCCGAGCAGCCCGGCGATCCCACCGGCATTTTACTGACCGTGACCGTGCCGCGCGGCGCGAATGGCGCCGGCATCCTCGCCCTGGCGCTACGCGTGGACGTCCTCATGAACACGCTGCTGGGTCCGACCGGCCAGCTGCTCGATGTGCGTTTGCTCGATGGCGGCGCCAAGCAGCCGCTGTTCGGTACGCTGCCGGAGACCGCGCCCGCCGCGCCTTACGAGAACGGCTTTGATTTCGGCGGCCGGCATTACGTCATCGCTACCGCGCCGACGGCGGCTTACACCGCCGAGAATCGCGGCTGGCAGAGCATCGCGGTGCTGATCGCCGGCGTGTTCAGCACCAGCGTGCTCGGCGCGCTGTTGATGCTGAGCACCGGCGAACGGCAACGTATGGCCCGCTTGGCCGAGCATCGCACGCGCGAGCGTGACCGCATCTGGCAGGTTGCCGAGGATCTGTTCGGCGTCGGCACCTTCGACGGCTACTTCGTCAGCCTCAATCCGGCCTGGACGCGAACACTCGGCTGGCGCGAGGACGAGATCAGAGCGATGCACGTCAGCAAGCTGCGCCATCCGGACGATGCCGTGGCCGCAATCGACGCCCGCCGCCGGCTCGCCGACGGCGCCGGCACGGTGCGCGTCGAAAATCGCTTCTGGCACAAGGACGGCACCTATCGTTGGTTCGCCTGGACGATGACGGTGCAGAACGACCTCATCTATGTGATCGGCCGCAACGTCACCGCCGACAAAGAAGCGGCGCGCACGCTGCGCCAGACCGAAGAGCATCTGCATCAGCTCCAGAAGATGGAATCGATCGGCCGGCTCACCGGCGGCATCGCCCACGATTTCAACAACCTGCTGACGGCGATCATCGGCAATCTCGAGATCACCAGCCGCACGCTGACCGCCGACACAACGGCCAGCACAAGCCGGGCACAACGCGCGGTGACCGCCGCGACTGCCGCCGCGACGCGCGCGGCGACGCTGACCCAGCGGCTGCTTGCTTACGGCCAGAAGCAACCGCTCAAGCCGCGTGCCGTCGACGTCAACAAGCTCATCACCGGCATGTCCGATCTGATCCGCCGTACGCAGGGCGAGACGATCCGCTACGAATTCGCGCTCGCGCGCAATCTGTCGCCCTGCTTCTGCGACGCCAACCAGCTCGAAACCGTGATTTTGAATCTCGTCATCAACGCGCACGACGCCATGCCGCAGGGCGGACGTCTCGAGATCCAGACCGTTGACGTCGAGCTCGACGCGGCGGCGGCGCACGCCGGCGACATCGAGCCGGGCCGCTATGTCATGCTGGCGGTGAGCGACACCGGCGTTGGCATGGGGCCCGAAACCGTGGCGCGCGCCTTCGAACCGTTCTTCACCACCAAGCCGGCGGGCAAGGGCACCGGCCTCGGCCTCGCCATGGCCTACGGTTTCGTCAAGCAATCGGGCGGCACCGTCGAGATCGACAGCGTCGTCGGCCGCGGCACGACCATCCGCCTGCTGCTGCCGCATTTCATCGCCGCCGCGATTCCCGAATCGGTGCGGGCGCGCACGTCGTCGATCGCGGCGCCGCAGCCGGGTCACGGCGAAACCGTGCTGATCGCCGAAGACGATCCCAGCGTTCTGGGTTACGTCGCCGAGGTCCTGCGCGAGCTCAACTACCACGTGCTCGAGACCACCAATGCGGCTGCCGCGCTGGCGATGGTGGCCGAGCCCAACCGACCGATCCATCTGTTGCTGACCGACGTGGTGATGCCGGGCATCAACGGCCGTCATCTCGCCGATCAGGCGCGCGTGCTGCAACCCGACATCAAGGTCGTGTTCATGACGGGCTATCCGAAGGACGTGGTGGTCGACCGCGGCCGGATCGAGCCCGGCATCGAGCTGATGCAAAAGCCGTTCTCGCGCGAGGATCTGGCGGCGCGTATCCGCGCGCTGCTGGATGCGGATGTGTCCGACAGCGACAAAGCGCTGGGCCGCGCCACGGCCGACGTGCCGCCGCCGGCGGAAGCCGGTGCCGGTCACGAGGACGACGCCAGGAAAGGTGGGAACGCCTGAGGCAACCGTAGGCTACGAGGAGGGGATTGTGCCGAACCTGTTCCGTGCCGCCGTGTCGCTGTTGGCTTTCGTCGCTATGCTGGCCGCTGGCCGCGCCCTCGCCGAGGACCGTATCGAGCTTCACAGCCGGCCGGGTGTCGTCCAGCCGATCCTCTACGCGCCGGCATCGGCGCCGGTCGCCAGCGTCGTGCTGTTTCCCGGCGGACGCGGCGTCATTGCCGAAGTGCAGAATAACTTCCTGCTGCGCGTCCGCGGCGAATTTGCAGCCCAAGGAATAAGCGTCGCCGTGATCGACGTGCCATCGGATCATGCCGTTGCGAATCCCGAATATCGCGCCAGCGCCGACGCCGCGGCCGATGTCGCTGCCGTTGTCGCCTTCCTCAAGGCGAAGGCGGCGTCGCCGGTTTGGTTGGTCGGCACCAGCCGCGGGTCGATTTCGGCCGCGAACGCTGCCGCACGTCTCGGCCCCTCGCAGGTAGGCGGCATCGTGCTGACCTCGTCGGTGTGGAACGGCGGCATGCGATTCGTTTCGCTGTCGCAGATCGCGGTACCGACGCTCATCGTCCACAATCGCGACGACCATTGCGGCCAAAGCCCGGTCGCCGGTGCGGCGCCCGCGTTGGCCACGTTGACCAACGCGCCGGTCAAGGAGCTGTTGCTTGTCTCGGGCGGCGACGAAAAGCGCGATCCATGTGGCGCGCTATCGACCCACGGCTATCTCGGCATCGAGAACCAGGTCGTGCCGCCGATGATCGCCTGGATCAAGAGTCACAACGCGCCGGCGCACTAGCGTAAATCCACGTCAAAGCTCGGTGCCGATCAGGCGATCGACGGAATAGGGTCCGCCGCCGCGCAACGCCATGGCGAAGGCGAAGATGCCCGCCATGAACGTGTATTCCATGCCGTGATGCGCCCAATCCCAGGCGGGTGCCAAAATGGCGAACGATATGACCGCCATCTCGATGGCGACAGCAGCGGCGACGATGCGTGTGAGTAACCCAGCCGCCAGCATCAAGCCGCCGAAGAATTCGATGATGCAGGCGGCCCACGCCCAGACGAGCGGCGCGGGCCATCCGTGTTTGGTCAAGCCTTGCGCCGTGTGCAGCACGCCGTCGCCGAAAAGCTTGTCGGCACCGTGCACCACCAACATCAAACCCAGGCAAACGCGCATGATAAGATAGCTGGCTGGCACGGCCACATCGTAGAACCGTGTCAGGCCCGGAATTCAAAGCCGCTGCACGTCGCCCGTACGCCCGCTCATCACAACTCACACCGGCCGCCACGCTGACGCGATGGCCGACCAGGCAACCCACCCCACACCGCGCGCGAACACGCGCAGCGACTCAAAAAGAAAGCGTCCGGACGTGAAGCCCGGAAGCTTAGCCGACGGCTTCTTTCAGTTCCTTGCCGGCGCGGAAACGCGGCACTTTGCGCGCGGCAATTTGGATCGTCTCGCCGGTACGCGGATTGCGGCCTGCGGTCGCCGCGCGTTGCGCGACCCGGAAAGTGCCGAATCCGACGAGGCGAACCTCATTGCCTCTCTTCAGCGATTTGCTGATGCACTCGAGCACTGCGTCGATGGCGCCCTCGGCGTGCGTCTTTTTCAAGCTCGCAGCCGTAGCGACAGCGTCAACTAACCCTTGCTTGTTCATGACTGAGCCCTCTCGCTCGTGACGAACCAAGATTGCCTTATAGTGAGTCGGGACTTGCGTAAATCCCGACTCGCTGGCGAGACTCAAATTTGTCACGGCCGATTCGGATGCATGGCCACAGGAAAATCACACGACTCCGTTGAAGCGATTCTTTAAAGCCGCGCGAGTTCGTTCGTGGGGAGCGGTCGTGTCTCGCTTTGTCGCCTCTGGGCTGTTAGCCGTCGTCTTCGCCGTCACCGGTTGCGCGCCCAGCTATTCACCGAACGTCTATTCCGGTGCTGCCGTCCAACAGGCGGACAAGGTCGAGTCCGCCACCGTCATCGGCTTTCGCCAGGTCGAGATCCAATCCGACGGCACGGTCGGCGCCGTTGCCGGCGGCGCGGCGGGCGGCGTGCTCGGAAGCCAGGCCGGCGAAGGCGACATGACGCACGCGCTCGGCGCGGTCGGCGGCGCTTTGGCCGGCGGCCTGGTCGGCACCGCCGTCGCGCACACCACCGGGGACACCACCGGCTGGGAATACATCGTGCGCGAGACCAAAGGCGATCTGGTGTCGGTGACCCAGCGTCAGGACAAGCCGCTCGCCGTTGGTCAAAAGGTGCTCGTTATCTACGGCAAGCAGGCGCGCATCATTCCGGACTACACCACGGCGTCGGCGCCGCCACCAACGCCGACACCAGCGCCGACTGCCAATAAAGCCAACCGGCAGGTGAGCCTGTCGCCCGCCGCGGTGCCGGTTTCGGCGCCTTCGGGCCCGCCGACACCGATCGTGCCAGTGTCGGCCTCGACCGCGCCGCCGCCGGTGCCACCGAACGCGTTCGTTTCCGCCGCACCGTCGAGCGCGTCGCCTTCGTCGTCATCGTCTTCTCCGAACGGCAACGCTGCGTCGACGCCGTCGACCCATTAGGAACCGGCGAAGCCGATCGCCGTCCGACCCGTAGCGCGCGTCTGCCGCAGCTGCGTGAAGACGATGCCGTGCACGATCAAGTAAAACGGCACGAGGACGGTCGGGATGAGCGACCAGGGCAGCGTCAGCATGGGAAACGGGCCGGTGATGCCGAAATTGAAGAGTTGCAATGGGCCAGGCGCCGTCGTCGCGCCCAAGGCGAGCGCCAAAACGAGATCGAGCGCGCCAAACGTGTTCCACGCCAGCGGCACAAGCCGGCTCGATCCGCGCGCCATTGCCACGACGACGGGCAGCGCCAACGCGCCGGTGATCATGTCGCCCCAGCCGGCCGAATAGGGAAACGGTCCGGGAATCCGGCCTTGTAGGCCGAGCAGCAGCATGAAAACGCCGAGCACGCGGATGGTGTTGAGGCCGATCAGTAGATCGGTCGGAAGCGCCAGGACCGTTCGCCGGAACGCCGGCGAAAACGCTGCTGCGAGCGCCGCCGTGATGAGCGGCAGGGTCGCCACGATTCCGATCGGCGGTATGCGGCCGGCAATCGCGCCGAGCAGAGCGCCGCTCTGCGCCATCTCGTATGCGAACCCGCTCCACAATCCGACGACGGCGAGGAAGACGAGGCGCGTCGCGCGCGACGCCGGTATTGCCGTGGCGACGGCCCCGAAGCTGAAGACAATGGCGGCGATCAGCGTGATGGTCCGGATTTGATCGAGCATGACGGTCTCCCTGGGTTGGTGTGGTCTTAAGTCAGTGGGTGTGCCGGCGCCGCGTATACTCGTCGGCGGCGGGTCCCGGCGCGGAGCGGAAGCGCGGCGCGACAATCGGCTCGCCGCTCGCGCGATCGACCAGCACGGCGTCGACCGGCTTGCCGGTCTTGGTGTCGATGACGACGACGCTCGGTCCTTCGGGCGCGAAATGCTTGTTGCCCCAGGTGAGCAGCGACAGCAGCACCGGCCGGAAATCGCGGCCCCGCTCGGTCAGCAAATATTCGTAGCGTGCCGGCCGCTCGCTATAGCGCCGGCGTTCGAGCAGGCCGCTCGTCACCAGCGCACCGAGCCGCCGCGTCAGGATGTTGGGCGCGATGTCGAGACTCTTCTGGAACTGGTCGAAGCGCGTCAGGCCTTGGAAGGCGTCGCGCAGGATCAGGATGCTCCACCATTCGCCGACGCGCTCGAGGCTGCGGGCGATCGGGCACTGCATATGGCCGAAGCTTTTGCGTTGCATAGGCACCCCAAGTGACTTTCGTAATGAAAGTAACAGGGCGCTATGTAACTTGCATCATGCAAGTATGTGATGCAGCTATGCGCGTCGGGCGTTTCACTGGCCAAATGGGCCAAAAGCCATTATTTCTTGGGCGAACCGAGACCCCGTAACCCATGGCCACCAAAGCGAAATGGACGCCTGATAACTGGCGGTCGAAGCCCGTCAAGCAGGCGCCGGATTATCCCGATGCCAAGGCCGTCGCCGCGGTCGAGGCGACGCTGACGCGCTATCCGCCGCTGGTTTTCGCGGGCGAGGCGCGGCGGCTGAAGGCTGCGCTGGCCGACGTCGTCGCCGGTAAGGCTTTTCTGCTGCAAGGGGGCGACTGCGCGGAAAGCTTCGCCGAGTTTCACCCCAACAACATCCGCGACACCTTCCGCGTCCTGCTTCAGATGGCGGTGGTGCTGACTTATGGGGCTGCATGTCCCGTGGTCAAAGTGTCCCGCATGGCCGGGCAATTTGCGAAACCCCGGAGTGCCGACAGCGAAACCCTGAACGGCGTCACGCTGCCGGCCTATCGCGGCGACATCATCAACGGCATGGAATTCACCGCCGCCGCGCGCAAGCCCGATCCGGCGCGCATGGTACAGGCCTATAGCCAGGCGGCGGCGACGCTCAACCTGCTGCGCGCCTTCGCGCAAGGCGGCTACGCTGATCTCCATCGCGTCCATTCGTGGACGCAGGGCTTCGTCGCGCAGAGCCCGGCCGGCGCGCGCTATCAGGAATTGGCAGACCGGCTCACCGAGACGCTCGACTTCATGGCGGCGTGCGGCCTGACCAGCGAAACGACGCCGCAGATCCGCGAGACCGATCTCTTCACCTCGCACGAAGCGCTGCTGCTGCCGTACGAGCAAGCGCTGACGCGCGTCGACAGCACGACCGGCGATTGGTACGACTGCTCGGCGCACATGCTCTGGGTCGGCGACCGCACGCGCCAGATCGACGGCGCGCATGTCGAGTTCATCCGCGGCGTCAAGAATCCGATCGGCCTCAAATGCGGCCCGTCGCTGCCGGCGGACGATCTGCTGAAGCTGATCGACATCCTCAATCCCGAGGACGAGGCCGGCCGCCTGGTGCTGATCGCGCGCATGGGCGCCGACAAGGTCGAAGCCAAGCTGCCGCCGCTGGTGCGCGCGGTGAAGAAATCCGGCCGCAAGGTCGTCTGGTGCTGCGATCCGATGCACGGCAACACCATCGTCTCCAAGACCGGCTACAAGACCCGTCAGGTCGAGAGCGTGTTGCGCGAGGTGCGCGGCTTCTTCGCCGTGCACGAGGGCGAGGGCAGTTATGCCGGCGGCGTGCATTTCGAGATGACCGGCCAAGACGTGACCGAATGCATCGGCGGTGCCACGCCGCTGTCGCGCGCGGTGAGCGAGAGCGATCTTGCCGACCGCTATCACACTCATTGCGATCCGCGCTTGAACGCCGGTCAGGCGCTCGAGCTCGCTTTCATGATCGCCGAAGAGCTGAAGAAGAAGCGCGCCGGCCGGGCCGCGGCGGCGCGCGCGCGGGCGGCGTCCTGAGCGGCGCGCCCCGGCGAGTGACACCGTCGCCGCCGCCGGACGATCCGGTCGCCCGGCTCACCGACGCTTATTTCAACAAGACCAAGGAAATCGTCCGCCGCCACGGCGACAAGCGCGTCACCTATGCCGTGTTCATGCGGCGGCCGGTGATCGCGACGCCGCGTCTCATGGTGGATTTTCTCGAAGCCACGGCCCGCGCGCGCGGCACCAAGTTCGACATCGCGCTGCCGTACAAGGAAGGCGAATGGGTCGGCGCCGGCGAGGTGCTTGCCTATATCTCCGGCTCGCTGGTCCATCTGGTCGATCTCGAGACGCTTTATCTCCAGAAGCTCGGCGCGCCCTGCGTCGCCGCCTACAACGCCTATGCCATGTGCTCGGACCTGCCCAAGGCGGCGTTCCTGGCGATGGACGCGCGCCATTGCGCCGGATCGGAGATGGCCGAGATGATGGCCTACGCCGCTGCCGTCGGCTCGGAAGCTGCCAAGCGCGAAACCGGCGCGATCGGCTTCATCGGCAACGCCACCGATGCCACGGCGCATTTTTTCGGCCAGAAGCTCGGCAAAGGCACGATGCCGCATGCGCTCATCGGCTATGCCGGGTCGACCGTGCGCGCCGCCGAGATGTTCCGCGAGACTTTTCCCGACGAGCCGCTGACCGTGCTGGTCGATTATTTCGGCCAGGAAGTGACCGATACGCTCGCGGTGGCGCGCCGCTTTCCCGATCTCGCCGTCGCCGGCAAGCTCGCCGTGCGGCTCGACACGCATGGCGGCCGCTATATCGAAGAGCTCGACGTCGCGCGATCTTATGCCGTGCTCGAAGCCGCCGTGCCTAACGCCATTCGTGGCTATCGCACCGAGGCGGAGCTGCGTTATCTCATCGGCACCGGCGTTTCGGCGGCTTCGATCTGGCATGTGCGCAAGCGGCTCGACGGCGAAGGCTTTCCCAAAGTGAAGATCGTCGCCAGCTCGGGCTTTACGCCCGCCAAGTGCCGCGCCATGTCGATTGCCGAAGCGCCCATCGATGTGGTCGGGACCGGATCGTATCTGCCCGATTCCTGGAACGAGACCTATGCCACGGCCGACATCGTCGAATATGACGGCAAGCCGCTGGTCAAGATCGGGCGCGAATTCCTGATGCGGAAGAAAAGCGACGGCTAACGGCCCGTCCGCTATCCGCCATGGCCGGCGTGGTTCGGCGCCGACCCGGCGAACCGCGCCACGGTCAGGGCATCGGCTGCCAGCGTCTCGGGCGGTGCAACGTTGCTGGCGGTCCAGCGCGCGCGGACATTGCCGTTGCGATCGAGCATCAATTCGGTCTCGCCGCCGTCAGCATCGTTCCGGAACAGGCTGAGCGCTGCTGCCACCTTGGCCGCAACGCCGACGACATAAGGCGGATTCGTCACTGCGCCTTGGCTGGCGCCGGTGACGCCGACCGCGATCACGGGCAAGCCGGCGGCAATCAGCTTGAGTTGCGCGCCGCCGAGCTGCTGGAGGCGCGCAACCGGCACGTCCGATCCGAACAGCACCAGCAGCGCCGGCCCTTCGGCGAGCACCTGGCCGAGCGTGTCCTGCATGCCGCCGCTCTCGAAGGCGAAGTCCGGCATCTGCGCCGCGGCGATGGTGCTCACCGCCGGCCCCATACCGTCGGCGATGACGCTGGCGGCGCGCGCGCGGATGAAATGGATCACGTCCCAGCGCTCGGCCGGATTCAGTGTCGTATCGAACGGTGGCATGACGCCGGCATAGCCGTGGCTCACCCACCAGAACAGATCGCCCGGCGTATGCGCGAACAGGTGCGGCTGCACCAAATTCGCCGGCTTGATCGGCAGGCTGGTGGCAGCTGGTCCATCGCCTTTGCCGTCGGCGCCGTGGCAGAGGGCGCAATTCTGCGCGTAGATCGCCGTGCCGCGGTCCACCGCCGCGGCGTCATAGGGGACCGTCGGCGCGAAGTAGGTCGTCGGATAGGCAACGACCAGCGCGCGCATCGCCGGTGCGCTGCCAAAGGCGACGCAGACGATCAGGCCGATGAAAACTGCGCCCAGCGGCTTCTTCCAGCCGGCGGCGAGGGCCGCCACCGCGACAATGGCGCAAACGCAAAACGCCACGGCGAAGATCCACAGCATAACGATCGCGCCGGTCGACAGCGCACTCGTCAAGAGGCGGAAAGGCAGCGGCCAAACCGGTTCAGTGTGCAGACCCGGCGGCAAAATGCCGAGCACGCCGACGATGGCGAGGATTCCGAGACCGAGGCCGCTTTCGATCAGCGCGCTGCGCCGCAGCTGCGCCAGCGCCGCGTTCGGCTCGGCGCCGGCGAAACGCGGCGTCAGCCGCAAGCGGTTCACCGCCGCGACCGTCAGCATGATCAGGAACAAGCCGATCTTGATCAGCAGCAAGCGGCCATAGAGCGTGCCGATCAGCGCCGGCACGTTGCCGGCGAGGTACCAGGTGTTGACGATGCCCGAAGCCAGCAGCACGGCGACGCTGATCACCGCCATCAGCGAGAAACGCCGCGTTGCGATTGCCGCCGCCTGCGTGGTGGCTGTGTCGCCGCGCCGTGCCGCCGTCAACAGCAGCGCCAGCGGCGCCAGGCCGCCGAGCCAGGCGCCTGCCGCGATCAAGTGCAGCAGATCGGCGGCGAGATGAATCTTGCCGTCGATGCCTTCGTCCGAAGCGCCATGCCCGGCCCAGGCCAGGCTGGCGAGCAGCGCCACCGACAGCGCCAAGCCGATCCAGGCAACGTCGCCGACGCGTCCGCGCCGGCGCCATGCGAGGGTCGCGCCGAACGCAATCGCCAGCGCCAAGCGCAGCAGCCAATCGTCACCGATACGCGTGCGGGTCAGCACCGTACCGATGGCGCCCGAGCCGAACACTTGGCCGAGACTTTGCCCGCTCATGTCGGCGGCGACGCCGATAAGCCAGCCGGCGCCTGATATCACCGCCAGCGCCAGACTGACCCAGGCGAGGCGTTTCAATCGTCGCGCCAAATCCGCCGCGCCGGCAGCGCCGTCCAGCGCCGGCGCTGCGATCAAGCATTCGAACGCGCCGACGCCGAGAAGCGAAACGCAAGCGGCGAAATGCAACGTGCGTGCGGTGACGAGGAAAGCGTCCATCGTGACTACTTGCCGACGTCGAAGCTGAACGTGCCTGCGGTCGTGTGGGTGTCGACCGAGACGACGTGCCAGTGGACGGTGTAGGTGCCGGGCGGCAGCGGCTTCAAGTCGAGCTGCAATTCGGCCGGATCGTCCGCCGCGACATGCGCATCGCCGCGATTGACGCGCTGGCCGGCGCCGTCGGTGACCGTCGCGGTGCTGAACGCCGGCTCGATGTGTTCGGTGAACCACAGCGCAACGTTGGCCGGCGCAGCCGGCACCGTGCTGCCGACCGCCGGGCTGGCGTAGTCGAGAAACGCATGCGCGAGCGCCGGTGCGGCCGCGAACAGACTGGCGGCGAACGCGCATGCAATAAGCGGATAGCGACTCATTGCCAGAGATTCTTATCGAACAGCGGCTTGCCGAGGGAGTTTGGCAGCAGATCATCGAGGAAGAAATGCATCTGGACGATAAAGCCCGTTCCCTGTTTTTGCCGGGTGGCAACGTTGGCAGGAATCAAAGCCTCGGCGCCGAGCTGCCAAGTGTCGGCTTCATAGAGAAGCCCGGGTGCGATCGTGCCGGTGGGCGTGCCGTGATCGGGACTCGCATACGAGAATTCAACCAACGGTATCATGCGACCCATGAATGCCGGCAGGTTTAGCGCCTTCACATGTTGTTGCAAATACGGCATCGAATATTGCAGCGATGCCGAATAAGCCCACGTGTCGGGGCTGAGTGACGGCGAATCGGAGAACTGCCGGCTGAGTTCGCCGGTGAGAGCGAGCGGACGCAGATAACCGATGGGAAGATCGCCCAGCCCCTTGCCGATATAAAGCGTCGGCGCGGTATAGCTCACATTGCCGATGGCGCTGGCATTGATCAGTTGCAACGAACCGGTCCGTGCGAAATTGCGGATCACACCGACCGACGCGAGAAATTCGTGCGCGTCCCAGCACGGCAACTCGTCCTTGAGCGTCGCCGTGAAATTGTCCCAGCCG
>JBOHLR010000027.1:0-20078 GCA_050729555.1 Allostellaceae bacterium
GTGCGCAGCGGCCATCTTGGCCTTTTGGTCCGACGATGCTTCCTTCTGATGCTTCGCCTTCCACTCGTCGTACGGCATGCCGTAGACGATCTGGCGTGCGTCCGGATCGGGAATCGTCATGCCCTTCCCCGCCGCGGCCTCGCGATACCAGCGCGACAGGCAGTTGCGGCAGAAGCCGGCCAAGTTCATCAGGTCGATATTCTGGACGTCGGTGCGTTCGCGTAGATGCGCGACCAGCCGCCGGAAGGTGGCGGCCTCGAGTTCGGTGCGGGTCTTGTCGTTCATGCCTCTCTCCGTTTTCGTATTTGTCTTATTGTGGGGTGGCGGCATCATTTTTGCCAGAGGCGATAGAGCGCGCCATCGCCCAAGATCGGTCGGAGTACCGTCGCGAGGCGTTCCGCCCATCGTGCTGCACCGGCATCGTCGGCGATCTCGTCCTGACGGACCTCGATCGCGACATGCGGCAGACCGCGTTCGAGCGCGTGATGGCGCATGGTGTAGCCGGCCGGCTGGCGCGCCGAATAAGGCTCGTTGTCGCCGACCACCAGCGCCGCGTCGCCGCACAACGCCGCCAGCAACGGCGACGCGATGCGGCCGTCGCCGTCCCACAGGATGCCGACATGCCACGGCCGCGCCTTGCCACCGAGCGCCGGCGTGAAGCTGTGGATCGAAATCAGGGCGGGCACAACGCCGCGTCCGAGCGCCGCTTCGATCAAGTCGGTCAGGGCTGCATGGTAAGGCGCGAAGATCGCGGCGCGGCGCGCCTGACGGGCGGCGGCACTCAACGTGCGGTTGCCGGGAATGACGACGTCGTCGCTGGTTGCGGGAATCGACGATGGATCGTCGGGATCGCGGTTGCAATCGATCACCAGCCGCGAATAGCCGGCGAGCACCGCCGCGGCGCCGAGCGCCGGCGCCAGGCGGCGTGTCACCGCGGCGGCGCCGATATCCCAGCCGATGTGCCGCGTCAGCGCCTCATCTTCCAGACCCAGCTGCACCAGGCTCCGCGGCACGCGGTTGCTGGCATGGTCGCAGCTCAAAATGAAGCGCGCGCCAGCGGCGACATGGCATTCGACCGGATCGGGGTCCTGTGCGGTAAGGAGGGTCCGGGTAACCATTTCAGCGGAGCGGCGCTTCATCGCACCCGCAGGGGGTTGAGGCCGGCTCACGTGCCATCCTATCTTGTCGCACGAAAGGTTGCAGACTTGCCCGCTCCGCGAAAGCCACGCGAATTCCTGCGTTCCCTGCTCGATGCCGCCCTCGCCGCCTCCAACCCGGCGCGCGTGTTGCCGCCGCATTTGCCGAGGCCGCCCAAGGGCCGCACAGTCGTCGTCGGCGCCGGCAAGGCGGCCGCGGCGATGGCCAAGGCGGTCGAGGATCATTGGCGGGACGAGCTCTCCGGCTTGGTCGTGACGCGCTATGGCTACGGCCTGCACAGCAAGCGGATCGAAGTGGTCGAAGCGAGCCACCCGGTACCCGATGCCGCCGGGCAGGCCGCGGCGGCGCGTATCATGAAGGCCGTCCAGGGTCTGACGCGCGACGACCTGGTGCTGTGTCTGATTTCGGGCGGTGCTTCGGCGCTTCTGGCGCTGCCCGTGCCCGGTATCACGCTCGACGACAAGCGCGCATTGACGCGTGAACTGCTGCGTTGCGGCGCGACGATCTCCGAACTCAACTGCGTGCGCAAGCACCTGTCCGCGATCAAAGGCGGCCGACTGGCCGCCGCCGCCGCGCCGGCGCGGATCATCACGTTGGCGATCTCGGATGTGCCGGGCGACGATCCGGCGGTGATCGGGTCCGGACCGACCGTGGCCGACCCGTCGACCTTCGCCGATGCCCGCGCCATCCTGGCGAAATACAGCATCACACCGCCGGCGCCAATCGCGCGCCACCTCGCGACCGCACCCGACGAGACGCCGAAGCCGGGCGACAAACGCCTGGCGGGCGCGCGATACGTGATGATCGCGACGCCGCAAGCGGCGTTGCAGGCAGCCGCCGATGCCGCCCGTAAGCGCGGCGTTACGCCCGTCATCCTGGGCGACGCGCTCGAAGGCGAGGCGCGCGACGCCGCCATCGTCCACGCCGGCATCGCCCGCGCCGTGGCGCAAGGTCATTTCCTCCAGGGCAAGAATGCGGCACGGCCGCCGCTGGTGCTGCTATCGGGCGGCGAGACCACGGTGACGGTCAAACATGACGGCCGTGGCGGCCGCAACAGCGTGTTCGTGCTGGCACTGGCGCTGGCGCTCGAAGGCGCCGCGGGCATCTATGGCCTGGCTTGTGATACCGACGGCACCGACGGCACCGAGAACAATGCCGGCGCGATCATTACGCCCGATACGCTGGCGCGCGCCGCCAAGCGCGGCGTCAATCTCAAGGCGTTGCTGGTCGCCGACGATTCCTGGGCGGCTTTCGACGCACTGGGGGACTTGATTGTCACCGGACCGACACAGACGAATGTCAACGACTTCCGCGCCATTCTGGTGCTAAAGGAAAGCTGAGATGCGACGCCGACGTGCAACAAAAATAGTCGCCACGCTGGGACCCACGACCGCCACGCCGGAAAAGATCGCCGCGCTGTTCGAGGCCGGCGTCGATGTCTTTCGTCTGAATTTCAGCCACGGTACTCAATCCGATCACAAGGCGCGCGTCGACACCGTGCGCGCGCTTGAAAAAACGACCGGCCGGCCGATCGGCATCATGGCCGACCTCCAAGGACCAAAGCTGCGCGTCGGCACGTTCGCGGGCGGCCGGGTGCGTTTGGCCGATGGTGCGGCATTCCGGCTCGATCTCGACAAGGCGCCGGGCGACGCGCAACGTGCCAGCCTGCCCCATCCCGAGGTTTTCGCCGCGCTGACGCCGGAGACCGACCTGCTGCTCGACGACGGCAATATCCGGCTCCGGGTCGAAAAGTGCGACAAGGATTTTGCGCAGACGCGCGTGATCAACGGCGGCAATCTGTCCGACCGCAAGGGCGTCAACGTGCCGAACGCCGTGTTGCCACTGTCGCCGCTGACCGCCAAAGATCGCGCTGACCTCGCCTTCGCGCTCGATATGGGTGCCGACTGGATCGCGTTGTCGTTCGTGCAGCGGCCGGAGGACGTGGCCGAGGCACGCAAGCTGATCGGCAAACGCGCCGGCGTGCTGGTGAAGCTCGAAAAGCCGGCGGCGATCACGAAGCTTGCCGACATCATCGACCTGAGCGAGGCGGTGATGGTGGCCCGCGGCGATCTCGGCGTCGAGATGCCGCCTGAGGATGTGCCGCCGCTCCAGCGACGGATCATCGGCGCCTGCCGCGCCGCGGGCAAACCGGTCATCGTCGCGACGCAAATGCTTGAATCGATGGTGCGAGTTCCGGTGCCGACGCGCGCCGAAGCCTCCGACGTCGCGACCGCGGTTTACGAAGGCGCAGACGCGGTGATGCTGTCGGCAGAAACCGCGTCGGGCGACTATCCTGTCGAAGCGGTCAAGATGATGGACCGCATCATCCGGCGGGTGCAGGCCGATCCGGCCTATTTCCCGTCGCTACACCATTCCGCCGCGACCAGCGACCACACGCCGTCCGACGCGATCAGCGCCGCTGCCGGCATGGTGGCGCACACCGTCGGCGCCGCCGCGATCATGTCCTATACGACGTCGGGCGCGACCGGCTTGCGCGCCGCGCGCGAGCGACCTGACGTGCCGGTAATCGCACTGACATCCAACCTGTCGACCGCACGCCGGCTGGCGATCGCCTGGGGCCTCCATTGCGTGCATACGGCGGACGTCAGCAACTTCACCGACATGGTGCAGAAGGCGACGCAAACGGCCCGCGACGAGGGTTTTGCCCAGATGGGTCAGCGCATCGTGATCACCGCCGGCGTGCCGTTCGGCACGCCAGGGGCGACCAACGTGCTGCGGATCGCCTGGGTCGACGCCTAATCAGGCACGCAACAGCCCGTCGAACGGCTTGATCCCAGCGGTACCCGGAAACACTTTCGTATCGAGCGCGCCGCGCGTGAGACCGAAATGGTCGCGCAGCACGGCCTTCATCACCGTGCGCGCATCGGTGGTCATGCGCAGATCGCGATTGTCCTGCAATTGCGCCAGGCCCGGCCAATCGCCGGCGACGCGCCCGCCCTTCACGGCGCCACCCATCACGAAGAGCACCGATGCCGTACCGTGATCGGTGCCGTTGTTGCCGTTGACCGCGACAGTGCGGCCGAATTCGGTAACCGCGACGACGACCGTCTCGCGCCAGGCCGGACCCACGGCTTTGGCCAATGCATCGAGACCGGCAGCGAAACCTTCCATGTTCTGGGCCAAGCGGCCGGTTTCAGCGCCCTGATTGACGTGCGTGTCCCAACCGCCCATGTCGAGCGCCGCAATGCGTGGACCGCGCGGCGCGGCGATCAGCTTGCCGGTGGCTTCGGCCAGCGCGACGAATGCCTTCGGGCCGAAACCCTTGCCGCCTTTAGCCATCGTGTCGTCGCCGAGCACTGCACTCGAGAACGCCTGCGCCTTGATGCCTTCGGCGAGCGCCGGACCCAACAGCGGATCGCGGGCATAGATCCGCCCAAGCGCGGCGATCAGATCGTTGTCGATCGTGCCGACGCCTTGCGGCTCCCAGCTCGCCACCTGCGCTTTGCCGCGCAGGATCAACGGCACGGCGCCGCCGACGGCCAAACCGAGCCGCGCCTTGTCGCCGCCCTGCAAGAGCACAATGGCGCGGTTGAGCCAGCCGTCGTTCTCGCCCTGTTTGACCGTCAGGCCGGTCTCCATCAGGTCCTGGGCGTCGAAATGCGAACGCGTGTGATAGCCGTTGCCGGCCGCATGGACGAAAAGCAGCTCGCCGCTGCGGTAATAAGGCTCGATCGCGCCGAGCGCCGGATGCAGCGCGAAGAATCGGTCGAGCGCGATGGTGCCCCCGGAGCTGCCGGGCGGCTTGAGCGCGATAGCGCCGCGCTTTTCCGGATAGAGCGGATCGCCGATGGGCGCGACGGCCGCCATGCCATCAAGCGCGCCACGCAGCAGCACGACGACAAAACGGCGATCGCCCGGCACAGCCGCGAAAACTGCCCTCGGCAGCGACGCAAGCGTGAAGACGCCCGCGCCGCCGGCGACCAGGCCAAGGAATTGACGACGCGACGAATTGCAGCAGGTCATGGCTTTCATCGCCTCTGGAATTCGGGAGCCGCCAGCAGCAAGGCGACGCCCGCGCGTCGCGACGGCGCGCGCTGGATCGCTTGCAACGTATCGGCAGGCAGCGCTTCGCCGAGCGTCGCACTCGCCAGCACGATCGGATCGGGCGGCCCAGGAACGCGATTGGCGAAGGTCTCGCACCATTCGGCGCGATGCAGCACCGCTTCGGGCGAAACCCAGGACGCCGCGTCGTCCGGCCAGCCCGCGGGCGACGGCGCATAGAACGGCAGCTGATTGAGCGTGCGCAGGCCGCCGGCCAGGAATGGCGCCGGCGGCGTGAAGTTCGCGGCGCGGCAGGCGGCGGTCACCATGTCGCCGGGTGTCCGCATCTTGCCGAATGGCTTCGACCAGGCCGCTTCCAGCGCGACCACCGCCTTGCTCACCGCGGCGAGATTGCCGCCGGTATTGCGGAAGACTTTGGCGATCTGATCGACGGCAGCGCGCGGCGGCACGTCGGCGATGAAATGCTGCACCAGCTTGAAGGCGATGTGGTGCGCGGTCGCGGGATGGTCCGCTAGATCGCGGAGAGCGGCGATGCCTTCCTGCTCGCCCGCCTCGGCGTAGACCTTGCCGAGCAGTTGTTTCGGGCCCGGCTCGTGAATCTGGGGATAAAATTTGAACGTGCCCGGCTCGGCGTCGTTGAGCCGCGCGACCGACCAGCCGGTCAGGATGCGCGCGAGCGCGATGACGTCCGCCTGTATATAGCCGCCGTCGACGCCGAGGGTGTGCAGCTCGAGCATCTCGCGGCCGAAATTCTCGTTGATGCCCTTGTCGCGCCGCTGACCGACGATCGAATCCGGTCCGATCGACAGCGCATTGTCGAGGTACAACAGCATCGCCGGGTGCCGCTCGGCCGCCAGCAACATGTCGACGAACCGGCCGGTGACGTGCGGCCGGATCGCTTCGCGCTCGAAGGCGAAAGCGAAGCCGCGCACGAACGGACGGAAGCCGGAAACGGTGAAATGATTGCTCCAGAAATGCACTAGGCGCTCGATCATCGGTGTCGGGCTCGATACGGCGGCGTTGATGCGCGCGGTGAGCTCGGCGAAATAGACGTCGCGGACCTGGTCGTTGAAAGCCTTCCGGTCCGCCTGCTGCTTGTCGCGCCGCATTTGCAGCAACGCCGCAACCATACGCCGCGACGGTGGCAAGTCGGCTGGAAACGCCGGCCGGACCGGCTGATCGATCTGGCGCGTGACCCAACCGCGCGGATCGGCGGCAATCGTGTCCAGTTCGTCACCGCGCGCGGCGTAGCCAAAGCGCGTGGCGGCGACGACGGCTTCAAACGCGGCGGATGCAACCATGATGCAAATAATACGGCGCCGGCGGCTGAAACATCCCTGTTTCCGTGGCCCGGACGGTACGACCTGTGCTACATCCCGTCGCCGCTCGGCGGTTAACCATCAATGGACCTTTCGATCGTCATCCCCGTCCGCAATGAGGCGGCGAATATCGGGCCGCTGGTGCGGGAGATTCGCGCCGCGCTCGAAGGCCGGCTCGACTACGAGGTGATCGTGGTCGACGACGGCAGCACCGACGACACGGTCGAAATTCTGCGCGGCGTCAAAGTCGAGTTCACGCGCCTGCGCGTGCTGCGGCACGCCCAGCGCTCGGGCCAGAGCGCCGCCATCCGCTCCGGCGTCAAGGCGGCGCGAACGCGGTGGATCGCCACGCTCGACGGCGACGGCCAGAACGATCCGGCGGACATCCCGCGCCTCTGGGAATTGGTGCGGCCGACGCCGGCCGCGCCGCTGATGATCGCCGGCATGCGCCAGAAACGGCGTGACACGGCGGTGAAGCGGCTGGCGTCGCGCATCGCCAACCGCATCCGCGCGGGTCTATTGGAAGACGGCACGCCGGACACCGGCTGCGGCTTGAAGCTGTTTCCGCGCGCGCTGTATCTCGACCTGCCGTTCTTCGATCACAACCACCGCTTCCTGCCGGCGCTGGCGCTGCGCCAGGGCGGCAAGGTGCAGTCGATTGCCATCAACCATCGGCGGCGCGGCGGCGGCGTGTCGAATTACAAGGTGTTCGACAGGCTCTGGGTCGGCATCGTCGATCTGATCGGCGTGCTTTGGCTGAAGCGGCGCGCCGTCAATCCCGAAGTCGCCGAAGAATGAGCCGCGCCGATCTCCCGAGCACGGCGCCGCCGCTCCGACGCGTCCGGATGGTCGGCCGCGTGTTGTGGGTGTTGATGATCGTCGTCGGATTGGCGGTGGCTTGGCATGAGCGCGCGGCGCTCGATCCGATGGCGATCCGTAATGCGATCGCTGGCCATCCGGCGGCGGCGCTGATCTTCCTCGCAGCACAAGTCGTCGCGAGCCTGCTGTTTGTTCCACGCGCGTTGCTCGCCGTCGCGGCCGCGTTGCTGTTCGGCGCCTGGTGGGGGATATTTTGGGCGGCGCTCGGCGCCACCCTCGGCTCGGTCGTCGGCTTTCTGGTCGCGCGCTACATCAACAGCGGCTGGCTCGATCTCGAAAGCCTGCCGCGCGTCGGCCCCCTGCTGCTCAAGGCCGAAAGCGGCGGCTGGCGTGCGGTGATGGCGCTCCGCCTGATCCCGGTAATTCCGCACAGCCTGTCGAACTATACGCTCGGCCTGACGCGAATCAGTCTCGGCCCGTATACGGTCGGTTCGTTCCTCGGCCAGCTGCCGATGACTATCGCCTATGTCGATTTGGCGGCGGCCGGCGGCCGGATCGCGGGCGGCCGGACCGATTGGATTCTGCCAGTTGCGATCGGCGCGGCGGCGCTTTTGATCTCGGTTGTCGTGCCGCGGCTCTGGAAGCGCTAGACGATCGCCGGCGGCTTCGGTCCGCCGGTTGCCCAATCGAGCAATTCGACGGTGTGAACGACCGGCACACCGGTCCCTGATGCGATCTGAGCCATGCAGCCGATATTGCCGGCAGCGACAATCTCCGGCCGGGTGCTTTCGAGATTAGCGACCTTGCGCTGGCGTAACTGGTCCGCAATCGCCGGCTGCATCAGGTTGTAGGTGCCGGCTGAGCCACAACACAGATGCGCCTCCGGCGGATCGAAGACAGTGAAACCTAGTTTAGCCAACAGCGCCTTAGGCTGTGCGTGAACGCGCTGTCCGTGTTGCAGCGAGCACGCCGAGTGATAGACGACACGACGACCGGCGGCGGCAGAACTCGGTGTCAGCGCCAGCATCGCGGCGACCTCGCTGACGTCCTTGGCAAGGGCGGCAATTCGGGCGGCCTTGGCGGCATAAGCCTGATCGGTGCGCAGCATGAAGCCGTAATCCTTGACTGTCGTGCCGCAGCCCGACGCGTTGACCACGATCGCGTCGAGGCCCGCGCCATCGATCTCGCGTGTCCAGGCATCGATGTTGGCGCAGGCATAATCGCTCGCGTCGCGGCCCATATGGTGCGTCAACGAACCGCAACAGCCCGCGCCGGCAGCAATCACGACCTCGCAACCGTGACGCGTCAGCAACCGCACGGTTGCGTCGTTGATCGCCGGATCGAGCACTTGCTGGACGCAGCCGGCCAAAAGCGCGACGCGCATGCGGCACGGACCGGCCGCGGGAAAAACGCGCATACGCTCGGTCATCCCCGGTTCCGGCAGTCGCGCCGGAAGCAGCTTCCCTATCGCGCCGAGGCGACCGGGCAATACGCTCAGGACCGGCTTGGCGAACCGTGCAAGGCGCATCAGGGAACGGAAGCGGCCGACGTGCGGCATGGTCGCGGCGAGAAAGCCACGCAGCAGGCGCTCGGCGACGGGCCGGCGATAAGTCTTCTCGACATGACGGCGCCCCTCGTCGATCAGGTGCATGTAGTGGACGCCGGAGGGACAGGTCGTCATGCAGGCGAGACACGACAGGCAGCGATCGAGATGGGTCGCGACCTGGCGGGTGGCCGGTCGCTGATTCTCGAGCATGTCCTTGATGAGATAGATGCGGCCGCGCGGCCCATCGAGCTCGTCGCCGAGCAGCACATAGGTCGGACAGGTCGCGTTGCAGAATCCGCAATGGACGCAGGCGCGGAGGATCTTGTTCGCCTCCGCGATATCGGGGTCAGCCAGCTGTTTGGGCGAGAAGTGAGTTTGCATCGGCCGTTCTAGAGCTCGGGATAAAGCCGGCCGCGATTCAAGACACGCTTCGGATCGAAGCTGTCCTTGACCCGCGCGCTCAACGCCGCCACCGCCGGGGCTGGCGGTTCGAAAACGGATACCGCGGCGCGCAGCGCGGCCGGCGCGCGGATCAGCGTGGCGTGACCTTGGCCGCCGAGCGCGGCGCGGATCGCCGCGGCGCCGCCATCCGCCACGCTGCGCACCGCAAGCCAGACGAGCCCGCCGCCCCAGTCGAGCAAATAGTCGACATCGAGCGCGGCGCGGACGGCGCCGAGAAAAGCCGGCGCCGCGGTCGGCGCCAGCGACACACGCCAGATCACCCGTTCGCCTGCCGCCAGCGGCGCTACGTCGCGGACGCCTTTCCAGAGCGTCTCGGAGTCAGTGTCGCTGAGAATCTCGGCGGCGCCGAATGGCTTGAGCTCGTCGCGCAACGCTTGCGCGCGCGCTTCGACCGACGGCACCGGTCCTTCGACACGCAACAGGGTCCGGGCGCGTCCGTCGGCGTTCGGTAGATGAGCGGCACCGGACAGCTCGTGCGGCGAGTTCAGCCCATGAGTCATGGCGGCAATTGCACGCGCGTCATTGAGGCCTGCCAGAGCAACGGTACGCGTCGCTTCCGGCGCCGGCAGAACTTTGACGCTGATCTCGGTTATCACCGCGAGCGTGCCATAGGAGCCGGTCAGGAGCTTGCACAGATCGTAGCCGGTGACGTTCTTGACGACGCGGCCACCGGCCTTGAAGGCTTCGCCGCGGCCGCTGACTGCGGTCAAGCCCAAGACATGATCGCGCGCCGCGCCTTGGCGAATGCGGCGCGGCCCCGACAGGTTACAAGCGACTACGCCGCCCAGGGTCGGGTTCGCCGCGGCCGAGCCGAGCAGTGTCCGCCAATCGGCGGGCTCGAACGCGAGCATCTGGCGCTTGGCCGCCAGGGTGCGTTCGATCTCGACAAGCGGCGTCGCGGCACCCGCGGTCAACACCAGCTCTTCCGGTTCGTATTGCCGGATACCGGCGAAGGCCGCCACGTCGAGCGTGTGCGGCAGCTGCAGCGAACGGCCGAGATTCCGCTTGCTGCCGCCAGCGATGATTTCGAGCGGTTCTTCGTTGGCGACGGCCGCCGCGACGACGTCGATTAGCTGCTTCTCGTCGGCGGGACGATACTGGCTCACGCGCGGTCTCAGAATCGCGGCAGGTCGGGAAAACGCACCTGACCGTGATGGACATGCAGCCGGCCGAGCTCGGCGCAGCGATGGAGCTGCGGAAACACCTTGCCGGGATTGAGCAGGCCGTTCGGATCGAACGCGCATTTGAGGCGCTGCTGCTGCTGCAGATCGGCTTCGCTGAACATGCTGCCCATCAAGTCGCGCTTCTCGACACCGACGCCGTGCTCGCCGCTGAGGCAACCGCCGATCTCGACGCTGTAGCGCATGATGTCGGCGCCGAACTGCTCGGTGCGTGCCAACTCGTCGGCCTGATTGGCGTCGTAGAGAATCAGCGGATGCAGATTACCGTCGCCGGCATGGAACACATTGGCGACACGCAGGCCGTATTTTTTCGAGAGTTCCGCCATGTATTTCAGGATATCGGGCAGCTTAGCGCGCGGAATCGTCGGATCGACGCAATAGTAATCCGGCGAGATGCGGCCGACTGCGGGGAACGCCACCTTGCGTCCGGCCCAGAAGGACAGACGCTCCTCGTCGCCGTTCGAGATGCGCACCGACACCGAACCGCAGCGTTTGGCGATGCCCTCGACACGGTCGATCAAGTGGTCGACCTCGGCCGGCGGACCATCGAGCTCGACGATCAAGAGAGCTTCCACATCCAAAGGATAACCGGCATGGACGAAATCCTCGACGGCGTGGATCGCCGGCTTGTCCATCATCTCCATACCGCCCGGGATGACGCCTGCACCGATGATCGCCGCGACGCAGGCGCCCGCGCTTTCATTCGACGGAAAGCCGATCAGCAGCGCGCGGGCCGTGGACGGCTTGCGCAGCAGCCGCACCGTGACCTCGGTCACGACGCCCAAGAGGCCTTCGGAGCCGACCATGACGCCGAGCAGGTCATAGCCGCCGCTGTCGAGATGCTTGCCGCCGAGACGGAGAACCGTACCGTCGATCAGCACCATTTCAAGACCGAGGACGTTGTTGGTCGTCAGGCCGTATTTGAGGCAATGCACGCCGCCTGAATTTTCGGCGACGTTGCCGCCGATCGAGCACGCGATCTGGCTCGACGGATCGGGCGCATAATAAAAGCCGGCGTGCTGCACCGCGGCGGTGATGCCGAGATTGGTGACGCCCGGCTGCACGATTGCGCAGCGATTGTCGTAATCGATCTCGAGAATGCGGTTGAATTTGGCGAGACCGAGAATGATGCCGTCTTCGAGCGGCAGCGCGCCGCCCGACAGCGACGTGCCGGCACCGCGCGGCACGACCTTGAGTCCGCTCTTGTGGCAATAAGCGAGAACGCGCGACACCTCCTCGGTCGTCGACGGCAACACGACCAAGAGCGGCCGGGCGCGGTACGCAGTGAGTCCATCGCTTTCGTAGGCGCGACGCTCGTCCTCCGACTCGATGACGGCATCAGATGCGGCGCACAACCGGCGCAGATCGCCGGCGATCGCGCTGCGACGCGCGATCACCACAGCATCGGGCTGGGGCATCAACATGGCGGTCCATGTTGGGCGTGGGCAGCCGCGGTGCCAACAACAAAAAAACCGCGCCGAAGCGCGGTTTTTAAAACGGCGGCACCAGCGGCTGTCAGCCCTGTCGGGCCTTGTATCGCGGATTGATCTTGTTGATGACGTAGACGCGGCCCTTGCGGCGCACGACACGGCAATTCTTGTCGCGCGCCTTCAGCGATTTGAGCGAATTTTTGATTTTCATGGCGAGGCCAAACTGCATTGCACTTTCGGAAGGCCGGGAAAATAAGAGAGAACCGGTGGCAGAGTCAACCGCCCGCCGGATACGCCCGGAAAATCAATCGCGGGCGGGCGCCGCAAGCACTTTCTCGCCCTTAGGCCGGCCGCCGGCCGTGTTCTTTCCGGACAGAAAATGCTTGATGTTGCGGGTGGCCTGGCGGAGTCGCTGTTCGTTCTCGACCAGCGCGATGCGGACATAGCCCTCGCCGTATTCGCCGAATCCGACTCCGGGCGATACGGCGACATTGGCCTTTTCCAGCAGCAGCTTCGAAAACGCCAGCGTACCGCCTTCGCGGAACGGCTCGGGAATCGGCGCCCAGGCGAACATCGACGCCGGCGGTGCCGGAATCGGCCAACCAGCCTGGTGCAGGCCCTCGACCAAAATATCGCGACGCTTCTTGTAACGCGCGCGGATTTCCTTGATGCACTCCTGCGGCCCGTTGAGCGCCGCCGTCGCCGCCACCTGGATCGGTGTGAAGGCGCCGTAGTCGAGATAGGATTTGATGCGCGCCAGCGCTGCGATCAGACGCGCGTTGCCGACCGCGAACCCTATGCGCCACCCCGCCATGTTGTAGGTCTTGCTGAGCGACGTGAACTCGACCGCGATGTCGCGCGCGCCGGGGATTTGCAGCACCGACGGCGGCGGATTGTCGACGAAATAGATTTCGGCGTAGGCGAGATCGGACAGCAGATAGATGTTGCGCGAGCGGCAGAACTCGACGACCTCGCCGTAGAAATCCAGATCGACGACCTGCGCCGTTGGATTGGCGGGGAAGTTCAGTACCAATGCAATGGGCGCCGGCGAGCTTTGCTCGACCGCCTGTTTCAGCTCCTTGAGGAAGTCGATACCGGGACCGATCGGCACGCTGCGCACCGACGCGCCGGCCATGATGAATCCGAAAGCGTGAATCGGATAGCACGGATTCGGCACCAGCACGATGTCGCCGGGCGCGGTGATCGCCTGCGCCAGATTGGCGAGACCTTCTTTCGAACCGAGCGTGACGATGATCTCGCGGTCGGGATCGAGTTCGACGTTGAAGCGGCGCGCATAATATTTTGCCTGGGCGCGGCGCAGCCCCATGATGCCGCGCGACACCGAATAGCCGTGGGCGCGCGGATTCTGGACCGTCTCGAGCAGCTTCTGGACGATGTGCGGCGGCGTCGGTCCGTCGGGATTGCCCATGCCGAGATCGATGACATCGCTGCCGAGCGAGCGCGCCTTCGCCTTCAGCGCGTTGACCTCGCCGAAGACGTAAGGCGGCAATCTCTTGAGGCGGTAAAATTCTTCCATGTTGCGGCTCGACGTGGCGCTTCCAAACGCGCGACCCGGACAATGCCATTCTCGGTACGGAACGGAAATGCAGCGAGCGCAGCGCGATTCGGCGCCATCCTAGCGCCTCAATCCACCGCAATGCTACGGCTTTCGCGGGCGCGGTGCGCACTTAAGTCCCTGTTAACGCAGGCTAAAGCGCGCTTTGGCGGGGCCATTGGGGATGGCGTGCTGCACTGCGACGTAGAACTTGTGGAGCGATCCCGAACCCCGTGTCTGGTTCGGGGCACTGCGCGGGAGGGGTCTCATGCAGATCAACTGGTCGAACGGCCGCGACCTGGCGATTTCGTTCTTGGCCTTGTTGGCGCTGGCCATTCCATTCATGCCGATTCCCGGTGACCATGAGACGCGTATGTACGTCCGTTTCCACACCCGCGGAACGGCGCCGCAGGCTTTCAGCACCTATACGCTGCACAGCATCTGCACCGTGATGGCGACTGCGCTCGCCTATAACGACCCGAAGACTGGCCAATACACGCGGATCAGCTGCGACCGCTGATCGGGCTTACGCGGCAACGCTGAGCTGTTCGACGAACTGGCGCGCGTAATGCGTCCAGGTGAATTGCAGCGCGTGATCGCGGCATTTGGCGCGCGAGATTTCCAGCGCCGCCAGCGCGGCGGCGCGCAGATCCTGGCTCAATACGCCGATGTCGCTGTTGTCGATCACGTCGAGCGGTCCCGGAACCGGAAACGCGGCCACCGGCAAGCCCGAGGCCAGGGCTTCGAGCAGCACTAGGCCGAATGTGTCGGTGCGGCTGGGAAACACGAACACGTCGGCCGACGCATAAAGCCGGGCGAGCGCACCGTTCTCGACGCGGCCGAGAAAATGCGCCGTCGGATAGCGGCGCTTCAACCGTTCGAGCTGCGGCCCCTCGCCCACCACCAGCTTCGTGCCCGGCAGGTCGAGATCGAGAAACGCCAGCAGGTTCTTCTCCATGGCGACGCGGCCGACCGAAAGAAAAATCGGCCGCAGGAAGCCGATATCCTCTTGCCGGTAGTCGGGATCGAATTTCCCCGGATCGACGCCGCGGCTCCATGGCCGCAGGTTGCGAAAGCCCTTGGCTGAGAGCGCGACGCGCATCGATTCGGTGGCGACCATGATGCCGCGGGCCGGCGCATGGAGCCGGCGCAGAACGGCATAGGTAACGCCCGACGGGATCGCGCAGCGCGCGGCAAGATATTCGTGGAACCTTGTGTGGTAGGCGGTAGTGAAGCCAAACCCGCGATCGAGGCACCAGCGCCGCACGGCGAAGCCGAGCGGCCCTTCGGTGACGATATGGACCGCGTCCGGCTGCGCGTCCTCGATCAGCGTCGCGGCAGGCCGCGCCGCGCCGAAGGCAAGCCGGATCTCGGGATAGAACGGGCACGGCACGGTGGCGAACATGTCGGGCGTCAGCGTCGTCACCGCGTGTCCCATGGCGCCGAGTTCGGGCAAAATGGATTTGAGCGTGCGGACGACGCCGTTGACTTGAGGCGACCAGGCGTCGCTGGCGATCAGGATCTTCACGCCGCGGGTTCGAACGCCTTCTCGGCCCGGGCGGCCGGACGCAGCGGATCGAGGGCGTTGAGCTCGACCCAGCGGACGATCTCGAGGCGGCCGTCGAAATGCTCGACCAGCGCCGAACAGCTCTCGACCCAATCGCCGTCGTTGCAATAGAGGACGCCGCCGATGGTGCGGATCTCGGCCTGATGGATGTGGCCGCAGACGACGCCGTCGACATGCCGCCGGCGCGCCTCGGCGACGATCGCGTCGGCATAATCGCTGACGAACTGGACGGCGTTCTTGACCCTGCTCTTGAGATAGGCGGAGAGCGACCAATAGGAATAGCCGAAGTGGCGGCGCACGACGTTGTAGTAGTGGTTGAGCTTCAGCGACAGCTCGTAGGCGCCGTCGCCCAACAACGCGAGCCATTTGGCATAGCGCACGATGCCGTCGAAATCGTCGCCCGAGCAGGACTAAAAGGCGCCGGCCATCGGCAGTGACGTGCAGCGCGTCGTGCACCAGGTCGACGCCGCCGAGTTGGAGATCGACCCAGCTGCGCAGCCATTCGTCGTGGTTGCCCGGAATGTAGAAGACCTTGGTGCCCTTGCGCGCCTTGCGCAAGATTTTCTGGATTACGTCGTTGTGGCTTTGCGCCCAATACCAGCTTTTGCGCAGGCGCCAACCGTCGATGATGTCGCCGACGAGATAGAGGTAGTCGGAATCGGTGTGCCGCAAGAAATCGAGAAGGAATTCGGCCTTGCAGCCGCGCGTACCTAAATGAATGTCGGAAATCCAGATCGTCCGGTAACGGTGGATGCCGTCGATATGGTCCATCGCGCGGCTTATTCCCCCCGACGCGATTACGAATCTGAACATGCCGCCTAGCTAACACGCGGCGATGACGGGATTGTTCCGGTTTCGAGTCGGCTTCGTGACGGCTCAGGGCGCGAAAGCCGCGATAATCCGCCGAATCGCGTCGAGACCGTCGGTCAGCGCCGCCGGACCCGGCTGGAGAATGAGCGTCGACTTGATCTCATGCAGCGCGCCCGCGCGAACCGCCGGTATGGTGTCGAAGCCCGGTCGCGCGGCGACTTTCTCTGGACGGAATTTCTTGCCGCACCAGGAGCCGATGATGATGTCGGGCGCGCGCGCCACCACGTCGGCGGGCGTGACGATGCGATCCTTCGCCGCGCGGCCGGTCGCCAGCTCCGGAAAGATATCGACGCCCCCGGCGGCTTCGATCAACTCCGCGACCCAGGCGATGCCCGAGATCATCGGATCGTCCCATTCTTCGAAATACACTTTGGGCCGGCGCGATGGCCGGCTGGCGCGTGCCGCGGCGATCCGCTGTTCGAACGAACGCGCCAGCGCGTCGGCGCGTTCGGCGGCGCCGACCAAAGCACCCAGCGTCCGGATCATGGCGAAGATTTCCGCGAGCGTGCGCTGGTTGAACGCGTGCACGGCGATGCCGCGACGGATCAGATCGGCGACGATATCGGCCTGAATGTCGGAAAACGCCAGAACCAGATCGGGCTTGAGCGCGACGATCTTCTCAATGTTGGCCGAGCTGAACGCCGAAACCCGCGGCTTCTCGCGACGCGCTTGCGGCGGCCGGACGGTATAGCCGGTGATCCCGACGATGCGGTCCTGTTCGCCGAGAAGATAGAGCGCCTCGACCGTTTCCTCGGTCAGGCACACGATGCGCCGCGGCGGGAACATCGCGGCGCTCAAGCGTGGTGCGCAGAGGAAATGGTGGGCGTGGCAGGGATTGAACCTACGACCCCTTCCATGTCAAGGAAGTGCTCTCCCACTGAGCTACACGCCCGCGCGACGGCGGATTTAGACCAATTCCCGATCGGTTGGCAAGGTTAGGCGGCGCCTCAGGCAGCCAGAAATCGTTCGATCTCGCCGACCAGCTGACGCAGATGAAACGGCTTGGCCAGCACGGCGGCGTCACGCGGCAGCGATTCCGCCTCGCCGAGCGCCACGGCGGCGAATCCGGTGATGAAGATGACGCGCAGCAGCGGATGCATGTCGCTAGCGCGGCGCGCCAGCTCGATGCCATCGAGTCCCGGCATGACCACGTCGGCCAGCAACAGGTCAATCTGATGGTTGCTGGCCCAGGACAGGGCGGTCTCACCGTCGCCGAGGGCGCAGACGTCGTGCCCGGCCTTGCGCAGGGCGCGCGCCAGAAACACGCGGATGCTGTCATCGTCTTCGGCGAGCAGGATTCGAGCCATGATGTTCCCCAGCCGCGAGGATACTGGGCCAGATTTAAAGGAAGGGTTTACCGGCCGCCGGATAGTCACAAGGCGCGATTTTCCGCCAAAAAAGGCCGCTTCCCGCGTGACAGGATCGCCCGTTCCTCGTTAATCTTGATGCTATGCACGGCCTGGTAGCGGCGGCTGACCCGATCGAAGTTGTGGCCAATGGCGGACAAGCGATACCGCTCGTTCTGGCCTCGCCGCATAGCGGGGCCGACTATCCCGTCGACTTCCTCGCCGCCTCGCGGCTTGACGCGCTGACGCTCCGGCGCTCGGAAGACAGTTTCGTCGACGAGATTTTCGGCGCCGGGCCGACGCTGGGCGCGCCGTTACTGCGCGCCCGCTTTCCACGCGCCTATGTTGACGTCAACCGCGAGCCGTTCGAGCTCGATCCGACGATGTTCGAGGATCTGCTGCCGAATTTCGTCAACAGCCAATCGCCGCGCGTGCGCGTCGGTCTTGGCACCATCGCGCGCGTCGTCGCATCGGGCGAGGAAATCTATGCCCGCAAGCTCAAATTCAGCGAAGCGGCCCAGCGCATCGAGACGCTTTACCGGCCGTACCATCGAACGCTGCAGCAATTGCTCGACGCGACCCAGGAAAGCTACGGCTTCTCCATCCTGCTCGATTGCCATTCGATGCCTTCCGCCGGCGGCGACCGTGACCGCCGCGACCGCTCGTCGCGCGCCGACATGGTGCTCGGCGACTGCCACGGCACTTCGTGTCATCCGGTGATCACCGAAACCGCGCATCGGGTCTTGAACGCCAAGGGCTATACCACGGCGCTCAACACGCCGTATGCCGGCGGCTTCACCACGGCGCATTACGGCCGGCCGGCCGCCGGCGCACATTGCCTGCAAATCGAAATTAACCGCGCGCTGTACATGGACGAACGGGCCTTCGAGCGGAAACCGTTCCTCGCCCAGCTCGGCGACGACATGCGCGACCTGACCGAAGCCCTTTCCGCGATCGATCCGGAGTTGTTACGGCCGGCATGAGCGACGCCGCCGCCTTCCGGTTCACGTTGCGCGATTCCACGCCGGGCGATGCCGAAGCGATCGCCGCGATCTATGCCCACCATGTGCGTTTCAGCCTCGGCACGTTCGAGGAAACGCCGCCGTCGGTCGACGAAATCCGCCAGCGACGCGAAAGCATTCTGGCGCTGGGCCTGCCGTTTCTGGTCGCGACCGCCGGCGCGCGCATCCTCGGCTATGCCTATGCGGGCCTTTATCGCACGCGGTCGGCCTATCGCTATACGCTCGAAGATTCGATCTATGTCGCGGCCGAGGCGGCGCGGCGCGGCGCCGGCCGGGCGTTGCTGGCGCGGCTCATCGAGCGCTGCAATGGGCTCGGCTACCGCCAGATGGTCGCGGTCATCGGCGACAGCGACAATCGAGCCTCGATCCGTCTGCACGCGGCGCTCGGCTTCGAACACGTCGGCATCCAGCCCGCGGTCGGCTTCAAGCACGGGCGCTGGGTGGACAGCATCTTGATGCAGCGGGCGCTCGGCGCCGGCGCGGCGACCTTGCCCAAGGCAGTGGAATCCGCCTGAACGGATTGCTGCACCCGCGCTGAGCGCAAATCACCCCCATACCACCAAGGAGTCTCGATGAACTGGCCTTATATCGCGCCGATCCTTCTGCTGCTGTGTTCCAACGTGTTCATGACATTCGCCTGGTACGGCCAACTCAAATTTCCAGGTGCGGCCCTTTATGTCGTCGTGCCGATCAGCTGGGGCATTGCCTTCTTCGAATATTGCCTCGCGGTGCCCGCAAATCGGATCGGCTACACCGTCTATAATGCGGCGCAGCTCAAGACGATTCAGGAGATCATCACGGTTTCGGTTTTCGCGGTGTTCTCGGTGACGTATCTGGGCGAAGCCATCCGCTGGAATCATCTCGCGGCGTTCGGCTGTCTCGTCCTGGCCGCGTTCTTCGCCTTCCACAACTGGACTTAATCCCGATTTCCCGTCGATAGGATAGCCATGGCCAAAGTCGCGATTAAATGGAAGGCAAAGCCCGAGAAGCACGATTACGCGGCGGCGGCCTCCTATTTGAGCCTGACCATGGATCGACCGACGGCGAAGGCCGTCGCCAAGAAACTGAAGCGCGCCGCAATGTCGCAATATCCGGCGAAGGATATTTTCCGAGCGTCCCGGCTGGCGCTGCTCAGCCCCGCTAACAGTCACGTCAGGAAGGACGCACAGCGAATCACGGCGCAAGAACTGTTGTCGCCGCTGCTGCTCTATCGGGATGAGCGCAACGGCATCCTCATCATCGCCGACGGCTATCACCGCCTCTGCGCGGTCTACCAGTTCGACGAGGACGCGATCATCCCCTGCAAGATCGTGTAAGAGATCTGCGCCAAAGAAAAAGGGCCGCACCAAGGTGCGGCCCAAGTTTAGGGAGGAAACGCCTAGAAGACGTACGACACGCCGTCGGGCGACGGCCGTGTCGCGTTGCAATAAATGGCATATTGCGGCGCACAACGCAAATCAAAAACATTTACCATGTGCCCATAGGGGCGGATTCCCGTGCGTTATTTCGCCACAGGCGGCGCCGCACGGGCATGCGTCACAGCAGTTGTTTTTGCAA
The DNA here is from genome assembly GCA_050729555.1 of Allostellaceae bacterium. GTDB lineage: Bacteria > Pseudomonadota > Alphaproteobacteria > ATCC43930 > CGMCC-115725 > REEB95. The sequence continues at coordinate 19,856 of JBOHLR010000027.1, forward strand.
TGCACAAATGCACGATTGGCGAATCACGCAAACTCGCGCCGCAGCCTAGGGCCGTGTTCGTCGAGCCGTGGCACCGCGCGAGCCGCCAGTTCGGCGGCGTGACGTGCTGGCGGCAGCGGCAAGGTGACGGTGCCGCTTTCGGTCGCGGTGTCGATTGTCGCCAACGCCGGATGGCGGACGAAATCGTCGAGTGTGTTGAGATTGCCATAGGCGATGCCCGCCG
>JBOHLR010000028.1:0-19661 GCA_050729555.1 Allostellaceae bacterium
GCTGACAAGTGACTGCAAGGGCACAGGATTGGAACCTACACCGGTACCGAAACGATGAATCGTCGGTGGTTGCAGGCCGGCGAATCGACCTAACGCCCGTACCGCGAGACAGTTCGGTAAAGGGGGGTGCGCTCCCGTGAATCGAACTAGCGCCGATACTGCAAGACAGTTCGGTAAAGGGGGTTGCGCTCCCCCGCAACCATCCCGCCCGATTACACACGGCCGTCCTTTGGACGGCCGTTTTTCGTCGCGGCGCCGCCTGGACGGACCAAGATGTAATGTTATATCATTGCGAATCGGCCGGGCTTTCGTCGTGGCCGGCTTACGGGGACGGCATGAAACGTCTTTCTTTCCTCGCGGTGGTGGTCGCCATCGTGATCGCCGCGCCGGCTTTTGCCGCCGGTCCCATCCCAGTCGTCGCCGCCGAGAATTTCTATGGCGACGTCGCGCATCAGATCGGCGGCGCCGACGTGACGGTGACCAGCATCCTCAACAACCCGGACGAAGATCCGCATCTGTTCGAGGCCAGCCCTTCGGTTGCGCGCGTGATCTCGCGCGCGCGTTTCGTGGTCTATAGCGGCATCGATTACGATCCGTGGATGCCAAAATTGCTGGGCGCCGCGCGGAGCACGGACCGCACCGTCGTCGTCGTGGCCGAGCTCGTGGGCAAGAAGACGAGTGACAATCCGCACATCTGGTACGATCCGAACACGATGCTCACCTTTGCCAAGGTTCTGGCGGACGATCTGAGCGATGCTGATCCCGCGCATCGGTCGGATTACCAGGAACGTCTGCGCCGGTTTCAGCAGTCGATGCAGCCGGTCCGGGCGAAGATCGCCACCCTGCATGGACGCCTGGCAGGCACGCCGGTAACGGCGACGGAGCCCGTCTTCGGCTACATGTTCGACGCGCTCGGCCTGCAGGTCCGCAACCAGTCCTTCCAGTTGGCGGTGATGAACAACACCGAACCCAGCGCGTCCGACGTGGCTGGCTTCGAACGCGATCTCAAGACCCGTCAGGTGAAGCTGTTGGTCTACAACAGCCAGGCGTCAGACCCAATTGCCGAACGCATGATGAAGCTGGCCAAGGCGTCGCATATTCCGGTTGTCGGCGCGGCCGAAACCGAACCGCCCGGCCAGACCTATCAGCAATGGATGACGAACGCGCTTGATGCCGTCGACCATGCTTTGCTGCGGTAGAAATCCATGACTGCGATCGCGCTGCGTGATGTCCGGCTGACGCTGAGGGATCGCGTCGTTCTCGACAAGATCACGTTGGACATTGCAGCGGGCGAGTTCGTCGGGGTGCTCGGGCCAAACGGCGCCGGAAAGACCACGTTGATGCGCGCGCTGCTCGGCCTGGTGCCGGCCGACGGAGGCACGATTCAAATCCTCGGCCGCCCGGCGACGCGCGGCAATCCGGCGATCGGCTATCTCCCCCAGGTCCACGCCGCCGTGGCGACGGCCGGTTTGAGCGGGTGGGATTTCATCGCCAGTGTCGTCAACGGCCACCGCCTCGGCCTTCCTTTTTTGGGCGGAGCAGGTCGGCGCGAAATCGAGCGAGCGCTCGACCGGGTCGGCGCTCTCTCTCTGGCGCGCCGGCCGCTGGCCGAGATTTCAGGTGGCGAGCGGCAGCGGCTGCTGCTGGCTCAGGCCTTGATCGGCAAACCGCAATTACTGCTGCTGGACGAGCCGCTGATCAGCCTCGATCCGCGCCATCAGGCCGAAGTGATCGGCCTGGTGAAATCGCTTCAGCGCGAGCTGCGCATCACCGTGCTGTTCAGCGCCCATGAGCTCAATCCGCTGCTCGGCGCCATTGACCGCGTGCTCTATCTCGGCAGTGGCCAAGCCGCGCTCGGCACCGTCGACGAAGTCATCACCGGCCCGGTGCTGTCCCGGCTCTATGGCTCTGAGATCGAGGTCGTCCGGATCAAAGGCCGAATCTTCGTGATGTCGGGCGGTCACGAGTTGGAAGGCGACGGCCATCGCCACGATCCGGGCGCGCCGCATTCGCACGGGCATCACCACGCGCATTCCGGCCATGCTTGAATACGATTTCATGCGCAGTGCGTTCGCCGCGGCGACCATCGTTGCGGTCGTCGCCGGCGCCGTTGGCTATTTCCTGGTGCTGCGCGGCCAGACCTTCGCAGGTCATGCGCTCGCGCATGTCGGCTTCACCGGCGCGACCGGCGCGGTGCTCATCGGCGTTTCGCCGCTGTGGGGGTTGGTGCTGGTGACGTTGACGGCCGGCCTCGGCATGGGTTTCATGGGCGAGAAACTGGCGCAGCGCGACGTCGCCATCGGCCTCGTGCTCGCCTTGGCGCTCGGTCTCGGCCTTTTGTTCCTGCACTTCTTCACCGCCTATGCGAGCCAGGCGACGGCGTTGTTGTTCGGCAACGTGTTGGCCGTCGATGTGCAAACCGTTTGGACGTTGCTGGTGTTGGGCGCGATCAGCATTGCCTTGCTGGCGATCATTTCGCGGCCGCTGTTGTTCGCCAGTTTGCAGCCGGAGCTCGCCGAGGCGAAAGGTGTCTCGCTGCGTCTCTATGCGGTCCTGTTCCTGGCGATCGTCGCCCTGACGACGGCGGAATGCGCCCAGATCGTCGGCGTGCTGCTGGTCTTCGCCCTCATGGTCGGTCCGGCCGCGGCGGCGATGCGCTTGACGCACGCCGTGGTGAGCGGCGTGCTGCTATCGGTCCTGCTCGCCGTCGTCGAAGCGTGGCTCGGCCTGACGTTGGCGTTCTACACCGATTGGCCGACCAGTTTCTGGATCACCGCGCTCAGCGTCGCGATTTATCTGCTCGCCAATTTACCCTTGCCGTCCACCGTCCGCACCTAGGCGGCCCGCGCGCAGGCGGCGCAGGTGCCTTCGATCTCGACGACGGTGTCGTGCGCGCGGAAACCCTTGCGTTCGGCGGCATGCGCCAGTGCGCGGGCGGCCGCCTGGTCCTCGATTTCCGCGACCGAGCCGCATTCGCGGCAGATCAGGAATTGCGCGACGTACCGATGGCCGGTTTCGGCGCACGGGATGAACGCGTTGAGGCGCTCGAGCCGGTGGATCAAGCCCTGTTCAAGCAGGAATTCGAGCGCACGATAGACCGTCGGCGGCACCGCGCCTTTGTGAACCTTCCGGAGGCGGTCGAGCAGCTGATAGGCCGTGATCGGACCACCGGCTTCGAGGATCAGGCCGAGAACGCGGCGGCGCAGTTCCGTCAGCTGCGCGCCGTCGCGCGCGCAGACTTCGGCTGCCCGATCGAGTTGCGCCGTGACGCCACGGCGTGTTTTGACCGTCATTTCCGGTCCTGTCAGCGGGTTCGCAATGTTATGTTATATCACGCCGAGCCGGCCGACTAGTGAATCAGCGCCGCGCCGACGCCGCCGGCGGCGAGGATGAGGAGCGCCGTCGCTGCGGGCAGGCTCGCACGCCAGCCGGCGAAGATCGTTGCGTAGACCGCTTTCAGCACGTTGTTCGACGACATCGCGATCAAGACGGCGCTGATTAGGCCGTCGAGTGGCAAGCTGCCGGGCCCGCTTTGCGCCATGTTCAAAACGAACGGATCGATGTCGACAAAACCGACGACCGCAGCCAGCACGTTCACGCCGAGCGCGCCGAAACGGCTCTGTGCCCATTGCGTGGCGATCGAAGTGACGACGAACAGCACGGCGAATACCGCCGCCGCGGTCAGTTCGAGCGGATTGCGCGGCCCAGTTTTGGCCTTTTCCGCGCCCGTGTTAACGCGCCGCGCGCGCCGATATTGCAGCGCCGCCATGCCAACGCCGGCGAGCGACAAGAGGATCGTCGCCGGTGCGATGCCGAGCGCCAGCGGCAGGTCGAAGATCGCCACGATCACCAGAATCCGCAGATACATGAGCGCAGTCGCCAGGATGATGCCGGCCTGCGCCACCGAATTGGTCGCCGGCTTCGCCGCCGCGGCGCGTGCCAGAACCACGGTGGTCGCTGTCGACGAATAGAGGCCGCCGAGCAGCGCGACCATCAGATCGCCGCGCGCCGGCGTGACGAACCGCTGCAGCAGTTAGCTCGCATAAGAAAGCGTGCACACCACCAGCAACGCAAGCCAAGCCTTGTACGGCGTGATGGTGGTCAGCGTGGTAACCGAATGGTCCGGCAGCAGCGGCAGGACGATGCCGGTGAGGATCAGGAACTGTGCGGCGGTGACGATTTCGCCGATCGGCATTCGTTGCGCCAATGTGTGCAGCCGCCGGCGGCCGGTCAGCAACAGCACCGCCGTCCCCGTGACCGCGACGACGAGCCATGGCGGTGCGGTCAACGCCGCGGGTCCGATCAGATAGGCCAGCACATTGCAGATCGGCGCGACGAGTTCGATCGCCGAACGGTCGTCTTCGGTCCGTTCGTAACACTGACGCCAATAGGCGATGGCCAGCCAGGCGCCGAGAACCAGTAGGCCCGCGACCAGCGGTAGTTTGCGATCGGTGTCGAGCAGGTAGAGCAGCCCGCCCGTCAAGGCGAGCAGCGGAAAGGTGCGAATGCCGCCGGGCCGCGGCAAATTGGTGTGCGCGTGAAAATCCTCGAACGCCAGCCCGAAGAACAGCGACAGGCCGAGGATCAGCGCGAATTGGACGAGCAGGTGATCGAGCGGCAAGGAGCGGTCATCCGTGCGATGGCCGGGCGATTGTGCGCGGCGACTCCCCTCGGGACAAGACAAAAGCCGGATGAGCGGCTAAAACCGCCGCCTGCGCATGCTCGGGACGGGATCACGGCCATGACAAAGCGCCCGAAATCGGCGAGCGCCGCCGCGCGCAAGACGCGCGTTGTCTATGCAGCGGAACAGAGCGTCGGTCATCAAGTCCGCCAAACCCATCGTGCCTTGCAACGCGCGCTCGAAGCACGCATCCGCGCCTACGGCATCACGCTCGGCATGTGGTATTTCCTGCGCGTGCTGTGGGAAGAGGACGGGCTCAACCAACGCGAGTTGAGCGCGCGCGCCGGCACCGCGGAACCCACCACCGTCACGGCGCTACACGCCATGGAGCGGCGCGGTCTGGTCGTGCGGATGCAAAACCGCGACGACCGGCGCAAGTCGAATATTTTTCTGACCAAAACCGCGCGCGAGCTGCGCAACCTGCTGTTGCCGGAGGCGCGCGCCGTCAATCGCGTTGCCACCGCCGGCTTGCCGGCCGCTCAGATCGAGGCATTGAAACGCATATTGACCCGCCTGCGCGCTAACCTGGCGGCAGCGAGAGGTAACCGAGCCACCGATGCTTAGTGCCGGCGCTTGAAGAACTGGATCGCACGCTCGCGCTGCAACGCTCCGGCGCGACTGGTAAACGTGCCGAGATTGCGACGCTTGCCGGTCTTCGCGTTTATCTTGCGCGAGTAGAGACGATAGCGGCCGGATTTCAGCTTGCAGATCATGATGGCCTCCTTTACCCGACACCGAGCGTGCAAACGCTCACAGCGTTCGAGGCTCTTCGGCAAGCCGCGGCTGGCGCTGTCGCCGGTTGAGGAAATGGACGATCTCGCCTACCACGCCGCGACGAAATACCAACACGCAGACGACGAAAATCGTTCCTTGGATCACGGTTACCCATGAACCAAGCTCGGCGAGATAGTTTTCCATGGTGATCGAGATAAAGGCACCGGCAACCGGGCCCCAAATGGTGCCGAGGCCGCCGATGAGCGTCATCAGCACCACGTCGCCCGACATTTGCCAGGTCACGTCGGTCAGCGATGCGAGCTGGAACACCAAGGCCTTGGTCGCGCCCGCCAGACCCGCCAGCGTCGCCGACAATGTGAACGCTAGCAGCTTGTAGCGGTCGGTTCGATAGCCAAGCGAGATCGCGCGCGGCTCGTTGTCGCGGATGGCGCGCAGGACTTCGCCGAACGGCGAATGGATGGCACGATAGATGATGCCAAAGCCGAGCAGGCAGATCGCCAGGACGAAGTAGTACATCGTCAGCGGTCGGTTGAGATCGATCAGCCCGAACACGTCGCGCAGCGGCACCGCCTGGATGCCGTCTTCGCCGCCGGTGTATTTGGATTCGAGCGCGTAGAAATAGACCATCTGCGACAAGGCGAGCGTCACCATCGCGAAATAGATGCCTTTGCGGCGGATGGCGAGCCAGCCGAAGACGACGCCCATGACGCAAGCGACGGCCGTTCCGGCCAAGATCGCGGGAAGCGGCGAAAAGCCCCAGGCTTTTGCGGCGTAAGCCGTCACATAAGAGGCGCTGCCGAAAAAGGCGGCGTGGCCGAACGACAGCAAGCCGACGAAGCCGATCAGCAGGTTGAACGCCGCGGCGAAGAGCGCGAAGCACACGGCTTTCATCAGGAAGATCGGATAGAAGACGAACGGCGCGACAAGCGCGACGGCAAGCAGGACCAGCCGGCGGACCGTCCGGACCGTGGTCGTCTCGTTCACGTCACGCTGCCCGGCCAAACAGGCCCGCCGGCTTCACCAGCAGCACGATCGCCATGATGACGAAAATCACGGTCGACGAGGCCTCGGGATAGAAAACCTTGGTCAGGCCTTCGATGATGCCGAGCGCGAAACCGCCGACGATCGCGCCGAGGATCGAGCCCATGCCACCGATCACCACGACCGCGAACACCACGATGATCAGGTTCGATCCCATCAGCGGACTCACCTGATAGATCGGCGCCGCCAAGACGCCCGCCAGGGCCGCCAGGGCGACGCCAAAGCCGTAGGTCAGCGTCACCATGCGCGGGACGTTGATGCCGAATGCTTGGACCAAGGCCGGGTTCTCGGTCGCCGCGCGCAGATAGGCGCCGAGCCGCGTGCGTTCGATGATGAACCAAGTGCCGAAGCAGAACACGGACGACGCCACGATCACCCAGGCGCGGTAGTTCGGCAGGAACATGAAGCCCAAATCCTGGCCGCCGGCGAGCAGGTCCGGAATCGAATAAGGCTGGCCGGCGCTGCCGTAGTACTGCCGGAACACACCCTGAATGATCAGCGCCATGCCGAAGGTGAGCAGCAGGCCGTAAAGATGGTCGAGACGATAGACCCAACGGATGAAAAATCGCTCGAGCAGCAAGCCGAAGATGCCGACAACAATAGGCGCGATCAGCAGCGACGGCCAATAGCCGATGTCGACGTAATTCAAGATCAGATAGGCGCAAAATGCGCCCAGCATGTATTGGGCGCCGTGCGCGAAATTGATGATGTTGAGCAGGCCGAAAATGACCGCGAGGCCGAGGCTCAACATCGCATAGAACGCGCCGTTGATGAGGCCGATGAGGAGTTGGCCGAGCAACGCCGGTGCCGGCGGCACGGCGAAATGCAACCAATCCAACATCGGCCCCACCAAATTGCGCGCGCGGCCGTTAGTGCTTCACGAGCGGACAGTCGCTCTCGCTGAGCGGACGGAACGCCTGATCGCCCGGGATCACGGCGAGCTGTTTGTAATAGTCGTACGGATACCTCGACTCCTGCGGGCTCTTGACCTGGAAGAGGTACATGTCGCGGATGACGCGGCCGTCGATGCGGATATGGCCGTTATGCGTCATGAAGTCGTTGATCGGCATCTTGCGCATCTGCGCCACGACCTTGACGCCGTCTTCCGTCTTGGCCGCCTGCATCGCCTTGAGATAGTGCAGGACGGCGCCGTAGACGCCCGCCTGGCCCGAGGTCGGCACCTTGCCGTTGAATTCGGCTTCGAACCGCTTGGCAAAGGCGCGCGTCTGGGCGTTCTGGTCCCAATAATAGGCCTCGGTCAGCATCAGCCCCTGTGCCGTCTGCAAGCCGAGCGCGTTGACGTCGGCGATAAAGACCAACAAGCCGGCCAATCGCTGGCCGCCTTTGACGATGCCGAACTCGGCGGCTTGCTTGATCGAGTTGACGGTGTCGCCGCCGGCGTTGGCGAGGCCGATCACCTGCGCCTTCGATTGCTGGGCTTGCAGCAAGAAGGACGAGAAGTCGGCGTTGTTCAACGGCACATTGACCGAGCCGACGACCGTGCCGCCCGACGCTTTGACGACCGCCGCTGTGTCGTCTTGCAGCTGATGGCCGAAGGCGTAATCGGCGGTGATGAAGAACCATTTCTTGCCGCCCTGCTGCACGATCGCCTTGCCGGTGACGTGCGCCAGCGCGTAGGTGTCGTAAGTCCAGTGCACGCCGGTCGGCGAACAGTATTTACCCGTCAGCTCGGACGAGCCGCCGTTCGAGATCAGCGTCACCTTGCCGCGTTCCTTCGCCACCTGCTGCACGGCGATGGCCACCGACGAGGTCGGCAGATCGACGATCGCGTCGACGCCGTCTTCGTCGAACCACTTGCGCGCGATCGCTGCGCCGACGTCGGGCTTGTTCTGATGGTCGGCATAGATGACGTCGATCGGCTTGCCGAGGACCTTGCCGCCGAAATCCTTCACCGCCATCCGCGCGGCGACGACCGAACCCATGCCGCCGAGATAGGAATAGACCGACGACATGTCGTTCATCACACCGATGACTACCTTGTCGTTCGCCGCTTGGGCCCCTTGAGCCGTCGCGCCAAACGCCAATGCCGCGGCAAAACCCGCGGCCAGAAGCGATCTGCGTTTCATGTTTCCTCTCCCCTGAAGCGTTTCATACGCCGAGATATTCGTGCAGCTTGTTGGTCTCGGCCTCCAACCGTTCGTTCGAAATCATATCGACGACGCGACCGTGCTCGACGACGAAATGGCGGTCGGCGACGGTCGCGGCAAAGCGGAAATTCTGTTCGACCAGCAGGATCGTGAAGCCGGCCTGCTTGAGCCGGCCGATGACTGCGCCGATCTGTTGTACGATCACCGGCGCCAAGCCTTCGGTCGGCTCGTCCAGCAGCAACAGCCGCGCGCCGGTGCGCAGGATGCGGGCGATTGCCAGCATCTGCTGTTCGCCGCCCGACAGTTTGGTGCCTTGGCTGGTGCGGCGTTCGAGCAAATTGGGAAAGAGCTGATAGATCTGTTCGACCGCCATGCCGCCCGGCGCGATCACCGGCGGCAGCACCAGGTTCTCTTCGACCGAAAGACTGGCGAAGATGCCGCGATCCTCGGGGCAATAGGCGATGCCGAGCCGCGCGATGCGGTAGGCCGGCAGATCGACGATGGCTTGTCCTTCGAAGGTGATGGCGCCGCGTCGCGCGGGCAGGATGCCCATGATCGATTTGAGCGTCGTGGTCTTGCCGGCGCCGTTGCGGCCGAGCAGAGTGGCAACTTCGCCCGCCGCCACCGTGAAATCCATGCCGTGCAGCACGTGCGATTCGCCATACCAGGCTTCGAGCCCGCGAACGTCGAGCAATGCATCGGCGGCGGCGCTAAGCATGGCCGGTTCCGGTTCCGAGATAGGCTTCGCGCACGTCGGCATTGTTCGCGATCTCGCGGTAGGGCCCTTCGGCCAAGACGCGGCCGCGCGTCAGTACGGTGATGACGTCCGAGAGATCGGCGACCACGGAAAGATTGTGCTCGACCATGAGCACGGTGCGCGTTTTCGCGGCCTCGCGCACCAGCGCCGAGATGCGTTTGATGTCCTCGAGGCCAAGGCCGGCCATCGGCTCGTCGAGCAGTAGCAAAGGCGGCTCGAGCGCCAGCGTCGTCGCGATCTCGAGCGCGCGCTTGCCGCCATAAGGCAGTTCGGCCGCCAGCAGGTCACCCTGGTCGCGCAAACCGACCAGAGCCAGCACCGCATCCGCCCGGTCGTCGAGATCGGCGATCGCTTCGATCGGGCGCCAGAATTGATACGACGTGCCAAGCGGCCGCTGCAGCGCGACCCGGACATTCTCGCGCACAGTCATGTGCGGAAACACGGCCGAAATCTGAAACGACCGCACCATGCCCAGGCGCGCGACGTCGGCCGCCTTGGCGCGCGTGATGTCGCGACCCATGAAGACGATCGAGCCGGACGTCGGCTCGAGAAATTTGGTCAGCAGATTGAAGACGGTGGTTTTGCCGGCGCCGTTGGGCCCGATCAGCGCGTGGATCGAGTTGCGGTTGACCTTCAGCGAGACGTCGCGCACGGCGGCGAAGCCAAGGAATTCCTTGGACAGACCGCGCGCTTCGAGAATGATCTCCGCCACGTTCGGTCGCTCCCTAGCCGGGCCGCTTCTGCCGGCGGCCCCTTGCCCCGAAGGGCATAGGGTTGTGTAGCCTAACGCGCACGGCTTGGAAAGCGGTCGCCGGGACGGGCCGTGTACCGCGTCAGGACTTGGCTTGGCGCCGGCGCGTGAGGTCGTTCAACTCACGACGATGACATGGATATCGCCGTGGCGCCGCAGGACGGTGACGGCGACCTCGTTCCCATGCCGGTGCAGGAGAAGATCGACTTCGCCGTCGCCGATGCGAACGCGGCGCAGGCGTAGTTCATCGACGGCCTGCGGCAAGATCGGATTTTCGAGACGAACCTCGCCACGGATGCTATCGCAGTGAAGCCCAAGGCACGCCTCGACCAGGGCCAGCGGCGTCGCACTGGCCCAGGCCTGCGGCGAGCAGGCGACGGGATAACGCGTGGGCCCCACGCCATGCCGCCGCGCAAAGCCGCAGAACAGCTCGGGCGGCCGCAACAAGTCCATGTGCTGAACTGCGGCAAACAGCGCGTCGAAGATTGCGAGAGCTTCGCGCTTCAGGCCGTAACGCGCCAAGCCGAGTGCGATGAGGGCGTTGTCGTGGGGCCAGACCGAGCCGTTATGGTACGACATCGGATTGTAGCGGCGCGCCGACGCAGCCAATGTGCGCACGCCCCAACCCGAATAGGCGTCGCGGCCGAGCAAGGTCGCCGCCACCCGCGTCGCGCGCGACGGCTCGGCGATCCCCGCGAACAACGCGTGGCCCGCGTTGGAACTCACGACACGGCAAGGACGCTTGTCGCCGTCGAGCGCCAGGGCGTAGGTGCCGAGATCCTCGCACCAGAACGCAGCGTCAAAGCGCCGCCGCAACGCTTGCGCGGCGTCTTCCAGTTCGGCGGCGCGTGCTTGCATGTCGAGCGCCCGGCAGATTTCCGCCGCCGCGCGCTTGGCGCCGTAGACATAGGCCTGAACTTCGCACAAGGCGATGGCACCGTGCGCCAGTGTGCCGTCGGCGTGCGAGATGGCGTCCTCGGAATCTTTCCACCCCTGATTGAAGAGTCCCTTGCCCGGGACGGCGACATACTCGACAAAGCCGTCGCCGTCCGGATCGCCGTCGCGGTCGATCCAGCGCAGCGCGGCGTCGATATGCGGCCACAGCGCTTTGATCGTCTCGCGGTCGTCGGTGCGCGCGAAATAGCGGCCAGCCAACAGGACGAACAGCGGCGTGGCATCGACCGTGCCGTAATAGCGGCCGAAGGGCACCTCGCCGAGCCGCGCCATCTCGCCCTGGCGCATCTCATGCACGATCTTGCCCGGCTGCGCGGCATGCTCGGGATCGACATGATCCGCCTGCGTGGCGGCGAGAAAGCGCAGCACGCCTTTGGCGATGGCCGGATCGAACCACAGCACTTCCAGCGCGGTAATGATGCCGTCGCGGCCGAACGGCGTGCTGAACCACGGAATGCCCGCATACGGATAAGCACCTTCGGGCGTGTCGGTCAGCAGCATGTAGAGATCGGCTACGGAACGGCACAGGATCCGATTAAGCACGGCATTGGAGCCGTCGATCACGGCCGTGCGCGACGTCGCGGTCCGCAGATCGCGGCGGGCCGCCCGCATCGCGCCGAAAAAAGCGTTGGGCCGCGCCGGCGTGTCGGCGTCGCAGCGAATGGTCAGGAAAAAGCTCGCCCGTTCGCCCGGCGCGAGCGTCACGTCGTATTCAGCCGCGTCGTCGGTCAACCTATCGGCGGCCGGCGTAAAATCGAGCCGCGTGGTGCGCACGACGTCGTCGAGGCCGCGGTAGCGCATGACGACCGTCGCGGCGCCGTGCCGTTCGATCGCCAAGGTCCCGCGGCGTTCGCGGACGCTGCCGCGGATCTCGAACAGGTCGCGAAAATCCGCGGCGAACTCCAGCCCGAGGCGGATGCTGCGCGGTTGGCGGTCAAAATTGTGCACCGCGAGCCGCAGATAGCAGGCGCTACGCCACAGGAACGTGGTCCGCCGAACGTGGATGGTATCGCGGGGCAGCGTCAGGCGGCCGGCCCAGTGCAGATCGGGGTTGGCGAGGTCGACCGACAGAACGGCATTGTCGTCCTGGAGATTGGAGCTCAGCAGGAGCGGGCGCTCGCCATCAACTGACAGAACGAAATGCGAAAGGTGACGCGTATCGCGATAATAGAGGCCCGCCGGATCCAAGGCGCCCCCGGCCACGTCGCCGTTGTCGTCGAATACCGCAAACGTGTCGCCGTGCTTGAGTGCCCGCGGCGGCCGGCGTTCGACACCGGACGTGGCCGCGCCGATGTAGAAATCGCCGGTGCCAGCGTCCGGCCTCGATGGTGATTTCGGTTGGGTGTCCATCCCGAGTCTTCTTCAGCGTTCCGCGGGCCGCGTTTCCGGCATGAATAACAGCATTAGGACGACGCCGAGTAACGCTACGCCCGCAAGGCCGAGGAACGCCACCGTGCTGCCCAGCTGGTCGTTCACGTAGCCGGCCAAGGTCGTGCTGACCGCAGCCCCGATCGCGGCAGCCGCCCCGACCGTGCCGAGCGCTGCATTATACCGACCGGTGCCGCGTGTGACGTCGGCGACGATGAGCGGCACCATCACGCCCAGCACGGCCGCCGAGATGCCATCGAGGATCTGCACCACCACCAGCAAATAAGGGCTGGCGATGAGCGCATACAAAACGCCGCGGATCGGCAGCGCGGCAAATCCCAGGATCAGCAGCGGCCGCCGGCCCCAGCTTTCGGACCGGCGCCCGACCCACGGCGACAAGATAGCCACGAAGATTTGCGGCACGACGATACAGGCGGCGATCAGGACGGTCGCCCATTGGCTCGAGCGCATGGTCATGATCGCACCGACCAGCGGCAGCATCGGCGTGTTGGCCAGGCTGAATAGGATCATGCCGGCGCCAAAGACCAGCAACCCGCGATTGTCGGCGATGCCGTGCAGCGGTGATTGACGCGGTTGCGCACCGGGTTGACCGCCGCGCGCGCGTATCGGATCGATCTCCCGCGATCGGATTTGGAACAGGGCGATCAACGCCGGAACGGCGAGCAAGGCCGTCAATACAAACACGGCGCGATTGGAGAACAATCGGCCGCAGGCCCCCATCAGGACCGCCGCAATGCCGTTGCCGGCAGAGGCATAGCGCGCGTTGCGGCCCAAGCGCTCGCCGATTTCGTGCGACGCGACCAGACCGAGGCTGATCGCCGCGATGGCCGGCGTCATCAGGCAACTGGCCACGCCATGCAAGACTTCCGCGCCCAGAACCAACGGCAGGATCGGCCAGGCGGCAAGCATGAGCGCGCTGAGCGCGATGGCCGCCGCGGCAATTGCGGCGAGCGTTCGTTTGTGGGTCGCGGTGTCGACCAGGATGCCGGCCGGCACTTGACAGGCCAGCGCCACGAAACCGCTCAACGTCAGGACGAAGCCGATATCGACCTGGGTCCATGCTTGCGCCGTCAGATAGACGGCGATGAACGGTCCGAAGCCAGTTTGGATGTTGGCGATGAAGAAATTGAAGCCGTCGAGGCCCCGCAAACTGCGTCGCGACGGCGCGTGCACGGGCGTGGACACCGGCACCGGCACAGGCGGGTGGCGCACGTCTGAACCAAGTTTCTCGTAAGCTTGCACGCTTTGGCATCCACGGTCAGTTATCCAATGGGTACTCGCCGGCTCCCAACGGCTGGGTGTGGCCCGATTCCTCCAGCACGACGACCGGCTTGCCTTTCTCGTATTGCGGCGCGGATTTGAGTTGATCGCGCGTCAGATTAAGCGTGATGCGTTCGGGCTGGCCGGCCGGCGAGAAATTCAGCGCGGCCCAATCGACGGCGATTTGGCGGCTCCCGACGCCCAGAAAGCCACCGAAGTCGATGACCGCGGCGCGGGTCGTGCCGGCCTTGTCGACGATGACGTCGACAATCCGGCCCATCGCCTCGCCCTTGGGGCTGACGACCGGCTTGCCGAGAATGGCTTGCGCCTTGTCTTTCGGTAGCACCGCCGTTGGCGCGCCCACTGGTGTTGGAGCCGCGTTCGCGGCTTCAGCACGCGGCACGCCATGCGTGCCGCCGTCGGCGACCATCAGCCAGCCCGCAAAAACGGCTGTCGCCACCATGATGGCGTGCCGAACAGGACGCATCTCCGGCTCCCTGCCCGATGACCGGGCGCGCTGGCGGATTGCCGCGCAACGTACGGAAAGCCTAGCCAAGGATGCTGTGACAAACGGTGATTTTTGTGTGTCGCGCCGGCGGCGTTGCCGCGGAATCGCGACGGTTAGCGGTACCGGTCGCGCACCTGCTCGAAGGCGCGTTTCAGATCATCCCACTTGTAAGGTTTGCCGAGCCAAACCGTGCCGCCGGCCGGCGCTTCGGGAGCCGGTCCGCCGCTGGTCAGGATCACCTGGAGCGTCGGTCGCCGTTGCCGCGCCTCGCGGACGAGCCGGGTGCCGTCTTTGCCGGGCAACCGTACGTCGGCGAACAGAACGTCGATGGCATCGTCGTCATCGAGGATCCGCAACGCCGCGTCGGCGTCGCCGGCTTCGACGACCTGATGGCCAAGGTCGACGACATTGCCGACAGTCGCTTCGCGGACCAGCTCATCGTCTTCGACGACGAGCACGCGGAGCGTGTCCGACACTGTGTCGTTTGCCGTCTTCGGACGAACGGGCCGGGTGCGTGGCATGAGTGTCGCCAGTAGACCATAGAGCGTCAGCCGGCTCAAACCGGCCGACAATCACGCGGGACTAGGCGGCCGCGGTCGTGCCGCGATGCAACGCCCGATGCAATGCGCGGCCGAGATCTTCCTGGCGGTAGGGCTTCTGCAGGAATTCGCCGGGCGTGCTGCCCTCGGTGTGCGCCGAAGAGGTATAGCCGGAAACGAAGAGCACCCCGATGCCGGGCCGCAATTGGAGTGCGCGGCGGGCGAGTTCGAGCCCGTTCATGCCGCCGGGCATCGCGATATCGGTGAATAGTAGATCGATTGCGTCGTCGCGGCCGAGGATATCGAGCGCGGCCTTGGCGTTATCGGCTTCAAGCACATGGTGGCCGAACTCACCGAGGCGCGCCACGGTGATGTTACGGACGTCGGGATCGTCTTCCACGACCAGAACCGTGCGCGTGGAGTGCCCGTTGCTTTCGTCACGGCGTTCGGTCGACGGAGCCGTCTTGCTGCCGGCCGGAGCCGCACGCGGCAAGAGCAGCCGCGTCTGCATCGCGCCGTCCGGCCCGCCAAGCGCCAGGCGGCCGCCGGCGGCCTCGACGACGCTGCGCACCATTGCCAACATTTCGCTGCCGCGGCCCTCCGTGGACGCACTGACCGGACCGGACGCCACCCCGCTGACGGAGATGACCACGGCATCGCGCCCGAAGCTGTTTTCATTTTGCGGCCGTCCGCGCGCCGGCAGGTTGCCTGCCTCGATCGCCAATCGGCCGCCTTCCGGCATTGCCTGCCGAGCATGAATGGCCAGATTGACCAACGCCAATTCGAGCTGATCGGGGCTGGCCTCGATTGGCCACAATTCCGGCACGACATTGGTTTCGATCGCGATGTCGGCACCAAGGACGAAGCGCAGCACCTGCGTCACGCGCGTCAACATGCCGCCGACGTCGATCGCACCGGTCGCGACGCGGTCGCCGCGCGCGAATCCCATGACCTGCGTCAGCAGGCTGGTTCCGTTGAGCGCGGCGCTCAACGCGATGTGCGCGCGATCGAAATCTTTGCTGGTGCCGTCGAGCGAGCGCGTCATCAAGTCCAGATTCCACATGATCACGGTCAACAGATTGTTGAGTTCGTGCGCCACGGTGCTGGTGATGCGGCCCACCGCCGCCATGCGCTGCGTCTGGCCGAGTTGGCGCTGCATCGACGCG
Source organism: Allostellaceae bacterium (assembly GCA_050729555.1). GTDB lineage: Bacteria > Pseudomonadota > Alphaproteobacteria > ATCC43930 > CGMCC-115725 > REEB95. Next base: position 15,890 of record JBOHLR010000028.1, read on the forward strand.
CGTTCCGTGACGTCGAGCGCGATTCCCTGGATGCGCGACGGGCGGCCGCGTTGGTCGCCGATCACCACTGCGTGCTCGGCAAAGATCCGCTCGCTGTCGTCGGCGGCAAGCCAGCGGTACTCGACGGCGAACGAGCCGGTCGTGGCGATTTCTTCGGCATGAGCGCGGAGCCCCGGCAGATCGGCCGGATGAACGCGCGACATCCACAGATCCGGGTTGTTGATGAAATCAGCCGGCTGGTACCCGAGCGATTGTGCCAAGGCTTCGCTGATGATCCGCGGTCCGGTAAACCGGGCATCGGCGTCGGCCGTATAGAGCGCCACCGGCACCGCGGCGGCGATTAGCGTGAGCCACTCGACATTATCCGTCATTGGTCGCCGACACTGCCCTTGTCCCTTGCGCGCTGACCTTGCGTCCCAAAATAATCCGGCAAGGCCTTACAGCTATAGCTCGGTTGAAATATGACCCCGCCGTCGGCGTATTGCACCCGCACGCAATTTCGCGCCGCGGCATCGCCAGGTTGGTTCAGGTAGGTCGTAATTCCTGTCCTATTCTGCCGGCGCCAACCAATCATCCCCCGGCACCATGCGCGAACAACCGAGCCGGAGTGTAAACGCCGCCGGAGTCCCGGCTGATCAGGGAAAACCTGATTTCAGGGTTGGAAAACCCGTATAAACGCCAGATTCAACGAGGCTTTCCGGACCATGACGGCTGCGGTTTAATCTTGCTCACGCCTGCGCCTATAGTGTTTTTTCTTCTGGGGAGGGCGCCGTGACGTTCGTTGGCGCCAGCGAGGCTCGAGTGTGACGATGAATCCGATCCGTATCCTGCTGTGCGACGACCATTTGCTCATTCGCGCCAGCCTCAAATCCCTGATTGGCGAGTTTCCGAGCATCCAGGTCGTCGGCGAGGCGGGTGACGGGCGCGAGGCGCTGGAGCATGCCGGCAAATTGCAGCCCCACGTCGTGCTCATGGATATCGCGATGCCCGGTCTCAATGGGCTGGAAGCGACCCGCCGGCTGGTCAAAGACTATCCCCAGGTGCGGGTCGTGATGCTGTCGATGCACGCAGACGAGAGCCACGTGCTTCAGGCGCTGCGAGCCGGCGCCTCGGGATATGTCCTCAAAGGGTCCGCGCCGCGCGAGCTCGAAATGGCGATCGAGGCCGTCGCACGGGGCGAAATCTTCCTGAGTCCAGCGATTTCGAAGCACGTGATCGACGTTTATCTCAATCGCGCCGAGGGGCAGACCAATTCGCTCGATCTTTTGACACCGCGTCAGCGTGAAATCCTGCAATTGATCGCCGAGGGCAAATCGTCCAAGCAGATCGCGCAGTTGCTGGACGCCAGTGTGAAGACGATTGAATCGCATCGCGCCAGCCTGATGGAACGGCTCGACATTCACGACGTCGCCGGCCTTGTGCGTTATGCGATTCGCCATGGCCTGGTTTCGCCCGAGAAATAACCCGTATTTAGCGCGATCTCGCGCCGCCCCTACGCTTTATCTCAGTAGATTCCGTAGCCCCCATCAGGGCTTGGCGGATTGACCCATTTTGGCCCGCAGCCCACAGTTTGCGCGGAACCGGAGGCTGGTACCGACCGTCATCGTGGGCGGTCGCGAATAAGAAGAAACGCCGCCCAGACCATCGTGATCGCGTCGGCCTATGGGCATGCCTCCAAGTTCCCGGCGTCACGGCCGTGCCGTGTCAAGACGCGGCGAGGGGGCTCGCTATGACGAACTTGGTTCAGTACCGGTGCTACTTCCTCGATTCGACGGGTTCAATCGGGTCCGATGAAATGATCGAATGCCGGGAAGAACTGGATGCTGTCGAAACGGCCCGTGACATGCTTGAGCATCGGCCGCATTACCACGGCATCGAATTGTGGCGCGGCGCTCGCCGCGTTCACATGGAAATCAGACTCCCCGACATTCCGACATTCACGATCCGGACGGCACACGGTCTCTGAGCCTCTGCGGCAGTTGCCGCGCTGGAGGATAGATCGGTCATGGATACCATCCGCGACGATTTAAGCATGCGCTTGATCACCGTTCCGCACGACTTCGGCTCGCCGGCGCTGCCCGACGACGACATCGAAATCGCCCGCCAGCGGATGCGGCACCTGGCGCCTTGGAACGTCGAGCCGCTGCCGCTGATGCATTCGGTGGACGGCGCGCCGATGCCGCCGCCGAGCGCGGAAGTAAGCGAACGCCGCCGCCAGCTCGCTCTGCAGATTCTCGCGGTGCAGATGTGGCACGCCAAAGCGACGAGCGCCCTGCAATGAAAGCCGGTGAAATGAAAGCCAACGCGCACTGGGGCCATCGCCTGTTTCTTCGTCGACGACTCGATGACGACGTCGAGGGCGACGTGGTCCTGCGCAACTTCGTCGTCGATCTGATCATTTTCGTCGGCGAAGCTTTGTTGTCGGCGGCATGCCTGCGCATCGCGGCGGCCGACGGCAACATGACCTTCCTCATGCTCGGCATTCTGGCAGCGACCGCCGCCGCATTGCCGCTGCGGGATTGGCTCCGCGGCTGAGGCCTATTTCGGCCTCAGTCCTTCGCCGGCCGGCGCCAGAAAGGCTCGGCCTTCTTCAACCGCTTGAGTCCCTTCTTCAGGGCGGGTTCGCATTCGAGCGCGACATGCGCGCACCATCCGCGCACCAGGGCGTCGGCGCGGATCAGCGCCTGCGACGGTCGCCGCTGCACCAGATTCCGTAGCAACCGCTCGGACGACGCGATGTCGTTGAGCTGTCCGAGACCGTCTTGCAGCGTCTCCACGTGCCTGACGTACCGGCGGACGGCTTTGTCCGCATAGATCGACGCGAATGATTCGGCTGCGTAGCGGATTTTCTTGAGCGCGATGCGCAGCCGATGGCGGCCGACAGTGCCGAGCCGGTCGAAATTGCGTGCGCGGCTGCTGCGCGCCTTGCGATAGCGCCGTTCGAGGACCTCGTCGGCGAGCTTGCCGATGACCGAGACCTGCAGGATCGATGTCTCCAGCGCGCCGGGCCGTCGCCAGGCGCGCGTCTCGATCCATCCCATGAAGCTGAGCGTAAATTGGGTATAGCGCCGGGTGGCCAGCACGCCGCGCAGCGCATCGTAGGCGCGGCGGCGCTCGCGTTCGGCGGCGCGCGCCAACGCGGCGAGATCGCGATCGTCGACCATGCCGGTGCGCACGCGCCGGATCAGGCCGTTCACGACGTCCCAGTTGCGTGCGCGACCTAGGGCGCTTGCCAGCCATTTGACTTCGCCGCTTACCCAGCCGCGTTCCGCTTCCGGCAGCATCGACCGGAACAGCTGCAGCGCGACGCGCAGGCGACGAAGCGCGACGCGCATCTGGTGGACGCCTTCTTCCTTGCCGGCGCGCGCCGCCGGTTCGTTTGCCAGCAGATGCGCCAGGCACCGCCGCAGGATGACGGCCAGCGCGTCCTCGGCCGCCATGCCGCGATGCAGGTCGACCGCACCGAACCGCGTCGTTGCCGACGCGTCGCGCGGTTCCGCGCGCTTGGCCAGGGCGTAACCACGGGCCGCTTTGCTGCGCATTTCGACGCGCACCGGCGCTTCATCGGCGAGCGCATTGGCGAGCGTGAAGACGGCGCGCGGCGTCCCCTGTTGCAGCTCGAGCTCGATCTCGGACACCGGCAGCTTGCGGCCGCCGCGGGTTCGGATTTCGCCTTCGTCGAACGAGAGCGTGACCGCGGCGCCGTCCGGTTCGAGCACGGTGCGGCTCCGCCGCAGCCGGCAGGTGAACACCGGCTTCAACGGCTCGTCTT
>JBOHLR010000029.1:0-19570 GCA_050729555.1 Allostellaceae bacterium
GCGAAGACCTCCGCCGTTGCGTAACCAAGGAACAGCGCAAGATGGCGAATGCCGTCAGCGTCCGCCGGGATCGTATGGGTTTGGGCGTCGTCGATCATTTGCAGGCGATGTTCGACGCGGCGGAGGAACGCGTAGGCCTCGGCGAGATCGCCGGCGGCCTGGCGCGAAATGTGGCCGGCGGCCGCCAGCGCATCGAGCGCGGGAACGGTCTGGCGCTGGCGCAGCTCGGGTTCGCGGCCGCCCCAGATCAGCTGTTGCGTCTGCGCGAAGAACTCGATTTCGCGGATGCCGCCGCGGCCGAGCTTGATATTGTGGCCGCTGACGGCGACCGCAGCGCCGCCGCGATGCGCATGAATCTGCCGCTTGATCGAATGGATGTCCTGGATCGCCGCGAAGTCGAGATGCTTGCGCCACAGGAACGGCGTCAGCGCAGCGAGGAAGTCGCGGCCGGCCTCGCGATCGCCAGCCACCGGCCGCGCGCGGATCAATGCCGCGCGCTCCCAATTTTGGCCGGCGCTTTCGTAATAGGCGAGGGCGGCGGGCAGCGACAAGGCCGGCGGCGTCGACCCGGGATCGGGTCGGAGTCGCAAATCCGTCCGGAAGACATAGCCTCCGTCGCTCCGTTCGGCCATCAAGCGGACCAGGTTCTGCGTCATCCGGCTGAACAGAGTCTGGGCATCCGTGTCGCCGGTGATTCGGGCTTTCTCCGGATCAAACACCACGACAAGGTCGATGTCACTCGAGTAGTTGAGCTCGCCGGCGCCAAGCTTGCCCATCGCCAGGACGATGAATCCGCTGTCGCGTGCCGGGTCGTCGGCATGGCGGAGCGCGAGCAAGCCGCGCGCTGCCGCCGCGTGCAGAAGGTGGCGGGTCGCCAACGCCAAAGCGTCCTCGGCAAAGCGGCTCAACGCGTCCATCGTCTGCGTCAGCGGCCAAAGACCGGTAGTATCGGCGATCGCGATCGTCAGCGCCGCGCCGCGTTTGAGCCGCCGCAACTCGGCCGCCAGCGCTTCCTGTGGCATCGTCGGCGTGAGATCGCAGTTGAGCCGGGAAATGAGTTCGGCGAAAGTAGCCGCGACGCCCTGCCGCCAGAGTCGGGCGAGCAGGGCCGACTCCCTGAAACAGCAATGGGCTAGGTAAGGGCTGTTGCCAAAGAGCGTCGTCAGCAACCGGCGGCCGGCCGAATCCGCGGCAAGATCGCGCATGAAGGCGGCGAGGCTCGCGTCGCGCACGTCGTCGGCCGCTTCATGCCAGCGCGCGAGACCGACATCGGCGGCCGCTTCGTCGGCAACAGGTGGGAGATTGTCGTAAGTGTCGAATGGCGACGATAACATGAGCGGTGCAGCCGATAATCGGCCGTCGCAGCCTGCGCGCGCGCCGCAGCACGGTCAAGATCGCCGGCCGCCGCACGTCCGGCTGGCGCGCGCGATCGTGGTCGGCGTCGCCGTGCTGGTCGTGATTATCGCGACGGCCGGCGGCGTGGCGGCATGGCGGCTGTCACGCGGACCGATCGTGCTCGATCCCGTCACGCCCTACCTCGCGTCGGCATTGTCGAGCGGATCGAACGGCGTGGTCGTCACGATCGACCACACGGTCTTGAGCTGGTCGAACCGGCGCGTCCATCTGTTCGCGCAAGGCGTCCATCTGAGCCAGCCGGCGAGCGGTGCGCGTTTGAATTTCCACGATATGGAGATCGTGTTGAGCCCGTGGGCGCTGCTGCAAGGGCGTCTGGCGCCGTCACGCGTCGTGCTCGATCGTCCGGTGCTGCGTCTCGTACGGGCAGCCGATGGCTCGTTTCATATCGCTGTCGGCGAGCAGACCGCCGAAAGCCAAACTGCCGAATTCTGGGGAACACGACTGACGCGCGACATTGCGGCGCCGTTGGGCACTGGCGGACCGTTGCAGTACCTGTCGACATTCTCGATGACAAACGCGACGCTGATCGTCGACGATAAATCGCTCGGCGTGACGTGGCGCGCCGACCAGGTCGACCTCGTGATGGCGCGCAACGCCAACGGCGTCGACGGCCACATGCAGCTGGCCGTCGGCATCGGCGGCAAACAGGCGCTGCTGAGCGCCCGTCTCGCTTACCGCAATACGGGTGAGCTGTCGGTGCGGATCGCCTTCGACGGCGTCGATCCGGCGCTGTTCGCGCCGACCGCGCCGGCGTTGCAGCCGCTTGCTGCGGTCGATTTGCCGGTTTCGGGCGAAATGGCGCTTGGTTTCGACACCAAGAGTTTCGCGATCGATGTCGCGTTCTGCGATGTTCGGTTCGGCGCGGGAACCTTGCGCGAGGCCGACCTGCCCGATGGCACGGCGCCGGTCAAAGGCGGCATCCTGAAGGCGAGCTACAATCCGATGGCGGGGCGGGTCGATATCGAAAAACTCAGCCTCGATTTCGGCGGGCCCAAGGTCGTCGTCGAAGGCGAGGTCGACAACCTTGGCAGCGGCCTGTTGGCCGGCGGCTGGCCGACGGCGTTCGACGCGTCGGCGCGATTGACGGCGGCCGGCGTCCCGATTGACTCCCTGCCGCATCTTTGGCCCGAAAAGGTCGGGCCGCACACGCGGCACTGGATCACAACGCGCGTGCACGACGGCATGATCGACAGCATGAACGCCATGATGGCGCTCCACGTCGATGTCGACGCGCCGAAGCCGGTCAACGTCACGCGCTTCGATGGCACCGGCAGCTACCGCAATCTGACGATCGAATATTTCCCGCCGTTGGAGCCGGTGCGCGGCGTCAACGGCACGGTCACCTTCGACCGCAAGCACATGGATTTTTCGCCGATTAGCGGTCACGTCCTTGGCGGTCGCGAAGTTGCCGCCAGCGTCAAGCTGTACAATCTCGACACCAATGACGAGATGGGCGACATCGACGTCACCCTGTCGGGGCCGTTGCATGACGCGCTCAAGGTGCTCGATACCAAGCCGCTGGAGTACGCCAGGGCATTGGGCCTCGACGCCGAGCACGCCAGCGGCGATTTCACGGCCCACGTTTTCTTCCGGCTTCCGTTGAAGCACGACCTGAACTTCGACGAGGTCGAGTACCATAGCGAGGCGCAACTATCGGGGGTCGCCGTTCCGCACGCGTTCTTCGGTCGCGATTTGAGCGACGGCGCGTTCAAGATGACGCTCGACCGTGCAGCGCTGACGCTTGACGGCACGGCGGCGCTCGATGGTGCGCCGGTCAAGCTGACCTGGGTCGAGAATCTCGGCAAACAGGCGCTGCGGCGGCGTTACACCGTTCAGGGGCGGCTCGATGACGCGGCGCGCGCCCGGCTCGGCGTGGATTTTTCGGACTATGCGACGGTGCACGGACCGGTGGACGTCGCCTTGACCTATGGTTTGCGCGCCGACCGGCGGGCGGAGGCGTCGGTCACAGCCAATCTCAAGGACGCCGCTGCCGAAATCACCAAGATCGATTGGCACAAAACCGTCGGCCAGCCGGCGATGGCGAAATTCACGCTTCAGCTCGTCGGCGACCAGCTCACGCACGTGCGCAACGCCACCTTGGTGGGCAGCGGCATCGATGCCCGCCTGTCCGCGGATTTCGACAAAGCCGGCTTGTTGCGTCTCGACATTCCGCTTTTGGTCGCTGGCGATACCAACGCGCAGATCACCCTGACGCGCTCCGGCAACGGCTGGAGGGCCGATCTGTCGGGCCCGAGCTACGACGCGGACGGCCTGATGCGCGACCTATCGCGCCCATCGGCGGCCAACCCGCCGCCGCTCACGATCCACGCAACGTTGGGCCACTTGGTGTTGGGCCCGAACCGGGAACTGACCGATTTCAGTGCCCAGCTGCAAAGCAACGGTCCGCACTGGACGGAAGCGACGGTCGACGGCGCCTTGGCTGACGGTAAAAAGCTCACTGTGCGGTTCGGAGGCGCCAACGGGCCCGGCAAGTTCGATCTGACGGCGGACGATTTCGGCGCGTTGCTGCGCGCACTTGATGTCACCGGCGACATCGAAGGCGGCACCTTTGCGGTCAATGGCAACGCCGTGGACCAGGATGGCAAACGCGTGCTGAAAGGCACGTTCAATGGCGCCGACTACCGATTGGTGCGCGCGCCGTTATTCGCCCGGCTGCTGACATTGACCTCGTTCAGCGGCGTGAGCAATTTGCTCGCCGGCGGGAGCGGCATACCGTTCAAGGTGCTGCAAGGCGACATGGTCTACGGTGCCGGCGGCATGAAGATCGACAGCATGCGCGCCTACGGCGGCGCGATCGGCATCAGCGCCAGCGGCACCGTCGATTACGACGCCGGCACGCTCGACGCGTCCGGCACACTGGTCCCGGCCAATATTCTCAACACGGTGATCGGCGATATTCCGTTGATCGGCAGCCTGCTGGTCGGTGGCGAGGGGCAAGGTATTTTCGGCGCCAATTTCCGGGTCGCGGGCCCGATCAGCAATCCACAAATCGCGGTCAATCCGCTAAGCGCGATCGCGCCGGGATTCCTGCGGAACCTGTTCCTGTTCAAGGCGTGGAACCCGGCGCCCAGCACGCCGCCGAAAACAGATTCGACGGCGCCCGCCACCAATCCCTAGACCGGCTTCACCAGTGCGTGGCGCTTCTTGCCGGCCGACAGCTTGATGACGCCGTCGGCGTTGACATCACCCAGCGACAACGTCGCGTTTTCGTCGGCGACGACTTTGTCGTTGATGCGGGCGCCGCCGCCGCGGATCAGCCGCCGCGCTTCGCTCAAGCTCGGCGCCAGTCCGGCGCGGTGGAAGCACTGGATCGCTGGACGGCCGGCCTTCAATTCAGCCTTGGGCATTTCGGTCACCGGCAGATCGTTGCCGATGCCGCCTTCGGCGAACACGCGATGCGCGGTCGCGGCCGCTTCGTCGGCCGCTTTGCGGCCGTGCGCCAGCGCCGTCGTCTCGGTCGCGAGGATGATTTTCGCCTGATTGATCTCGTTGTCGCGCAGTGCCGCGAGTCGCCCGATTTGGTCCATCGGCAGGTCGGTGAACAATTTCAGGAACCGGACGACATCGGCGTCCTCGGTGTTGCGCCAGTATTGCCAGTAATCATAGGGCGAGAGCTTGTCGGCGTTGAGCCAGACGGCGCCTTGCGCGGTCTTGCCCATCTTGGCGTCGGATGCGGTCGTGATCAGCGGCGAGGTCACGCCATAAAGCGCGCGCTCTTCCGCCCGGCGCCCGAGCTCGACGCCCATGACGATGTTACCCCACTGATCCGAGCCGCCCATCTGGACCGCGCATTTGTAGCGCCGCGCCAGCTCGATGAAGTCGTAGGCCTGCAAGACCATGTAGTTGAATTCGAGAAAGCTCAACGGCTGTTCGCGCTCGAGCCGGAGCTTGACGCTGTCCATGCTCAGCATGCGGTTGACCGAGAAATGACGGCCGTACTCGCGCAAGAACGGGATGTACTCGAGCCGGTCGAGCCACTCGGCGTTGTTGACCATTACGGCTTCGGCGTTGCCCGCGCCGAACTTGAGAAAGCGTTCGAATACCCGGCGGATGCCGGTCATGTTGGCGGCGATTTCGGCCTCGCTGAGGATCCGGCGCGTTTCGTCCTTGCCCGAGGGATCACCCACCTTGGTGGTGCCGCCGCCCATGAGGACGATCGGCTTGTTGCCGGTCTTCTGCCAGAGCCGCAACAGCATGATTTGCAGCAGGCTGCCGACATGCAGGCTGTCGGCGGTACAATCGAAGCCGATATAGGATGTGACCGCTCCGGCCGCGAGCAGCGCATCGAGGCCCGGGCGGTCGGTGATCTGGTGAATGAAGCCGCGTTCTTCGGCGGCGGCAAGAAAGGCGGAGCGGACCTTGGTCATGGGGATTGCGTCTAGCATACCGGCGGCGTGCCGTCAGCCGGCGTGCGGCCGTCGGAGAGTCGCGGCATGACCTTGGCGATCGGCTTGATGAGCGGGACGTCGATCGACGGCATCGACGTGGCGGCGATCGAAACCGACGGGCTGCGCGCAGTCGTGCCGCGCGGCGCCCTGACGGTTCCCTATGAATCGGCGTTGCGCGCGCGGATTCGCTCGACACTCGGCGGCGAGGGCGAGATCGCGGCGATCGAGACGGAAATGACCGAGGCCCATGCGCGCGCCGTGGCGATGCTGGTCCGCGAACACGGGCTGAAAGACGCGTCGCTGGTCGGCTTTCACGGCCACACGGTGTTGCATCGGCCGTGGGAGCGCCGCACCTGGCAGATCGGCGACGGCGCGTTGTTGGCGCGGCTAACCGGACTCGACGTGGTCAACGACTTCCGTGCGGCCGACGTGGCCTCGGGCGGGCAGGGTGCGCCCTTCGTGCCGTTGTACCACCAAGCGCTTGCCGCCGATCTCGAGCGGCCGCTGGCGGTGGTGAATGTCGGCGGCGTCGCCAACGTCACATGGCTCGGTCCGCGCGACGACCAGATTCTGGCATTCGATACCGGGCCCGGCAATGCGCTGATCGACGACTGGGCGATGACCCACACCGGGCGGCCGCTCGACGAGCGCGGGGCGCTGGCGCGTACGGGCAAGCCCGATACGCAGCACGTCGCGCGTTTTCTCGCGCATCCGTTCTTCGCCGCGCCGCCGCCGAAATCGCTCGACCGTGACGATTTCGCCCGCTTCACGCCCGAAGGCCTGTCGCCGGCGGACGGTGCCGCCACCCTGGCGGCAATGACGGTTGCCGGAATCGCGGCTGCCTGCCGTCATTTTCCGGCGCCCGTCATGCGCTGGCTGGTGACCGGCGGCGGCCGCCGCAATCCCGTGCTGATGACGTCATTGGCGGCACAGCTTGACATGCCGGTGCTGCCGATCGAACAGGCGGGTTGGGACGGCGACGCACTCGAAGCACAGGCCTTCGCCTATCTCGCGGTCCGGTCGGTGAAAGGTCTGCCGTTGAGCTTGCCGCAAACCACCGGCGTTGCCGCACCGACGACCGGCGGCCGGTTGCACCGTGCGGCGCAACGGGCTTAGGCGGCCGGCGTCTCGGCTGTCGAGCGACGGTCGAGCGCCTTGCTCTTGATTGCCCGCTGTAGCTTCTCGAACGCACGCACCTCGATCTGGCGCACGCGCTCGCGCGAGATGCCGTAGCGCCGCGACAAATCCTCGAGGGTCGCGGGTTCGTCCTTGAGCCGGCGCTCGACCAGGATGTCGCGCTCGCGGACGGTCAAATGGGTCATGGCGGTGCGCAGCAGGTCACGCCGCAGACCGAGCTCCTGGCGGTCGCCCAGGCGGGTTTCCTGGGTCGGGCCTTCGTCGACCAGCCAGTCCTGCCACTCGCCGTCGCCGTCCGCACGCAGCGGCACGTTCAGCGAATTGTCGGGCGCGCTGAGTCGGCGGTTCATGCTGACCACGTCGGATTCCGGCACCGCGAGTTCCTTGGCGATGCGCTTGACGTTTTCGGGCGACAGGTCGCCGTCCTCAATCGCCTGGAGCTGGCCCTTGATCTTGCGCAAGTTGAAAAACAGCTTCTTCTGCGCCGCCGTGGTGCCCATTTTCACCAGCGACCAGGAATGCAGCACGTATTCCTGGATCGCGGCGCGAATCCACCACATGGCATAGGTGGCCAGCCGGAAGCCGCGGTCGGGGTCGAAGCGCTTGACCGCCTGCATCATGCCGACATTGCCCTCGGAGATAAGCTCGGACAGGGGCAGGCCGTAGCCGCGATAGCCCATGGCGATTTTGGCGACCAGCCGCAGATGGCTGGTGACCAGCTTGTGCGCCGCATCCTTGTCGCCATGCTCGCGCCAGCGTTTGGCGAGCATGTACTCCTCCTCCGGCGCCAGCATCGGAAACCGGCGGATTTCCGCGAGATAACGCGCAAGATTACCCTCGCGCGCAACAGACGGCAGGGCGTGGGTGGCCATTGCGGGGCGGAATCCTTCCTCTTTTGCAGAAATCTTAGTGCTGGACTCGGGTGTTGTCCAGTCTAGATTTCCTCTAAGTTTTGTAACAAAGCGGTGATCTGGCTGGGTAAGGCGCTTTTGAATTCCCGGTATTCCCCGGTTGCCGGGTGGCGGAAGCCCAGCAGATAGGCATGCAGGGCCTGCCGCCCAAGGCCGCCTGCCGCTGCCTTGGCCGCCGCCGGCAGTTTGGCCAGCCGGGCCGAAATGTGCCGGCCTTTGTAAACCGGGTCTCCCAACACCGGGTTCCCCTTGGCCAGCAAATGGACGCGGATCTGATGGGTCCGGCCGCTGCCCAGCCGGCATTCGATCAGCGCCGCCGCGGTGCCGAAACTCTTCAGCACCTGATAGCGCGTCGTCGCCGCCTTGCCGGTCGCGACCACTGCCATGGTTTTGCGGTCGCGTGGATTGCGACCGATCGCGCCCGTGATTTCACCGCTCTTGGGCGTGGGCACGCCCCAAACGATTGCCTGGTAGGCGCGGGTAATTCGGCGGGCGGCAAAATCGGCGGACAAGGCGCGGTGGGCTGCTTCGTTTTTGGCGATCACCATGACGCCGCTCGTGTCCTTGTCGAGACGATGAACGATACCCGGGCGTTTGACCCCGCCGATGCCGACGAGGCTGTCGCCGCAATGGGCGATCAGCGCATTGACTAGCGTGCGGTCGGGGTTGCCGGGCGCGGGATGAACCACCAGGCCGGCGGGCTTGTCGACGACAAGAAGATGCGCGTCCTCGAACAGGATTTTGAGGTCCATTGCCTGCGGTTCGATCGTGCTCGATTCTGGCGGCGGCACGATGACGGCGAAAACCTGACCGGGCTTGACCTTGAACGCCGGATCGCTGACCGGTTTGCTGTCGAGTTGCACCTGACCCTGTTCGATGAGGCGCTTCAGGCGTGACCGTGACAGGTCGCCAAAATGGCTCGCCAGCACGCGATCAAGGCGGTTTCCGGCCTCGTCGGGTGCCACGGCGGCGTATCGGATATCGCTACTTGTGTCGACGGCCATGGTCGTTAAATTGGCGCCGAACATGCGCGCCCTCAAGCTTCTGGTGATCGTCCTCGGCGTACTGCTGCTCTTGGGCATCGGCGCTCTGGCGGCGGCCGTGGTCTGGCGCATCGACCATGGCCGGCCGTTGTCGTCGCGGCCGGTGCCGGCGGTGGTAACGCAGCGCATCGTCCTGCCGGCGGGCGCCAAAGTGATCGCGACCGACGTCGATACCGGCCGACTGGTCGCGCGGGTCGAGCTGCCCGGCGGCGGCGTTCGCGTTCTTGTCTTCGATCTCGCGACCGGCGGCGAGGTCGCCACCATCGACGTGGTGACTCAAGCACAATAGCGCGGGTTCCTTGGCGATTTTTCGACGCCGACGCCGCACTTTTACCATTTGTTCGGATGTCTGAAGCGTCGGTGATCAATGTGACAGAGTCGGTCGGCGTGTGATCGTCGTCACGAGCGCGGAAAAATTTACTCTTCCGTGAATTTTATCTTGCATCGTAGCGCGATGAGCGTATCTAAAGTGTGCGACGCACTCGCACGTGCCTATGGCCCATCGTGGTTATGCAACGACGTAACGCGTCCTTTTTGGAAGAACCGGTCGTCGTGGACCGGTCCCGAGAGGGAAGACGATATGGTTGCTATCCAACGCGGGGCGCATGCGCTCCGTTCTGAAGCCCTCAACGGGTCAGTCGGGGCCGCTCTCAGCGTCTCCTCGAGTCCCCTGAATTGAGCAAACCGTTCTGGCTTGAAGCCGCGCCGTCCAACGGATGGCGTTCCCTTCACCTCATGGCGCGCCGCCGTCACCGATGCGGCTGCGCCCGTTCGTAGGATACGGAGATGCGAGAAACCAATAAGAAGATCGCCAAGTTTCTGGCGGAGGCCCAACCCGAAACCCCATGCCTAGTCATCGACCTCGATGTCGTCGGCCAAGCTTATAAAGTTCTGCGGCGTTATCTGCCGTTGGCCAGCGTGTTCTATGCCGTGAAGGCGAACCCGGCGCCCGAAATTCTCGGCATGCTGAAGGATCTGGGTTCGAGCTTCGACGTTGCGAGCCGTGCCGAAACCGATCTGTGCCTCGAACGCGGCATCGCCGCCGACAACATTTCCTTCGGCAACACCATCAAGAAAGAGCGCGACATCGCCTATGCGTACGAAAAGGGCGTCCGCCTCTTCGCGTTCGACAGCGAACCCGAGCTTGAGAAGCTCAGCCGCACCGCGCCCGGCGCGCGCGTGTTCTGCCGCATCCTGGTCGAATGCACCGGCGCCGATTGGCCGCTGTCGCGCAAGTTCGGCTGCGCGCCGGAGATGGCGGTCGACTTGCTGCGGCGTGCGCGCGATCTCGGGCTTGATCCGTACGGCATTTCGTTCCACGTCGGCTCGCAGCAAACCGATCTCAACCAATGGGACGGCGCCATCGAACGCGCGGCGCGCATGTTCTCGCTGTTGGCCGAGACCGACATCAATCTGCGCATGGTCAATATCGGCGGCGGCTTCCCGGCGCATTACCGCGGCGACGTGCCGGCGATCGTGAACTATGCGAACGCCGTCATGGCGGCGATGACCAAGCATTTCGGCAACAACCTGCCGGAGCTGATCGTCGAGCCCGGCCGCTCGATCGTCGGCGACGCCGGCGTGATTCAAAGCGAAGTCGTGCTGATCTCGCGCAAGTCGGCGAAAGATCCGAAGCGCTGGGTCTATCTCGACGTCGGCAAGTTCAACGGCTTGGCCGAGACCATGGACGAGGCGATCAAGTACAAGATCAAGACGCCGGCCGACGGCGGCCCGCGCGGTCCGACGGTGATCGCGGGCCCGACCTGCGATTCGGCGGATATCCTGTACGAGCGGACGGTCTATCGGCTGCCGGTCGATCTCAAGGTCGGCGACAAGGTTGAGATCCTGTCGACCGGCGCCTACACCTCGACCTATGCGTCGGTCGGGTTCAACGGCTTCGCGCCGCTGAAGACCTACTGCATCTGAGCATAATTCGTCGCTGACGACATTTCGGCCGGGCCCAACGCCCGGCCGAAATGTTTTTGCGACTGCGGTATCGCGGCGATCTCGTCGATTAGCTTCTCCTGCATCGCTTGGGCGAAGGATTTGTAGCCCTTGACGTCGAGTAGAAACGAGCCCAGGCCGCCGACCACGTTCTGATCGTAATAGCTCGACAACCACGGCTCGTGCTGGAGAATGGCAAGGCCGTTGATGGTGATGCCCCGCGCCACCAAAGCGTCGCGGACTTCCGCAGGCTTGGGCCCGATATTGGCCATTCCATCGCCCGATAGGTCGATGACCCGGCGCACCGGATGATCGTGCAGCGTCTCGAACGCCGCCGCCGCAGCCAAAAGCGCGTCACCGATCGAAGTCAGGCCGCCGGAGGTCCGGTGTGCCGTGCGCACTTGGGCGGCAAAGGCCGCCCCCGACGCCCGGTCGGATACCCGCGTCCACGGCACGATCGTCGTTTGTTTATGGCGGTCAGACCACTCGATGACGGTGACGTCGATCGCGCCATGCGGTCCCCCGGCAATCGCCGAAAGCACCGCCGGAGTCTCGAACGCCCGTGCGATTCCCTCGTGCTGGAGTCGGTACTCGCCGGGATCGATGCTGCCTGAAACGTCGATCGCCATGACGAGGGCAAGATCGGACTCGGCGGCGAGAGCCGGTGGGGTTGCCAGAACCAACGCAACCGCAAGCCAAATCACGAACTTCATAGGCGGCAGCAAACAACAAACGCTCGTCCTTGGCGAGCAATGCTTGCAGCGACGCGGCGGGCTCAACATAATCGTGCCGATGCTGCGTCTCGCCTTCGTGCTGGTGGTTACCGGTGCCGCGATCGGATTTGCGCGGCTCGCGCCGGCGGCTGAACCGCTCTCGTCGCAGAACTGCGCGGCGATCGCTTTTCATCCCGTAGCGCCGGGAACCGCCGACGGCCAACAGGAAGCCGGCTATTACAAATCGCGGCTGGGCCGGATCGAGGTCCGCGCCTTGGTCAAGGGCGGCACGGTGATGCGGTACTATGTCTCGCTCGATGGCGCGGTGCTCGTGTCGCTTCGTGCGGCGCTGCCGCCGTTGGTGGCGGCCTGCGCCAAGGCCAAGGGGCTAACGCCGCCGCTCCATCCGGACAGCAGCTGCGTCGGCGCCCGCCTCGTTGTGCTGATCGCCGACACCGACGGTCATCATTATCTGCTGCTTTACGCGCGCCGCGGGCACGCGTGGCATTTTTGCAGCGCCGGCCGGACCTGACGGCGGCGCGCTCCGATTAGTGCGCGGTGGCGGCGTGGAAGTCGTGCGCCAGCCGGACCGGGTCGTTACCCAGCAGCCGGGCATAGATCACCGGATTTTCCAGCAGGTGACGCGCGACGCGAAGGTCGAGCGGATCATGCTCCGGCGAAGCCGGACAGGCGGCCCGCAATGCGGTCCAGCCCGCGTCGTCGAGCGTGTCGCGCGCCTCGCTCAGCGTCGGGCCCGGACTTTTCGCCAGGATGACGCCGGTGTTGGCGTTGTCGGCTAAGCCGGCGGTACACACGGTCGGCACGACGCCATGATGATGCAGGAAATAGCCCTTCGGTGTGATCAAGCGCGCCCAGGTGACGGTCAGTTCGCCGTCGTTTGACGTGCGCAACACTGTCTGCACCGTGCCCTTGCCGTAAGAGGACGTCCCGACCACGACGGCACGGCCCGCATCCTGCAACGCGGAGGCGACGATTTCCGACGCCGACGCCGAACCGCCGTCGACCAGAACCACCAGCGGCAGCATGTCCGCATGATGGTCGGCGGGCGCGGCGAAATACTGGAAGCTTTCGGGATTGCGGCCGATCGTCGTTGCGATCGTGCCGCCGTTGAGGAACTGGCTCGCGACGATCACCGACTGGTCGAGCAAGCCGCCCGGGTTGCCGCGCAAGTCGAGGACAATTCCCTTCAGATGGTCGCCCATTTCGCGGTGCGCACGCGCCAAGGCGTCGATGACGCCGTCGCCGGTCTGCTGATTGAAGCTCGTGACCGCGATCACGGCAACGTCGCCGCGCTCTTCGAGGCTCACGCTCGGTAGCACGAGGTGCGCGCGTTGCAGGGTCAGCTTCAGCGGCTTGTCGAGCCCGGCCCGCTGGATTCCCAAAACGACCGTGCTCAACGCCGGTCCGCGCAAACGGATGCGGAGCTGTGTCGGCGAGAGCGCGTTGGACGCCACGCCGTCGAGCATGACAATGCGGTCGTTGATGTGGATGCCGGCACGCGCCGCCGGTGAGTCGGCCATCACGGCTGTGATGCGCGTGTCGGGCGCGTCGGCGAGGATGATGCCGATGCCGCCGTAACCGTCGCGTGCGGCGCGCCACTCGCGGGCAACCGCCGGGCGCGCATAGTGCGAAAAGCGGTCGAGCGTCGCCAGCATGTGATCGATCAGCTCTTGCTCGAGCTTGTCGGGCGCGACCGCGGCCACTTTGGGTGAGGCACCGCGCGCGGTTTGCACGAGCGTCGCGGTCAGCGTGCCCCACGCATCGGTGTCGAACGGCGCCGGCGCGTGGAGGCGCCAAATCTGATTGCCGCGGTGCAGCGCGATGTCGTCGCCGTCGCGGTTCACCGTGATGTCGGGATCGACGCTCGTCAGGTCACCGAGGGCGGCGAGAGAGAGGGCGTCGGCGTGCGTCGCGTCGACGTGATATTCGATGATGCTTTGATAGGTTTCGCTGAACAACTCGGTCTCGCCGCTATTGGCGAGCGGCGTGGGCTGGACACCGCTGCCCGTCGGCTGGGCGGCGCAGGCGCAAAGCGCAAGGACCGAAAAAATCGCCGTTTTAGTGAGGGATCGAGGCACACGAGCGATGTTTCGGCGAACGTCCCCCCGGGCAATCATGGTTGGCTGAAATTAATGTTTCCCCACCGCGGCCATTGTTGCCTTCGCCGCTCGTCGGTTGCAAGCAGATAGAGGGTTAACGGCCCACGCCGAAAACGTTACCGCGGACCTTTACGTCGAACGAACTGTGGTTAACGTCGCGGCCGTTTCGGCGGCAGTTGGTGGCGCAACGAGTCTTCGGTCACGGCGAAGATCAGGCTGCCGGTGACCGTGTCGGCTTCGGCCAATCGGACTCGCATCGGGTCGCCCAGGACGTACGTCCGGCCCGAACGGCGGCCCTTGAGGCTGTGATGGGTCTCGTCGTGGATGTAATAGTCGCCGGGCAAGGTGCGGATCGGGATCAGGCCGTCCGCGCCGGTTTCATCGAGAGTGATGAACAGGCCGGCGCGAGTGACGCCGTTGATGCGGGCGGCGAACTCGGCGCCGACGCGCTCGGCGAGGAAGGCCGCGGTGTAACGATCGGCGGCGCTGCGCTCGGCGGCAGCCGCACGCCGTTCGGTCATCGAAATGTGCGCACCGATGGCCTTGAAGTCGCCGGCGGGCTGCGGCAGCCCGTCACGGCCGAAATGATGGCCTGAAATCAGCGCGCGGTGGACGAGAAGGTCGGCATAGCGCCGGATCGGCGACGTGAAGTGTGCGTAACGCCGCAATGACAGGCCGAAATGGCCGAGATTCTCCGGACTATATTCGGCCTGCGCCTGGCAGCGCAGCACCAGCGCATTCACCAGCCGTTCATAGGGCGTGCCTTTGGCGCGTCGCAGGATGGCGTTGAAATGCTGCGGCCGCACCACCTGGCCGCGGGCGAGGGTGAGGCCATGGATGCCGATGCCGTCGAGGAAACGCGCGAGCGCCGCCAACCTTTCCGGGTCCGGCGAATCGTGCACACGGTACATGCACGGTTGCTTCAGCCGTTCCAAGGTCTCGGCGGCAGCGACGTTGGCCGCGATCATGAGCTCTTCAATCAGCTTGTGGCTGTCGAGGCGGTCGCGCGGCTCGATGCGCGCGATGCGGCCGGAGGGATCGAGCAAGATCCGCCGCTCGGGAATGTCGAGGTCAAGCGTGCCGCGTGCCGCGCGTGCGCGCTCGAGGGCGCGATAGACGCCGTAAAGCGGCTTCAAGACGCGATCGAGCAGGGGCGTAGTCTTCGCGTTCGGCCGGCCGTCAACAGCCGCCTGTGCTTCCTCGTAGGTCAGTCGCGCGGCAGAACGCATGAGTCCGCGGCGGAATTGGTGCCGCGTCAGGTGCCCGTCGGCGTCGATCCAAAGATCGACCGCCATGCAGGCGCGGTCGACATCGGGCTTGAGCGAACAGAGTTCGTTCGACAGCGCCTCGGGCAGCATCGGCACGACCCGGTCCGGGAAATAGACCGAATTGCCGCGGTCGCGCGCGGCTGCGTCGAGGGCATCGCCGGTGCGGACATAGTGCGCGACGTCGGCGATGGCGACGAGCGCATGCCAGCCGCCGTCATGTTCGGGGTCGGGTGCGGCCCAGACGGCGTCATCGAAATCGCGCGCGTCGGCGCCATCGATCGTCACCAGCGGCACATTGCGCAGGTCGGCGCGATTTCCCAGCGCCACGGGCTTGGCGGCGTCGGCGATGTCGAGCGCGGCCTTGGGGAAGGGGACCGGAATGCCGTGACTGTGGATGGCGATGATGCTGAATGCGCGCGGATTGGCGCTGTCGCCGATGCGTTCGACGATCCGCGCGGCGGGCAAGCCCATTCCGGGCTGGCCGAGCAATTCGGCGACCACGATTTCGCCGGCCGTGGCGCCTTTCGTGTCGCCCGCGGCGACGCGGAACTCGGTGCGAACCTTGCGGTCGGTCGGCTCGATTCGCCCGCCTTCGCGGCCGGCGCGATAGATGCCGATGACCCGATCCGGCGCGCCGCCGACCGCGCGCAGAATCCGTGCTTCGTACTGATTGGCGTCGGTGTGGCTGAAACGGGCCACGGCGCGTTCGCCGACGCCAAGCGCCGGCGCGCCGCGCTCGGCAATCACGACGATGTCGGGCACCTCGCCGGCCACGCCGATCGCGCGGCCTTGCATTTCGCCGTCTAAGTCGACGCCGATGATCTCGACAATGCCGATTTCGGGCAATACGCCGCGCGGTCCGCGCCCGCCGCCGCGCGGACGACGGTCATTCCGCTGCGGCGGCCTGTTTCTTCTTCGCTGATTTCTTCGCTTCACGTGGGGCTTTCGTTGTACGGCCGCGTCGGCGTCCGCCGGCCCGCGCCGCGCGCTCCGCCAGGAGCTCGACGGCACGGTCCATGGTCAGTTCCTCGGGCGCCATCCCGCCCGGCAGCGTCGCGTTGATGCCGTCATGGCTGACGTAAGCGCCGTACTTGCCGTTGAAGATTTTCACCGGGCCGCCGGCCGACGGATGGTCGCCCAGCACCTTGATCGGTTCGGGCGCACCGCGCCGGAATTTGCGCGGCTCGGCGAGTAGGCTGACCGCGCGATTGAGTCCAACCGTCAGAACGTCGTCGTCCGCGGTCAACGATTTGTAGATCTTGCCGTGCCGGATATAGGGGCCGAAGCGTCCGACGCCGGCGACGATTATCTCGCCGTCTTCGGGATGCGGCCCGACTTCGCGCGGCAGCGCCAACAGCTTGAGCGCCTTTTCGAGATCGATGTCGGCGGGTGAGACGCCCTTGGGCAGCGACGCGCGTTTGGGTTTTTCAGCCGGTGGCGTATCGGATTTCTTGGCGCGCTTGCCTTTCTCGCGCGGCGGCTTTGGCGGCGTCTCGCCCAGTTGCACGTAGGGCCCGTAAGGGCCCTTTTTGAGCGCGACGACCAGCCCAGTCTTGGGATCGGTGCCGAGTTCGCGCGGCTCCGCGGCGGCGCCATTCTCGCCGTTTTCGAAGCCCAGGGCGCGCGTGTAACGGCACTCGGGATAACGCGAGCAACCGATGAAAGCGCCGAACCGCCCGAGCTTGAGGCCGAGGCGACCTTGTTTGCACACCGGACACAGTCGCGCATCGCTGCCGTCGGGCCGTTCTGGAAAGAAATGGCGGCCGAGCTCCTCGTCCAGTGTGTCGATGACCTGGGTGATGTTGAGGTCCTTGGTGCCGGCGACGGCAGCCGAGAAGTCCGTCCAGAAATCCTCCAGAACCTTCTTCCAGTCGATACGGCCGCCGGAAATATCGTCGAGCTTGTTCTCGAGATCGGCGGTGAAATCATATTCGACATAGCGCTCGAAGAATTCCATCAGGAACGCGGTGACGAGGCGGCCGCGGTCTTCGGGAATCAGCCGCTTCTTGTCGAGCTGGACGTATTTGCGGTCTTGCAGCACCTGCATGGTCGACGCGTAGGTCGACGGCCGGCCGATGCCGAGCTCTTCGAGCTTCTTCACGAGGCTCGCTTCGGTGTAGCGCGGCGGCGGTTGGGTGAAGTGCTGCTGCGGGTCGACCTTGTCGCGAGTCAGCGCGTCGCGCTCGTTGAGCGCAGGCAGGCGCCGGTTCTCATCATCGGCTTCCGGATCGTCGGAGTCTTCCGTGTAAAGCGTGAGGAAGCCGTCGAATACCACAGTCGAGCCGGTGGCGCGCAAGACGGCCGATTTGTCGGCCGGTGCGATATCCACCGCGACTTGGTCGATGTTCGCCGATGACATCTGGCTGGCGACCGCGCGTTTCCATACGAGCTCGTAAAGCCGGCGCTCGTCGGGATCGAGATGGCCGGGCAGACTTTCCGGTCGGCGGTGCATGTCGGTCGGCCGGATCGCTTCGTGCGCTTCCTGCGCATTCTTGGCGGCGTTGCGGTAAATGCGCGGCTCTTCCGGCCGGTATTGTGGACCGTACTGTTCGGCGATCATGTCGCGCGCCGCGGCGATCGCCTCGTTCGACAGCGAAACGCCGTCGGTTCGCATATAGGTGATGAGGCCGACGGTTTCGCCGCCGATGTCGATGCCTTCGTAGAGCCGTTGCGCCGTGCGCATGGTGCGCGACGCGCCGAGGCCGAGCTTGCGCGACGCTTCTTGCTGCAACGTCGATGTCGTGAACGGCGGCGGCGGGTTGCGGCGGATCTGCTTCTTTTCGACTGCGGCAACGGCGTAGTCGATGTGCTTCAGGATCGCGTAGGCAGCAGCGCGCGCCTGCTGCTCGTTGGCGAGATCGAATTTGTCGAGCTTCTGGCCGTTAAGATGGGTCAGGCGCGCCGTGAAACGGTCGCCGCCGCGGGTCAGGAAATCGACCTCGATCGACCAGTATTCACGCGGCTTGAAGGCTTCAACTTCGGCTTCGCGCTCGCAGATCAGGCGCAAAGCGACCGACTGCACGCGGCCGGCCGAGCGACTGCCCGGCAGCTTGCGCCAGAGCACCGGCGACAGGGTAAAGCCGACGAGGTAGTCAAGGGCACGGCGCGCCATATAGGCGTCGATCAGCTCGCGATCCAATTCGCGCGGATGCTTGAACGCTTCCTGCACCGCCGACTTGGTGACTTCGTTGAACACCACGCGCTTGACGTCGACGCCTTGCAGCGCCTTGCGCTGCCGCAGGATCTCCTGCACATGCCACGAGATCGCTTCGCCTTCGCGATCCGGGTCGGTTGCGAGGTAAAGCCGCTCGGCGCCTTTGACGGCGGTGGCGATCTCCTTCAGCCGCTTGTCGGCGCGGTGATCGACTTCCCACGACATGGCGAAATCTTCGTTGGGGCGCACCGAGCCGTCTTTCGCCGGCAGGTCGCGCACGTGTCCGTAGCTCGCCAGGACCTTGAAGTCCTTGCCGAGGTACTTGTTGATGGTCTTCGCCTTTGCAGGCGATTCAACGATGACGACGTTCATGGTTCCGCCGCGCGGTGGAGTCCGAAGCCCGTGAAATAGGGTTATTTATGGTTAAAGCAAGGTTAATGCGTTCCCCGGCTGGCGCGCGACTCGGCCTGCAAGCTCAAGTTCGAGCACAATTGTGAGGATCACGGCGGGGGACATTTGGCACTGCCGGAGCAATTCGTCAACCGGCAACGGTGTCGGCGACAGCAAACCGATCACGATTTCGCGCGCTTCGGCCAGGTCTTTTGCGCCGATTTCCGCGGCTGGCGCGGCGGTAAATGCGGCCGGATGACGCTCCGCGAGCGGCGCGGCGCGTTGTGGATCCAACTCGCGCAGGACGTCGTCGGCGCTCTCGACCATCGTCGCGCCGTCCCGAATCAGGCGATTGGTGCCCTTGCAGCGTGGATCGAGCGGCGAGCCGGGCACCGCAAAAACCTCGCGGCCCTGTTCAAGCGCAAAGCGCGCGGTGATCAGCGAGCCCGAACGCTCCGCGGCTTCGACTACCAGAACGCCGAACGAGATGCCCGAGATGATGCGGTTGCGGCGCGGGAAATGTCGCGCCTGCGGCACGGTGCCGATGGGCATCTCGGCGACGAGCACGCCGCGCTCGGCAATCGTCTCGTGCAGGCGCCGGTTTTCTTCCGGATAGACCATGTCGATGCCGCCCGCGAGCACCGCGAGGGTGCCGCTGTCGAGCGCACCTTCATGCGCGGCCGCATCGATACCGCGCGCCAGTCCGGAGACCACCAACAAACCCGCCGCGCCAAGTTGCGCCGCCATGTCGCGCGCGAAACGCCGGCCATTGGCGGACGCATTGCGCGCGCCGACCACGGCGATCGCCTGTTGCGTCGCCAGCTCGATCTTGCCGCGGGCGGTCAGCAGCGGCGGCGCGTCGTCGATTGTGGCAAGGGCTGCCGGATAGTCCGGCTCGCTGCGGGCGATGAGACGCGCGCCGAGACGCGCGACCGCTTCGTGAGCTGGTCCCGGAAAATCGGACAGGGAGTTAAGGTGTATTCCTCTGGATAGAGAGGGATACGAGATGACGACGCGGAGACGGTTTACGGCGGAGTTTAAGGCGCGTGTGGCGCTGGAAGCGCT
>JBOHLR010000030.1:0-19434 GCA_050729555.1 Allostellaceae bacterium
GGCCGGTCAGCGGCCGCAGATCGATCCGGCTGGTCAATTCCTCGACCGTGCCGGTTGCGGCGATTTTGCCGTCGTCCACCAGCACCAACGTGTCGGCAAGGCGGATGACCTCGCCCATCGCGTGGCTGACATAGACGACGGGAATGTCGAGTGCGCCGCGCAGCGCCGCGATGAAGGGCAGGATCTCTTCCTTGCGCGCCGCGTCGAGCGCCGCCAGCGGTTCGTCCATCAACAGCAGACGCGGCTCGGCCAGGATGGCGCGGCCGATGGCGACGCGTTGTTTCTCGCCGCCGGAAAGATCGCCGGGTCGCCGGCGCAACAATTCGCCGAGCCCCAGCAGCGCGACGATGCGGTCGAACGAAGCGGCGTCGTTTCGCTTCGCGCCGTACAGCAGGTTGCCTTTGACCGAGTAATGCGGAAACAGCCTGCCTTCCTGAAAAATATAGCCGAGCCGGCGCCGGTTCGGCGCCACATTGATACGCTGTTCGCTGTCGAACAGGATTTCATCCCGCACGACAATCTTTCCGCGCGATGGCGTCAGCAGGCCGGCGAGAGCGTTGACGATCGACGTCTTGCCGGCGCCCGAACGCCCGAACAACGCAGTGATGCCGGCGCTCGGCGCCAGGAATTTTGCGGCCAGCGTGAAACCGCCAAGCGTTGCTTCGACGTCGATTTCGATCACTGCACGCCCCGGATACGCTTATCGAGGTGTCGGGCGACGATTTCCGACGCGAGCAGCGCCGTCATGGCGACGATCACCGCGATGATGCACAGCCGGAACGCCGGCGGGTCGCCGCCGGGCACTTGCGTGAAGGCATAGAGCGCCAGCGGCAGGGTCTGGGTCTCGCCCGGAATGTTGGAGACGAAGGTGATCGTGGCGCCGAACTCGCCGACGCTGCGCGCGAAACCCAAAATCGCGCCGGTCAGGATACCGGGCGCCATCAGCGGCAGCGTGATGGTCCAGAAGACGCGCCAGCGCGACGCGCCAAGCGTCCGCGCCGCCGCCTCGAGCCGGCGGTCGACGCCCTCGAGCGACAGGCGCATCGCGCGCGCCATCAGCGGAAAGCCCATCACCGCCGAAGCCAGCGCCGCGCCCTTCCAGTTGAAGGCAACGGTGAAGCCGAAGGTGTCATAGAGCCAAGCGCCGATCGCGCCGTGTCGCCCGAACAGCACCAACAGCGTGAAGCCGACCACCACCGGCGGCAACACCAGCGGCAGATGCACGAGGCCGTTGAGCAGTTGATGGCCGACGAACCGTCGTCGCGTCAAGAGCCAGGCGACGGCGAGCGCCAAGGGCAGGCTGCACAACGTGCCCGCGAGCCCGACCTGCAGACTCAGTAGCAGCGCCGCGGTTTCGACAGGCGTTAGCGTCAGCATCGATCCCTCCCGCGCCGGCGATTATATCCGATCATATATAACGGGTAAGGCCGATGCGCGCGTTAGGCCGCGGCGTTGAGGCGTTTGAATCCGGCGTCGAGGTCGGCGATCAAATCGTCCAGATCCTCGAGGCCGGCATGGACGCGCAGAGTCGGACCTTCCTCCCAGGGCGTTGCCGTGCGCAGATGCTGCGGATAGACCGGCACCAGCAGGCTTTCGAAGCCGCCCCACGAGAAGCCCATGCCGAACAGCTCCATGCCGTCGAGCAAGGCGTCGACCGCGCGCTTTTGGGTGCCGGGCTGCAAGATGAAGCTGAACAAGCCAGACGCGCCCGTGCAGTCGCGTTTCCACAATTTATGTCCCGGATCGCTGGGTAGGGCGGGATAGAGGACGCGGGCAACCTCGCGTCGCTTGGCCAGCCAATTCGCCAATTCCAGTGCCGTCGCCTGGTGCTGCCTGAGCCGCACGCCGGCGGTGCGCAGGCCGCGCAACGCGAGATAGCAATCGTCCGGCGCTGCGTGATTGCCCATGAGTGTCGCCGCTTCGCGCACCTTGAGGAAGTTCTCCTCGTCGGCAATCGCCAGTCCCATCATCGTGTCGGAGTGGCCGACGATGTACTTGGTGCCGGCGATGATTTCGACGTCGCAGCCAAGCGCCAGCGGCTTGCAGAAGAGCGGCGCCGCCCAGGTGTTGTCGAACACGGTCTTGAGGCCGCGGACCTTGGCGAGCTTGGCGATCGCCGGCGTATCCTGCATCTCGAAGGTGAGCGAGCCTGGACTTTCGAGATAGATCAGCCGCGTGTTCGGCCGGATGAGGGCGGCGATGCCTTCGCCGATCGTCGGATTGTAGAACGTGGTCTCGATACCGAAGCGTGTCAGGAAGCCATTGCAGAAGCCGCGCACCGGGCCATAGACGGAATCCGTCATAAGGACGTGATCGCCGGCTTTGACGAAGGCGAGGATCGCGGCGTAGCAGGCGGCCGCGCCCGAGCAGAAGGCGAGACCGCGCGCGCCGCCTTCGAGCGCTGCCACCGCTTGTTCCAGCGCGAAGGTTGTCGGCGTGCCGTAGCGGCCATAAACCACCTGGTCGATGCCGTAGCGGTTCTTCTGCGCCTTTTCGAGACCGGCGACCGTCTGATGGATGATGGTCGAGGCGTGATAGACCGGCGGATTGACGACGCCGAAATTGGCCGCCGGATCGCGGCCAGCATGGGCGAGGAGCGTGTCGGGCTTCTTCGATTTGCTTTTCATCGGGCGCTCGCGTTTCGGCGCATCTTGCCGAGAGTCGTGAGCGGGCGGAAGGGCCGTGCTTCGGTACCGGACCTGCCGTCGAAAGCGCTTGACGTTGTCGACATCCGGGTATAATTAGCCAACAAGTTAATTAACAGTATGGTCTAATACGCCATGGCCGTCGACCACCTCAGCGCCACGTTCGCGGCGCTTGCCGACCCGACCCGGCGCGCGATCCTTACGCGTCTGGCGCTGGGCGAGGCGTCGGTGACCGCGCTGGCGGAGCCATTCGACATGAGCCTGCCGGCGGTATCGAAGCACTTGAAGGTGCTGGAGCGTGCCGGATTGATCGCGCGCGGGCGCGAGGCGCAATGGCGGCCGTGCCGGATCGAGGGCGGGGCGTTCAAGGACATCGACGTTTGGCTTCGGCGCTATCGCCGGTTTTGGGAAGAGAGTCTCGACCGGCTTGACGCGTATTTGCAAAAGCTGCAAGGCAAGGAGGAGAAGCGTGGCCGCAAAAAATGAAACCCGTGCGGCGATCGAAGCCCGTTCGATTATCTTCGTCCGCACCTTCGACGCGCCGCGCGCGCTGGTGTTTTCGGCGTTTTCCAGCCCGGTGCATCTCGGACAATGGTGGGGGCCGACGGGCTTCACCACGACGACGCATGCGTTCGAATTCCGCCCTGGCGGCGTCTGGCGCTTCGCCATGCACGGGCCCGATGGGCGCGATTACCAGAACCGGATCACCTTCGACGAGATCGCGACACCCGAGCGGCTGGTCTATCACCATGGCGGCGCGGACGACGTCGAGCCGGTCGAATTCAGCGTCACGGTGACGCTCGCCGACGAAGGCGGCAAGACGCGGCTTACTTGGCACATGCTGTTTCCGAGCGTCGCCGAACGCGACCGCATTGTGCGCGCGTATGGCGCCGAGGAGGGCCTCAAGCAGACGGTTGGCCGCCTCGCCGAGCACCTGGTCCGGATTGCAGCGGCCGCGAAAGGCGTGCCCGATCTGGTCATCACGCGCGTTTACGACGCGCCCCGCGAATTGGTCTTTTCGCTGTGGACCGATCCCAAGCATCTGGCCGAATGGTGGGGGCCGCGCGGCTTCACCAATCCGGTGTGCGAGGCCGATGCGCGCACCGGCGGCGCGATCCGCATTTATATGCGCGGGCCTGACGGGCGCACGCATCGCATGACCGGCATCTTCGACGAAGTCGTGCCGCCGGAGCGTCTGGTTTTCACCAACATCGTTCTCGACGAGAACGGACAGACGCTGTTCCAGATCCGCAATACGGTGCTGTTCGAGAACGCGGGCGGCAAAACCCGGCTGACGCTGCGCGCGACGGTGCTCATGCAGACGGATGAGGCAGCGCCGTACCTCGCCGGCATGAACAAGGGCTGGAGCCAGACTCTCGATCGGTTGGCGGAGCGTGTCGCAGCCGTGTGCGCTGGATGAAAGCGTTAGCCGGCGATGGCGACGCCGATCAGCCGGCCGATGCCATAGGTCACGGCGGCGGCGGCAAGGCCGACCGCCAGCTGGCGCGTGCCCGAGAACAACACGCCGCGGCCGGTGAACAGCGACGTGGCGGCGCCGATCAGGAACATCACCGCGCCGCTCAACGCCGCGCCCGCCCATACAGCCGTCGTGCCGTCGAGCACGGTGAAGGGCAGGATCGGCATGGCCGCGCCGCCGGCGAACAGCAGGAACGAGGTTGCCCCGGCGACCCAGGCCGAGCCGCCGAGTTCGTTTGGATCGATGCCGAGCTCTTCGCGCGCCAGCGTGTCGAGCGCCGCACCCTTGTCGCCGATGATGCGTTCCGACAGCAGCTTCGCCTGGTGCTCGGACAGGCCTTTGGCTTGGTAGATGAGCGCCAGCTCCTCTTTCTCCTCGTCGGGGAACGTGCGCAGCTCTTCGGCTTCGACGTCGATTTGCGCCTGCGCCAGCTCGCGCGCGCTGTTGACCGACAGCCATTCGCCCATCGCCATGGAACACGCGCCAGCGATCAATCCCGCCATGCCGGTGATCAGCACGGCGTGGCTGCTGAGATCGGCGCCGGCGACGCCGGCGACAAGGCTCAGGTTCGATACCAACCCGTCATTGGCACCGAGCACGGCGGCACGCAGCGCGTTGCTGCCGCCGCGATGACGGCCTTCGAGTTGCGCCAATTCGCCGCCGCTCAGTCCGCCGCGCGGCGGCCGCGCCAGCGCCTGCACGATGCGCGCGTGCGAACGCTCGTCCGCCGGCAGGCCGGCCGCCGCCGCTTCCGGCTGATTGTCGTATTGCGCCACGTCGCTGCGCTCGAGCGTGTCGACGATCGGCAGCACCGTTTCGGTGCCGAACCGTCGCGCCAGCCACGCCAGCACACGCGACCGCATGCCAGGGTGCAGGCGGCCGGCGCGGCCACCGGCGCCGGCGATCCGACGCATCCAGAATTCGGCGTGCGCTTCCTCGACGCCGGCGAGGCGGCGATAGACTTGTTTCAGTTTTGTGTCGGGTTCGGCGTCGGCGCGCGCGCGATAAAGCGCGGCGCTGTCGACTTCGCCTTGCAGGTTGCGGCGGTAGCGCCCCAGGTTGCTCGACCGGCGCGCGGTTTTCGTTTTCTTCACGCTGGCGATTATAGCGCGGCCGTAAGCGGCAGAAAGTGTGGCTGAAATGTCATTGCCGGCGGTTGCGGCGATTGCGACTGTTCGCCCCCGGCGCATGGCTGGCCTGCGATATTTCGGTGACCGCGCAACCGGCCGGATTTTATAATTTGATACTATCGATCGATAGATATACACGTACACCCTTATGCTGGCGCCCGAGATCAACGTGGCGCGCGTGACCCGGCGGAACATCGCCACGGCGCGCGGCGCCGATACCCGCCGACGGCTGATCGAGACCGCGATCGACGTTTTCGCGGCACATGGCTATGACGGCACCAGCACGCGACTGCTGGCGGAGCGCGCCGGCGTCAATTTGCCGGCGATCCAGTATTATTTCGGCAGCAAGGAAGGGCTTTACCGCGCCGTCGTCGGATACTTCGCGGATTACGTCGAGCAACAGATGGCGCCGGTCGGCGCGCGGGTGAAAGCGGCGTTCGCCGCCGGCAAACCGTCGCGCGGCGTGGCCTTGCGTCTCCTGCTCGAATTGCTCGAGGGATTCGTCGCGCTGGTGTTCGAAGGCGGCGAGGGTGACACGCGCGCCAGCGTCGAAAGCCGGAAGCTGTTCATCGCCCGCGCCGAAGTCGAACGCTCGGCGGCGCTCGAATCCCTCTATGCCAGCATGCGGCGCTGTGTCGGCGAGCCGTGCGCGGCGCTGGTCGCGCGACTGATCGGTCGTTCGCTCAAGGACGAACAGACCTGGCTGCGCACGGCCGCGATCCTCGGTCAGGCGACGGTGTTCTGCAATAAGCCGGCGGCTCGCACGCTGCACTGGCGCCGCATCGATCGCACGCGCGTGCGGGCGGTGCAGCGCGTGGTCTGTGCGCACACGAAGGCAATTTTCGCGGGAGCAGGCCGATGAGCCGCCGCCTGCTGGCTGTCGTTGCGGCCTTCGCGCTGGCGTCCTGCGCGGTCGGTCCCGATTTCAAGGCGCCTGCGGCGCCGGCCGATGCCGGCTACACGCCGGAAAAGCTTGCCGACACGGCCGCGACCGACGTCGCCGGCGGTGGCGCACAACATTTCAACAGCGGCGAGGACATTCCCGGCGAATGGTGGAGCCTGTTCCATTCGTCGGCGCTCGATACCTTGGTGAAGGAGGCTTTGGCGCACAATCCCGACCTCACCGCGGCGCAGGCGTCGCTGCGTCAGGCGCACGAGAACACGTTGGCGACCGAAGGCAACTTCTTCCCGACGATCGGCGCGGAATACACCCATACCCGCGAGAAGTTCAACGGCGCCGCCTTCGGCAATCCTAATGAGCACGGCTTCTTCAGCCTCAATACCGGCGAGGTCACCGTCGGTTATGCGCCCGACGTGTTCGGCGGCACCCGTCGCCAGCTCGAAGCATCCGAGGCCGCCGAAACCTACCAGCGCTTCCAGCTCGAAGCGGCTTATCTGACGCTGACCTCGAATGTCGTGGCGGCGGCGGTGCAAGAGGCCAGCCTGCGCGCCCAGATCGCGGCGACCCAGGACATCGTCAAGGCCGAAAGCGATCAGCTCGATCTGCTGAATCACCAATTCGAGCTCGGCGCCGTGGCGCGCAGCGCCGTCTTGCAGCAAACCGCGACGCTGGCGCAGGAAAAGGCCACACTGCCGCCGCTGGAAAAAAAGTTGGCGCAGCAGCGCGATCGCATCGCCGCGTTGGCCGGCCGCTTCCCCAGTCATCCGCCGGACGAGACCTTCGATTTGGCGACGTTGACGCTGCCGCAAGCCTTGCCGGTCAGCCTGCCGTCGCGCTTGGTCGAGCAGCGGCCTGACGTGCGTGCCGCCGAAGCGACGTTGCATCAGGCGAGCGCCGACATCGGCGTCGCCACCGCGAACATGCTGCCGCAGTTCAATCTGACCGGCGATATCGGCACCGAAGCCGTGACCATCGGCAGCATGTTCGCCGCCGGCACCGGAATCTGGAGCATGGCGGCCGGCGTAACGCAGCCGCTGTTCCACGGCGGCACCTTGCTGCACGAGAAGCGCGCCGCCGAAGCCGCCTACGATGGGGCGGCGGCGCAGTATCGCAGCACGGTTCTGTCCGCGTTCCAGAACGTCGCCGACACGTTGCGCGCGCTGCAATCCGACGCCGACGCGCTGCAAGCCGACACCGCCGCGGAGCGTTCGGCCAATGAAAGCCTGAGCCTGGCGCGCGATCAGTATCGTCTCGGCGCGGTCAGCCTCATCGAATTGCTCAATGCCGAGACCACGTATGAGCAAGCGCGGATCGCCCTCGTCCAGGCGCAGGCCGCCCGCTATGCCGATACCGCCGCGCTGTTCGAGGCGCTGGGCGGCGGCTGGTGGCACCGTTCGGACGTCGCCCAGAATCAAACCCAGGACTAAGCCATGCCGTTCGATCCACGCGACGTGACTCAACGCATCCGCGGCCCGCTAGCCAAGCGCATGATCATCATGCTGGTCGCGGCGGCCGTCGTGCTGATCATCATCTTCGGCTACGAAGCCTTCAAGTCGTACATGATCAGCAAATACATGCGCGCCTTCGCCAACCCGCCGCAGACCGTATCGACGATCGTGGCGACGACGCAAGAGTGGCAGCCCACGACGATCGCCGTCGGTTCGTTGCGCGCAGTCAACGGCGCGGATCTGTCGCTCGAAGTCGCGGGCGTCGTCGACAAGATCTACTTCGATTCCGGCAACGACGTTTCCGCGGGGACCGTGCTGATGACGCTGCGGTCGGACGACGACGTCGCAAAATTGCATGCGCTTCAGGCCACGGCCGATCTCGACGCGATCAACCTGGCGCGTGATGAAAAGCAGCTCAAGGTCAACGCCGTCAGCAAGGCGCAGGTCGACACCGATTCCGCGACACTGCGCAATGCGCAGGCCCAAGTCGCCGAGCAGCAGGCGGTGGTCGACAAAAAGACGCTGCGGTCGCCGTTCGCGGGCCACCTTGGCATCCGCGCCGTCGACGTCGGCCAATATCTGAACGCGGGCACGAAGATCGTGACGCTGCAGGCGCTCGACCCGATCTATGTCGATTTCACCTTGCCGCAGCAGGCGCTATCGGAAATCCGCGAGGGCCAGTTGGTGACGGCGACGGTCGACACCTTTCCGGACCAGAGCTTCACCGGCAAGATCACGGCGATTAATCCGCTGGTCGATGTCGCGACGCGCAATGTGAGCGTGCGCACGACGCTCGCCAATCCCGACCATCTGCTGCTGCCCGGCATGTACGCCAAGGTGACGATCGACGTCGGCTCCGAGGAGCGTTACGTCACGTTGCCGCAAACGGCGGTCGTTTATAACCCCTACGGCAACACGGTTTACCTTGTGCAGGACAAGGGCAAGGACGCGCAGGGCCATCCGCTGCTCGAGGCGCAACAGGCCTTCGTCACCACCGGTCCGACGCGCGGCGATCAGGTTGCGATCCTCAAGGGCGTTGATGCCGGCGCCACGGTGGTCACCGCGGGCCAGATGAAACTGCGCAACGGCTCGCCTGTGATCGTCAACAACTCGGTCGTGCCGGCCAACAGTCCCAATCCGCATCCGCAGGAAGAATAGGCGATGAAGTTCACCGACATCTTCATTCGCCGGCCGGTGCTCGCCATGGTGGTGAGCCTGCTGATTCTCGTGCTCGGCTTGCGTTCGGTCGGCACGTTGCCGATCCTGCAATATCCGCGCACCGAGAACGCGGTGGTGACGATCACCACGACCTATTACGGCGCCGATCCGGACGTGATCGCCGGCTTCATCACGACGCCGCTCGAGAACGCGATCGCCCAGGCCAACGGCATCGATTATTTGACGTCGATCAGCCAGATGTCGACGAGCACGATCACCGCCAATCTGCGGCTCAACTACGACGCCGACAAGGCGATGACCGAAATCAATTCCAAGATCACTTCGGTGGTGAATCAGTTGCCGCCTGGCGCGCAGCAGCCGGTGGTGACCATCAAGATTGGCCAGACCTTCGACGCCATGTACTTGGGCTTCAAGAGCAAGGTGCTGGCACCGAACCAGATCACCGATTACCTAGTGCGCGTCGTGCAGCCCAAACTCCAGGCAGTGTCCGGGGTGCAGACCGCCGAGATTCTGGGCGGCCGCACCTTCGCGCTGCGCGCCTGGCTCGATCCGGCGAAGCTCGCGGCCTACGGCCTCACCGGCGCCGACGTGTCGCAGGCCTTGTCGCAGAACGACTACATCTCGGGTATCGGCAACTCCAAGGGCCAGATGGTCCAGGTGAACCTCAGCGCCTCGACCAATCTGCACAGCGTCGACGAATTCAAGAACCTGGTGATCAAGCAGTCGGGCGGCGCCATCGTCCGGCTCAAGGACATCGCCAACGTCACGCTTGGCGCCGACGATTACGATTCGCAAGTCGGTTTCGACGGTCAGCGCGCCGTCTATATCGGCATCCAGGTCGCGCCGTCGGCCAACCTGCTCGACGTCACCAAAGGCATCCGCAACGTCTTCCCCGGTATCCAGGCGCAGCTGCCGCAGGGCCTGGAAGGCACGATCGTCTACGATTCGACCAAGTTCGTGAACAGCGCGATCAGCGAAGTGATCCACACTTTGGTCGAAGCGCTGCTGATCGTCACCGCCGTGGTATTCCTGTTCCTCGGTTCGGTGCGTTCGGTGGTGATCCCGACGATCGCGATCCCGCTGTCGCTGATCGGCACCTTCACGATGATGCAGATGTTCGGTTTCTCGATCAATCTGCTGACGCTGCTGGCGCTGGTGCTCGCAATCGGTCTCGTCGTCGACGACGCCATCATCGTGGTCGAAAACGTCAATCGTCACTTGGAAGAGGGCATGAAGCCCATGGCGGCGGCGATCCGTGCCGCGCGCGAGCTGGGCGGCCCGATCATCGCCATGACCGCCGTGCTGGTCGCGGTCTATATCCCGATCGGCTTCCAGGGCGGCTTGACCGGCGCGCTGTTCACTGAATTCGCCTTCACGCTCGTCGGCGCCGTGACGGTTTCGGCGATCGTCGCGCTGACGCTGTCGCCGATGATGACGTCGCGGCTGCTGAAGCCGCCGGCCGAGCTCGGCCATGGTTGGCAGGCGCGCTTCACCGAATTCATCGACCGTAATTTCACGCGACTGCGCGGCGCCTACGAACGGCGGCTGCACGGCAGTCTCAATTTCCTGCCGGTGACTGCGACGCTCGCGGCCATCGTGCTCGGCAGCATCTATTTTCTCTACACCGGCGCGAAAACCGAGTTGGCGCCGATCGAAGACCAGGGCGTCGTCATCGAATCCTCGCGGCCGGCGGCCGACGCGACCTTGGATCAAAAGCTGCTGTACTCGCGTCAGGTGTATCAAACCTTCGCATCGCACCCCGAGACGGCGCACGTCTTCCAGCTCGATACGCCCGGTCAATCGATCGCCGGCATGGTGCTGACGCCATGGGATGAGCGCTCACGCACCTCGAACGAGTTGCAGCCGGTGGTGCAGCAACAGCTTGCTCATATCGCCGGTATCAACGCGGTCGCGTTCCAGCCGCCGCCGCTGCCCGGCAGCTTTGGCTTGCCGATCCAATTTGTCATTCAAACGACGGAGCCATTCGGCCGGCTCAATACCGTGTCGCAGGATTTCCTGCACGAGGCGCTGAAGACCGGTCTGTTCATGTTTCTCGACACCGACCTCAGGGTCGATCTGCCGCAGGCGACCATCGTCATCGATCGCGACAAGGCCGCGGACCTCGGCCTGAAGATGAGCGACGTCGGCGCGGCGATGTCGTCGATGCTCGGCGGCGGTTACGTCAATTATTTCGATCTGCAAGGCCGCTCGTATAAGGTGATCCCGCAGGTCGCGCAGGTATCGCGCCTCAATCCCGATCAGCTACTTCACTACTACATCAAGGCGTCGGACGGATCAGTAGTCCCGTTGTCGACCATTGCGCACATCGAGACGGAAGCGATCCCCGAATCGATCAACCACTTCCAGCAGCTTAACAGCGCGACCATCCAGGGCGTCACCTTGCCCGGCGTCGCCATGGGCGATGCGCTCGCCGCGCTCAAGAGCCTCGCCGACCGCACGTTGCCGCCCGGCTATTCCATCGACTATGCCGGCACGTCGCGGCAATACATCCAGGAAACCGGGGGGTTCGTCGTCACTTTCGGCTTCGCCCTGATCATCATCTTCCTGGCATTGGCGGCGCTGTTTGAAAGCTTCCGCGACCCCTTCATCATTCTGGTCTCGGTGCCGATGTCGATCGCCGGCGCGTTGATCTTCATCAGCACCGGTATTGGCGGCGCGACGCTCAACATCTATACCGAGGTCGGCCTCGTCACGCTGATGGGCCTGATCAGCAAGCACGGCATCCTGATCGTCGACTTCGCCAACGTGCTGCAGCAGCAGGGCAAGTCGAAGCGCGAAGCGATCGAGCAGGCGGCGGGCATCCGGCTGCGGCCGATCTTGATGACCACCGCGGCGATGGTGCTCGGCGTGGCGCCGCTGATCTTCGCCGGCGGCGCCGGTGCGGTCTCGCGCTTTCAGATGGGCCTGGTGATCGCATCGGGCATCGCCATCGGTACGCTGTTTACGCTGTTCGTCGTGCCGGCGGTCTACATGCTGGTTGGGGCGGATCATTCCAAAGCGGCCGAAGCCGCGGCCGGCACGGCGCCCGAACCGGAAGGGGTTTAGCGCCAAGCCGCTTGAACGCGGGCCACCGGGCGCGTAACGCTTGAGCGGCGCGGCGGCGGGGCCGCCGAGGGGGTTCGATGACGCAAGCGATCGTTGCTGGCCGCGATCCGGCGCAAGGCCGCACCGCCACCACCGTTTACATTCTCTATCTCGTCGGCCTGATCATTCAGGTCACGCATCTCATCGGCGTGATCGTCGCCTATATCTATCGCCATGACGGACCCGACTGGGTGCGGACGCATTACCGGTTCCAGATCCGCACTTTCTGGATCGGCTTGCTCTATGGCGTGATCGGCATCATCACGCTGCATATCCTGATCGGCGGATTGATTCTGTTTCTGACGCTAATCTGGTTCATCGTCCGGTGCGTCAAGGGCCTGAAGTTCGTCGGCCATGCCGAGCCGTACGACAACGTCACCAGCTGGCTCTGGTAAGCACCGTTCAGGGCGCGCCAGTCGCGACCGGCGTGTCGCCGGGCAAACCCCATTCCGACCACGAACCGTCGTAGACGGCGGGCTCCGGCCAGCCGAGCAGATACATGCCGAAGACAAGCGCCGAAGCGGTAACGCCCGAGCCGCAGCTCGTCGCCGTCGGCTTCGCAGGATCGAGGTCGGCCGCACGGAACTTAGCGGCCAACGCGTCAGCCGGCAAAACCATGCGCGTTGTCTTGTCGATCAATTGATCCGAGGGCAGAGAGAAACTTCCGGGAATGTGGCCCCCGCGCAAACCAGCGCGGGGCTCGGGCGCCTCGCCGGTAAATCGCCCAGCGCTTCGGGCGTCGATCACCTGTTCGCGTTTCGATACGAGGTTCGCCAGCATCTGCCCTTTGTCGCGCACGCGGCTTTTGTCGAGTTTCGCGTTGAATGTCGCCGACGGGAATTTCGGCACGTGGGCGGTGACCGCACGGCCTTCGGCCAGCCACTTTGGCAAGCCGCCGTTGAGCACGGCAACGTCCGTGTGGCCAAAGACGCGCAGCGTCCACCAGACGCGCGGCGCCGAATTCAAGCCGAACGCATCGTAGACGACGATCTTGTGCTCGCTGCCGACGCCGAGCTTGCGCATCGTTGCGGCGAAAATCTTTTCGTCCGGCAGCATGTGGGGCAGGGGGTTGGCGGTGTCGCGGATCTCCTCGATATCGAAGAAGACCGCGCCCGGAATATGTTGGCGGGCGTAAAGCTCTGGCCCGCTCGGACGCACATTGGGCAGCGTGAAGCTGCCGTCGAGAATGCGGAGTTTGCTGTCGTTCAGATGCGCCGCGAGCCACGCGGTTTCGATCAGCGCTTCGGGATGGCCGTAAGCGGCGGCCACCTTATACCTCCGGAATCCAACTCGGCAGCGGCAGGTTTTTTTCGCGCAGGAACTGGGGATTGAACAGTTTCGACTGATAACGCGTGCCGTAATCGGCGAGGATGGTGACGATCGTGTGGCCAGGACCGAGTTCTTTCGCCACCTTGATGGCGCCGACGATGTTGATTCCGGTCGAGCCGCCGAGGATCAGCCCTTCGTCGGTGACCAGATCGAACAGAACCGGCAGCATCTCCTCGTCGGTGACCTGGAACCAGCCGTCGAGCGGCGCGCCTTCGAGGTTCTTGGTCATGCGGCCCTGGCCGATGCCTTCGGTGATCGAGGTTCCTTCGGCCTTGAGCTCGTGCTTCGCGTACCAGGAATAGATCGCCGACCCCATCGGATCGGCGAGATAGATTTTCACCTTGCGGTTGAACTCCTTGAGGGCGATGCCGACGCCGGCGAGCGTGCCGCCGGTGCCGACCGAGCAGACGAAGGCGTCGCATTTGCCTTGGGTTTGCTCCCAGATTTCGGGTCCGGTCGTCTCGATGTGCGCCCGCCGGTTGGCGACGTTGTCGAATTGGTTCGCCCAGATCGCGCCGCGCGGCGATTGCGCCGCGACCTCTTTTGCCAGCGTCTCGGAATAGCGCACGTAATTCATTGGATTGGTATAGGGCACCGCCGGCACCAGCCGCAGGTCCGCGCCGCACAGCTGCAGCATGTCTTTCTTTTCCTGGCTCTGCGTCTCGGGCATGACGATGACGCTCTTATAGCCAAGCGCATTGCCGACGAGCGCGAGGCCGATGCCGGTGTTGCCGGCGGTGCCCTCGACGATGGTGCCGCCGGTTTTCAAGAGGCCGCGGGTCTCGGCGTCCTTGACGATATAAAGCGCCGCGCGATCCTTCACCGAGCCGCCGGGATTGAGGAATTCCGCCTTGCCCAGGATTTCGCAGCCGGTCATCTCCGACGCCTTGCGCAGCCGGATCATCGGCGTGTTGCCGATGGTTTCGATGAAGCCGTTGCGGATGGCGGGACTGAGCATGGGAGGGCGGCCGGGTCTGTGGCAGCGGTGACTATAGTGAGTCGCCTCTTGCAATCAACCCCGGCTCCTCGCATTCTAGGGCCGTGTTTGCGCGGTCGGCGGGCGTCATAGCCTTGGCGATCGTGGCGGTGTTGCTGGCGGGATGTGCTGGCAATCCGCCGACGCCGACCGACGGTCCGTTTACGCCGCGTAATGGCGCAGGCGCGCCGATCGATCAGAACGGAATTCCGATCATCGGAACGCCTTGGCGGCCGTAAGCAATTTGGGGGGATAGTCTTCGGCGTCGGTGCCTAGAAACTTCCATCGGGGGGAGGGTAGAGCATTATGTGGCACTGGATCCTCGATCACGTTAACGCCTTCAACGCTATCGGCCTCGCTTGGATCGTTCCGGTGCTGGTCGTGCTCTTGGCCGCGCGCCTGTTTCGGCCGGGTCACTATCGCGGCACGGCGGAACTCGTCCCGGTGCGCGCCGAAGAACAGCGCGACGAGACCAATAAGCCGCGCTCGGCGGCTTAACCCGGTTCGTTCAAGTCAGCGGCGCGGCCAATGTCGGCGCAAGCGCGCGCGGTTGGCCGCGAACCAGTAGAGCGCGAGCAGCGACGGACCGTTCTGGATCTTGCCGTGTGCGATCAGGCGTTGGACCTGCGCGAAGGATTTCACCACGACCTTGATATCCTCGTGCTCGTCGGCCAAGCCGTGAATCCCGCCGGCGTCGCGTGAATCGACGCGGCCGCAGAACACCTCGAAGGTCTCGCTCGAGCCGCCGGGCGTGGTCAGCGCCTTGAACGCGCGCACGGGACGGCCGAGCACGGCGAGCCCCGCCTCCTCGAACGCCTCGCGTACCGCCACGTCCGCCGCGCTTTCGCCGTCCTTGTCGACGATGCCGGCGACGATCTCGATCTCCCAACCCGGCCGGCCGGCCAGATGGGCGGCCAGGCGGAACTGTTCGACCAGCACCAGCGCGTCGCGCCGCGGGTCATAAAGCACGATGCCGACGGTGCGGCCGCGCTCGAACACCTCGCGCGTCATCGTGGCGCTCCAGCCACCGCGATAGAGCCGGTGGCGCAGCGTATAGACGTCGACCCGGAAGTGGCCTCGATAGCCGGTGCGCTTGCGCAGGATACGGACGCGGGCGAATTTTTTCATGGCCGCGCACTCTAAGAGGCGGGACGGTGCTCGTCGAGCGGCGCTGTCCGCGTTCGCCGTTATTTCGGTTCGCTGTTGCCGTTACCGTTCGAGTTGCCCGGCGGAATCACCGGCATCGCATTGGGTCCCGCATCCGGCGACGGAATGACTCCCTTGTCGCCGGTTCGCGGCGGCGTCACGACGCCGCCCGAGCCGGACAGATGATTGCTCAGCGAGCCGCTATCGTCGCCCGGCCCGGGTTGTGGCTGTCCCTGCGGCGGATTGCCGCCGCTGATTGGCGGGCCATATTTGTCGGGTGGCGTCATGTCCGGCGGTTTTGCGCTTTGCGCAAACGCGCCGCTGCTCGTGGCGGCCAGGGCAAGCACCGTGGCAACGCTCGCGAACGTTTTGACCCAGCGAGTTCTCATCGCAAGGCAACGGTCCGGCGGGGTGTCGGTTCCAACCAAATCTGGTGCTGGCTCAAGCACGCCGGTATGATCCGTCCATGACCGCGATTGACACTAAGGAGCGGCTTCGTTTCATCGATCTCGATGCGTTCGAACGCACCAAGATCGAGGCCGATCCGTTTCCGTATCTGATCGTTCCCGGTTTCGTGCCGGCGGCGGTGCGCGGCGCGTTGTCTGCCGATTATCCCAAGCTCGACCGGCCAGGCAGCTTTCCGGTCGCCGACGCGACCTATGGACCCGCCTTCCGCGACTTTCTCGCCGAGATCGAGGGGCCGGCGATGCGCGACGCGTTCGCGCGCAAATTCGAAATCGATCTCGCCGGGCGGCCGACGATGGTGACGGTGCGCGGCCAGGCCCAGGCGAAGGACGGACGCATCCATACCGACAGCACGACCAAGATCATCACCGTGCTGGTCTATATGAACGAGGCGTGGGAAGCGCCGGGCGGGCGACTGCGGCTATTGCGCTCCGATGCGAGCCTCGACGACATGGTCGCCGAAGTGCCGCCGGCCGCCGGCACGCTGCTCGCATTCCTGGTCACGCCGCACTCATGGCACGGCCATCATCCGACCAACGGACCGCGCCGCGTGGTGCAGCTCAACTGGGTCGAGAGCGACAGCGTCGTGCGCCGCGAGCGTTTCCGTCATGGCCTGTCGGCGCGCATCAAGCAGCTTTTGCCGGCGCGGCGCTAAGCGCCGCTCGCCGCAACCAAAAATTGCCGCAGCAGTTATTTCTAGGGGCGGAGCGCCGCCCCGGGGGCTAACGGAGCGCATCATGAACGACAAGAGACGGATCAGGGAATGGGCTTACCAACTGTGGGAAAAAGAAGGCCGGCCGACCGGCCGCGCGCTCGATCACTGGCTTGAGGCCGAGCGTCGCGAGCACAGCGTTACGCCGATCCAACAGGCGAACGAGGGTGAAGGCAATCGCACGGCGGCGCGCGAATTCAATCGCGAGCAGCAGGCTTTCGCGCAAAGCGGCCCAGTCGAGAAAAAAGCCCGCGAGGCGGAGGCCGCGCTCGCCGGCGGTGAACGCAAGTCGCTGAAAAAGGCGGAACGGACGGGTCGGAGCCGCAGCCGCGGCGAGGATCCGGAGGTGAAGCGCTAGGCGCTCATCCGCCGAACGCTGGTGTCACCGGCGGCGCAGGATCGCCGTCGACTGGCCCAGCGCGCCGGGCTCGCCCCACGGCGCCGCTGTGCCGTCGATGAACGACACCCGCTCGTAGCCCAACTTCTCGCACCAGACGTCGATCGCGTTGCGCTCGATGAATTGGTTGAGGTGCGGCGCGCCGCCATGCAGTTCGGCAGCGGTGGTGTCGGTGAAGGTCTTCCAGTGCGCCGGCAGCGCGAATTCGAGGAACGAGAACACCAATGTGCCGCCGGGGCGCAGCACGCGATGCATGTCGCGCAGGTAGAGGAACGTTTCGGTGTGACGGAGATGCGTGAACACGCTGAATGCACACATCATGTCGGCCGACGCGTCCGGCGCCGGAACGCTCAGCGCCTGACTCAAGGCGAAGCGGAAATGCGGCGGCGATTTCGTTTTTCCGTAATCGAGCAGATGCTGGTCGATATCGATACCGAGATAGTCGAGCTTGATCGACAGCTTGCCCAGGACCCAGGCGAGCCGGCCGCTGCCGCAGCCGAAATCGACGAGTGACATGCCGTCGCGCAAGCCGGCCCAATACAGAACCGCGCCTTCGATCGCGCCGAAACGCTCGAAGCTGCCGCCGACGGCGCGCGCCATCGCTTCGTCGACCGGAAATTGCGCGAGCAGGTCGGTGACCAGCTTCTGGTAATCGCGCACGAAATGAAAATTCGCTGGCGGTGTTGTCGACAAAAGATCGCTCCTGTCGATCGCGCTCGGAGGGAAAGCCCGGCGGGCTGTCCCGCGGCGAGCCCAAGGTCGAGCGGGCGAACCGTTCGACCTCATGGCTTGAAAGTGGCTCGGGGGGTCGGGATCGAACCGACGACCGACGGATTAACAGTCCGTTGCTCTACCGCTGAGCTACCCCCGAATAGGGCCGCATCATATACATGCGCCCGGTTAACGAGTCCAAACCGGAACCGCGTGGAGGCCGGAAGCGGAATCGAACCGCTGTACGGGGATTTGCAGTCCCCTGCATAACCACTCTGCCATCCGGCCGGCGCGTCGCGGCCCGACATATAGGCGTTTCCGCCCGCTGGGCGCAATGCCGAGACGACTCTGCGATTGTCGCGGCGCCGCACTGCCGCTAAAATTGGATTATCAAGACCATTAGCGGCTGACCTTCATCCATCCTATGACTCAATTCGATTTCCATGCAGCGCGCCTGGCCATGGTCGAGGGCCAGTTGCGCACCAATGCGGTTACCGACAGCCGCGTGCTCGATGCGTTTGGCGCGGTGCCGCGCGAACGCTTCGTGCCCGAGGCGCTGCGTGGCGTCGCCTGCATCGACGAAGACCTGCCGCTCGGCGGCGGCCGCTGGCTCATCGAGCCGAGGGCGTTGGCCCGGCTGCTGCAATTCGTGCAAATCGCCTCGACGGACCGCGTGCTGGTGATCGGCGATCCGAGCGGTTACGCCGCCGCGATCGTCGCGCGGCTCGCCGGCCAGGTGACCATGCTGGAATCCGATTCAGCGGCTGCTGCTGCTGCGCGTCAGCATCTCGCGGCGCTCGGCTGCGCCAATGTGCAGATTGTGCAAGGTGCGCTCGAACGCGGCCATGGACCTGGTGCGCCTTACAGCGTGATCGTTCTGGCCGGCGCCGCGGTCGAGGTGCCCGAGGCCTTGCGCATGCAATTGCTCGAAGGCGGCCGGCTTGTCGGCGTCATCCGCAAGCCCGGTCAGCAAATGGGTGAGGCGGAAGTGATGACGTCGATCGACGGCGTGTTGTCGCGCCGCCCGGTTTTCGATGCCGGCACGCCCTATATTCCGGGCTACCAGCCGACACCCAACTTTGCGTTCTGAGCGCGCGGCGATGCGACGCGGCATCATCCTCGCGTTGCTTCCGGCGTTGACGTTCGGCGCGCTGTCGGCGCAGGCCGAGACGCTGCCGGAGGCGCTCGCCGACGCATACAACACCAACCCGCAACTGCTCGCCGAGCGCGCCAATCTGCGCTCCGTCGACGAAGGCGTGAACCAGGCGCTGTCCGGTTGGCGGCCGACGCTGCAATTCAACGGCGCGATCGGCAAGCAGCAGTTCGAGAACACGCCGAATACCAGCCAACAACAGCCCGAGGGCTACAACACGCCGCGGTCGCTCCAATTCGAGCTGATTCAGCCGGTTTATCAGGGCGGCCAGACGGTCGCCAAGACGGCGGCGGCCGAAGATACGGTGAAGTCCGAGCGCGCGCATTTGATCGCGGTCGAAGGCAACGTGTTATTGAGCGTCATTTCGGCCTATCTCGACGTGCTGCGCGATCAGTCGGTGGTCGATCTCGATCGCAACAGCGAGAAGGTCCTGCAAGAGACGCTCGACCAGACCCAGGCGCAATTCCGCTCCGGTTTGGTGACGCGTACCGACGTTGCCCAGGCCGAGGCGCGGCTTCAGGCGGCGCGCGCGCGGCGGCAGCAGGACGAAGGCACGCTGCAATCCGACCGCGCCAACTACGCGCGCTTCGTCGGCCACGCGCCCGAGAATTTGGTGCCGCCGACCTTGCGGCCGCAAATTCCGGCGACGCGCGACGCGGC
>JBOHLR010000031.1:0-18890 GCA_050729555.1 Allostellaceae bacterium
TGCACCACGCGCACATCGAGACCCGGTACGTGCGCCAGTTGATCGGTGACGGCTTGGAGTGCCGTCGCGGCGTACTGCTGCCGTTGGCCGATGCGCATGCTTTGCGAATCGTCGACGATCACGGCGGCGACATCGTGCTGCGGCGTCCGCGTCTCCTTCACCAGCGATGGATTGATCACGATCGCCGCCAGTGCGAGGCACGCGAGGAGCCGCCAGACGGTGCCACGGGCGCGCCGCCAGGCGCCGAATACGATCAGCAATGCGGCCGCGACGGCGAAGGCGGCGATCGCCCACCCCGGCAGCAGCGGCGATGTGGCAAGGCCCCAGCCGATCATTGTCCCAGCCGTTCGAGAATTGCCGGCACGTGCACCTGATCGCTCTTGTAGTTGCCCGTCAGCGCGTACATCACCAGGTTGACGCCGAAGCGATAGGCGATCTCGCGTTGCGGTTCGCCGCCGGGCACGACGGCATAGAGCGGCACGCCGTTGGCGTCCGTCGCCCAGGCGCCGGCCCATTCGTTACCGCCGACGATGACGCTCGACACGCCGTCGTTGACCGCGTCTGCCGTCGGCTCGACCCAAAGCTCGCCGCCGTTCCAGCGGCCGGGAAAATTTTCCAGCAAGTAGAACGACCGCGTCAGCACGTGGTCGGGCGGCAACGGCACCAGCGGCGGAATCGTCAGGCCGGCGGTCAGCCGCTTCAGGCGCGCTTGCACCGCTGCGGCGCTGAAGTCGTTCGGCTGCTCTTGGTCGCGCGTGTCGAACAGGATGATGCCGCCGGTATTCAGGTAATGCTGCACGCGCGCGACCGCTTGCGGCGATAAGGCACGCTCGCCGTCGACCACCGGCCAATAAAGCAGCGGAAAGAACACCAGATCGTCGGTTTCGGGATCGATGCCCATCGGCGCGGCCGCTTCGACGGCCGTGCGTTCGTTCAAGACATGCGCCAGGCCCACCAGCCCAGCTTTGGACTCTGCGTCGACATCGGGGACGCCGGTACGCACATAGGCGAGGTGGAATTGACTGGCGCCAGCAATCGCCGCGGCGTCGTTGCCGGCTGCGTGCACGGCCGGCGCGCTCAACAACACCACGCCGCACACGATCGCGCCCGCCGCCGCGCCTGCGCGCCATCTGATCCGTGGCAGCAAGCCACGCAGCGCGAGACCGATGACGAAATCGGCGAGCATCAGCAGCAACGCGACCGCCAAGAGCGGCGGCCGGAAATCGACCTCGGTGCTGCGCGTGAAATTTTCGCGCCGAACGCCAGCCGGCAACGCTGTCAGCGGCGCGAAATGCGTCACCGCCGGCGCCAGGTTCAGCGCCACGCGCGCGTCGGCGGTGCCATAGAAGCCAGGCGGATAGCGCGGTCCGGCGACCGTCTTGGCGGCGGCCCCAGCGGGAATGGTCGCCGCCGTAGCCGGTGCCGCGTGCAATCGACCGAAACCGTCGAGAGTTTCGACTGGCGGCAGCGGTTTATCGCTCGTGCCCGCGATGCCCTGACTGACGGCCACGATGCGGCGGAGCATCGCCACCATCAGTCCTGAGATCGCCAGATTCGACCATTCCGGATCGGCGGTCGTATGCACCAGAACGAGCCAGCCTTTGCCGCGTTTCTCCGCCGTGACCAGCGGCGTGCCGTCGGCGAGCCGCGCCCAGGTTT
This sequence comes from Allostellaceae bacterium, assembly GCA_050729555.1. GTDB lineage: Bacteria > Pseudomonadota > Alphaproteobacteria > ATCC43930 > CGMCC-115725 > REEB95. Next base: position 1,660 of record JBOHLR010000031.1, read on the forward strand.
TTTGCGCGAGATCGACCGTCGGTTCGGCCAGAACCTGGCGCGAGACGGTAACGTCACCGGGTATCGTCAGGCCGGTGAACGGGCTATCGGCGGCGAACGGCGCGAGTTTCGCCGGCCGTTCCCACGACAGTGCGCCGCCGAGCGCGCGGTCGCCGCTGCGCAGGCGCACCGGGAGCAGCGCATCGTCGGGCTTGGCTGCCAGATGCGGACCGGCGAAGCGTACGACGGTGCCGCCTTTGTCGAGCCATCCGGTGATCGCTTGGCGGTCGCCGTCGCTCAGCGTCGCGCTATCGGGCAACGCGAGCACGGCTATGCCGCCTTTGATCAGGGTGGCGACGTCGCCGGTCCGCACCTCGCTGAACGGCGACAGAGCCTTGTCGAGATAATAGGCGCCGCTCAGCAGCGGCTGCGCCGCGTCGCGGTGCGCGACGATGCCGACCGGCCGCCGTTTCCAGCGCTCATCGAGCAGCAGAGCGGCGCCGGCCGAGGCTTCGTTCTCGATCGCGATCGACGCGACCCGGTTGCGCAACTCGGTCGGCATCGAGATGTGTGCGACGATCGAACCTTGGCTGGCCGGAACGGTCACCGTCCGTCGTGCCAGCAACCGTCCGTCTTCGCCGAGCGCGCGTAGCGTCAGCGTTTCGGGCAGGCTCGGGTCGGCGCGCTCGACCGTCGCGGTCAGATCCCGGTCGTCGGTCTCCGCCGGCGCCAACAAGCGCGGCAAGGCGTTGCCGCTGGCGCCCATCACGGTCAGCGGTCCAAGGCGAACGAGGCCGCTGGCGAAGGAGGCGGCATCGCCCCCGTCGAGTCCATCGCTCAACCAGACGATCTCGGCCGCGTGCGACAGGCCCAGCCGCTGGAGTCGTGCCAGCGCCTGGGTGCGATCGTCCGGCCAGGGCAGCGGCTGCAACTTTGCAGCCGCTGCCCGCGCGTCGGCCGGGCGCAGTAGCGACAATTCGCTCGCGGCGTGCCCGCCGGGCGGATCGGCGGTGTCGACGAGCACGATCTCGCGGCCTTCGCGTGCGGCCTGGTCGATCAATCTGTCGAGGGCGGCGCGCATGTCGTCCCAGTGCCGCGCAGCGCCCCAGCCGTCGTCGACCGCGAAGACCACCGGGCCTGTCGTGGCGATCGGCGTGCGTGGATTGAGCAACGGCTGCGCCAGCGCCAGGATCACCGCTGTGGCCAGCAGCATGCGGAGAAGGATGAGCCAGAGCGGCGTTTTCGCCGGCGTTTCCTCTGGGGGCGCCAGGCCCAGCAGCAAGCGCAGCGCCGGGAAACGGATGCGCTTGGGCGCCGGCGGTGTCACGCGCAACAGCCACCACAGCACCGGCAGCGCCGCCAATCCGGCCAACAGCCAAGGCGCGGCGAACGCGATGGAACCGAGCGACAGCATGCGCTAGCGCTCCGCCAAGATCTGGTAGAGACCAAGCAGCGCATGTTGCGGCGACTGATCGGTGCGATGCGTCGCGAAGGTCCAGCCGACACCGCGCGTCAGCGCCGCCAATCCGTCGCGGTGCTGTTTCAGGCGTTCGGCATAACCGGTGCGGATCGATTCGACGCGGCTGATCAACAAGGACTTCTCGTCTTCCAGGCCTTCGAAGCGCACGCGGCCGGCGAAGGGCAGGCTTTCCTCGGCCGGATCGAGAATTTGCAGCAAATGTCCTTTGAGGCCAGCGTCGGCATAACGCAGGACCAGCGTCGCCGTTGCTTCGAGCGGCGCCAGCAGATCGCCGATCCAGATCACCTGGCCGTGGCGCGGCAGTTTCTCGTAAGCCGGCAGGTCGGATGCGGTCGCGCCGCGTGCGAGCAACAGCGCCAGGCGATCGAGCGCCGCACGGCCATAGACGGGCGTCAAGCCCGAGCCCATCAGCGTCACCCGCTCGCCGCCGCGCACCAGCAGCGACGCCAGCGCCAGCGTCAGCAGATCGGCGCGTTTGCGCTTGGTCGGTAAATTGGCGTTAGAGGCGTAGTCCATCGAACCCGATCCGTCACGCCAGAGATAGACGCTTTGCGCCGCCTCCCATTCGGTCTCGCGCACGTAGACGTGTTGCGTCTTGGCGGTTTCGCGCCAATCGATGCGCGTCACCGGATCGCCCGGCTCGTATTGGCGGAATTGCCAAAAAGTCTCGCCCTGGCCGGTGCGCCGGCGGCCGTGCGTGCCTTGCACCACGGCGGCGGCCACGCGCTCGGCGGCAATCAGCAACGGCGGCAGCGCGAGCGAGGCCGCTTCGGCGCGGTGACGCAGCGCCGGCCCGGCCATCAGCGCAACGGATCCAGCAGCCGGTCGATCACCTGTGCCATGTCCACGCCATCCGCACGCGCGGCGAAGGTCAACGCCATACGGTGACGCAGCACCGGATGGGCGAGCGCCAAGACGTCGTCGATCGACGGCGCCAGCCGTCCGTCGAGCAGCGCGCGTGCCCGGACGGCCAGCATCAAGGCCTGGCTGGCGCGCGGACCCGGGCCCCAGGCGATATGCGTCCGCGCCGCGTCGGCGGCGCCGTCGCCCGGGCGGCCCGAACGCACCAGTGTCAAGATCGCGTCGACGACGCTGTCGCCGACCGGCACGCGGCGCACCAGCCGCTGCGCCGCCAGCAGCTCGGCGGCGTTGAGCACCGGCGCGGCTTCGTCCTCGGCGACGCCAGTGGTCGCAATCAGCATGCGCCGCTCGGCTTCACGGTCGGGGTAGTCGACGTCGATTTGCAGGAGGAATCGATCGAGTTGCGCCTCAGGGAGCGGATATGTGCCTTCCTGCTCGAGCGGGTTTTGCGTCGCCAGCACGTGGAACGGCTTGGGCAGCGGATGATATTGGCCGGCGACCGAGACGCGGCCTTCCTGCATCGCCTGCAGCAGCGCCGATTGCGTGCGCGGGCTGGCGCGGTTGATTTCGTCGGCCATCAACAGCTGGCAGAACACCGGCCCGGCAATGAACCGGAAGCCGCGTCGGCCACTCTCGCTTTCCTCGAGCACTTCCGAGCCGATGATGTCGGCCGGCATCAGATCGGGCGTGCACTGGACGCGTTTGTCGTCGAGCGCAAGCACCGTGCCGAGCGTTTCGACGAGGCGCGTCTTGGCTAGCCCCGGCACGCCGATCAGTAGCGTATGGCCGCTGGCGAGCAGGGTGATCAACGCTTGATCGACGACCTCGGCCTGCCCGAAGATGACGCGGCCGATATGTTGTCGCACGGCAGCGAGACGCGCGCCGAGCGCTTCGATCTCCCGCGCGAGGTCGCTGCCGGCGGTAACGGCGATCGAATCGGTGGCGGTCAACGGACGCTCCTGTTGCGGACGCGGGTGGTCATGGACAAAGCCTCGTCTCTCGCGCTCGAACGGTTGGCGGCGGACGCCGCAAAGCCGCCACCGGCCAATGCCGCCCGACGCGATTGCGGCGATTTTGGCATCCGCATCGGCCGCGATGGTAGCTGGTTCTATCGCAGCTCATCAATCCATCGCATGGCGCTGGTCCGTCTGTTCAGCCGCGCGCTCGAGCGCGACGCGATCGGGCAATATTGGCTAACCACGCCCACCGAACGCGGCCGTATCGCGGTCGAGGACGTACCGTTCGTCGTCGTGTCGCTCGAGGTCGCCAATCCCGGCGCGCGGCAGCAGTTGATCTTCCGCACCAATGTTGACGAGATTGTGATCCTCGATGCGGCGCATCCATTGCGCATCGCCGAGGACCGGATGACGCGCACGCCGGTGCCCTATATCCTGGTGCGTGACGGGCTGGAAGCCCGCATAGCGCGGCCTGTATTCTACGATCTGATGGAACTGGGCCGCGAAGAACGGTTCGGGGGCGAAACGGAATTCGGCATATGGAGCAGCGCGAAATTCTTTCCGCTCGGCAAGATCGGACCGGCGGATTGACCGCCGCGTCGGTGCGCGCGCGCTTCGGCGCCTATCGGCCGGGGATGCGCTCGTTCGACAGCGAGAAGGTGCGCGGCGACCACGTGCTGAGTCCCGACGCAAAGCTGCCGCCCGGCTTGCGGCCGGCGGCGGTGCTGGTACCGATCGTCGATCGGCCTGCGGGACTCACGGTGCTGCTGACGCAACGCCACGAGAAGCTGAGCGCGCATGCGGGGCAGGTCTCGCTGCCCGGCGGCCGGATCGAGCCGACGGACGCCGATGCGGTGGCCGCCGCGCTACGCGAAACGCGCGAGGAGATCGGCTTGCCGGCCGACCGCATCGAAGTCATTGGCCGTCTCGACACCTATATCACCGGCACTGGATTCGAGATCATCCCGATCGTCGCGCTACTCGCGCTGCCGTTCGCATTGATGCCCGACCCGCGCGAAGTGACGGAGGTTTTCGAGGTGCCCCTGACGCTGGTTGCGGACCGCGCCAACTATCGGCAGGAAACGCGCGAGCTCAAGAACGGCGTACGCACCTATTTCGTGCTGACGCACGACAGCCGGTACATCTGGGGCGCGACCGCCGGCATCCTGGTCAACCTCGCCGAGGTGCTGGCGACGTGAGCACGCCATGATCCGGGTGGCGCTCACCATTCTCCTGCCGCTGCTCGCCCCGACCGCGATCTATTTCCTCTGGCTCTCCACCTTGGGCCGCGCCGCTGAACGCAGCACGCCGTGGACGTGGCTCATTGTCGGCGGTCTGGTCGCAGCGGGTATCGCCTTGGTGGTCGTCGGCGTCGGCACTGGCGGCAACCAGGCGGGATCCTATGTGCCGCCGCATGTCGAGGACGGTCATGTCGTGCCCGGCCAGATCGCGCCCCAAGGATCGCGCTGATGGCCGGTCCGGTTCGCACGCTAAAACCGCGTCCGTGGATGCGCGACGCCGCGACGCGGCGGGTGATGCGCGCCCTGACGGCGCCCGATGCCGAGCCGCGATTTGTCGGCGGCGCGGTGCGCGACGCGCTGCTCGGCCGGTTGCCGCGCGAAATCGACATCGCCACGCCGCTCGAACCCGACGCGGTGATGCGGCGGCTGAGCGCGGCCGGGATTCGTGCCGTGCCGACCGGCATCGCGCACGGCACCGTGACGGCCGCGACGCCCAAGCGGATGTTCGAGATCACGACGCTGCGCCGCGACGTGGAGACCGACGGGCGTCACGCCAAAGTCGCCTTTGGCGCCGACTGGGCCGCCGATGCGCAACGTCGCGATTTCACCATGAATGCGCTGTCGCTCGATCGCCATGGCCGGCTCTACGACGACGTCGGCGGCCTCGCCGATCTCAAGGCCGGCCGGGTGCGTTTCGTCGGCGATCCGGCGACGCGCATCCGCGAGGACGTGCTGCGGCTGCTGCGCTATTACCGCTTCTTCGCGCATTACGGTACAGGCGGCGGCGACCGCGCCGCGCGTGCCGCTTGCCGCGCCGCCGCCCGCTTGCTGCCGACCTTGTCGGCCGAGCGCATCGCCGCCGAGTTCCTGAAGCTGCTGGCGGCGCCGGATCCGCTGCCGGCGTTGCGCATGATGCAAGCCGATGGCGTCCTCAAGGCGTTATTGCCGGAGAGCGTCGGTGTGGCGCGGCTTCGCCGCCTGATTGCAATCGAGCCGGCCGCCGATCCGATCCGGCGTCTGGCGGCGCTGATCGCGCGCGATGCCGACACCGTCGCGGACCGGTTCAAGCTGTCGGGCGCTCAACGCGAGCGTCTCGAAGCGTTGCTCGCCAAGCCGGCCATCGCGCTCGATGCCGATCGCGCGGCGCAGCGTCGCGCTCTCTATTGCTGGGGGCCTGCGGTCTATGTTGATCGCATGTTGCTGGCTGCCGCCGCGCGGCCGCGGCCGCACGGCGTGCGCAAGCTGTTGCGGCTGGCGCAAAGTTGGAAGAGCCCGCGCTTTCCGCTGCGCGGGCGCGATCTGCTCGCCGCCGGGGTCGCGCCCGGCCCGGAGGTCGGCGTGCTGCTCGCGGCGCTCGATGCGTGGTGGATCAAGGGCGATTTCCGCGCCACGGCGGCGGGATGCCGCACCGAGCTGCGACGGCGGCTGGCGCGGCATGGCTGACGAGTCTGGCCGCAGCAGCTCGCTTGAAGTGTTCGCCGTTTTCTTGCGGCTCGGGCTGACCTCGTTCGGCGGGCCGGTCGCGCACCTCGGCTATTTTCGCAACGAGTTTATCGACAAACGGCGGTGGCTCGACGAAGCTGGCTTCGCCGATCTGCTGGCGCTGGCGCAGTTTCTGCCGGGGCCGGCATCGAGCGAATTCGGTTTCGCGGTCGGCCTGCTGCGCGCCGGCTTGCCCGGCGCGCTATGCGCCTGGCTCGGCTTCACGCTGCCGTCGGCGCTGATCATGGGCGGACTCGGCTATGGTATCGCCCATCTCGGCAATCTTGCCGGCGTGCCGTGGCTGCATGGCTTGATGCTGGTTGCGGTTGCGGTGGTGGCGTTGGCGGTGTGGCAGATGGCGCGCCGTCTCGCCAACGACGTGCCGCGCGGCGCCGTGGCGCTGGCCGCCGCGGCGCTGGCGCTCGTTTTGCCCGCGACCTGGGGACAACTCGCCGCCATTGCATTCGGCGCGGTCGCCGGCCGGTTGTTCCTGCCGGGCGATACGCGTCAAGCGGCGCTGCCCTTCGATCCACGGGTGCCGCGCGGCCTGGCGATCGCGGCGCTGATCGCCTTCGTATTCTTGCTGACGCTGCCGCCATTGCTGGCGACGGTGAGCAGCGCGAGCGCGTTGCAACTGTTCGACGGATTCTACCGCTCCGGCGCACTCGTGTTCGGCGGCGGCCATGTGTTGTTGCCGTTGCTGGACGCGGTGGTCGTGCCGAAAGGTTGGGTGAGCCAGGATACGTTTCTCGCCGGCTACGGCGCGGCGCAGGCGCTGCCCGGACCGCTGTTCACCTTCGCCGCGTTCCTCGGCGTCAGCATGCAGGCGCCGGCCGGCGGTTTGCTCGGCGGCGTGATCGCCCTGATCGCGATCTTCCTGCCGGGCTCGCTACTGATCATCGGCACGCTGCCGTTCTGGAGCGCGCTGCGCACCAACCGGGCGATGCAAGCGACGCTCAAGGGCGTGAACGCCTCGGTCGTCGGCCTGCTGCTTGCCGCGCTTTACCGGCCGGTGTTCGTCAGCGCTGTTTTCGGCTGGCGCGATCTGGCGTTTGCGTTCGCCGCGTTGATTCTGCTGCGGGTGCGCGTGCCGCCTTGGGCGGTCGTGGTGCTCGGCGGGCTCGTCGGCGAAGCCCTGGCGCTGTCGGCGTGATGGCGGCGCTGCGGTTCCTTCCTGCGGACGTTTCGCCCGCCGCAAACCCGCTTTATTGGACGCGTGGCCTGCGCGCCTTCGCCGACGGTTATGTCAGCTTGCTGCTGCCAGTCTATCTCAAGGCGCTCGGTTTCGGCGCCTTCCAGATCGGACTGATCACCGCGACGACGCTGATCGGTTCGGCGGCGGCGACCATCATCGTCGGCTTCACCGCTCATCGGTTTGGCCGTCGTTTGTTGCTGGTGGTCGCGACCTTGTTGATGATCAGCACCGGCATCGGCTTCGTCGCCGCGACGCAATTCTGGCCGCTGATGGTTGTTGCCTTTGTCGGCACGCTCAATCCGTCGCCCAGCGACGTCAGCCTGTTCTTGCCGCTGGAACAGGCGCTGCTCGCCGAAGCAGCGCCGGCGAAGGCGCGCACCAACGCCTTCGTGCTCTATAGCCTGATCGGCTCCTTGGTCGGCGCCGTCGGCTCGCTGGCGGCTGGCTTGCCCGACCTCGTGCACGGCTGGCTCGGTCTCGATGCGATCGATGCGTTGCGCTGGATGTTCGGTCTCTACGCGCTGCTCGGCCTGGCGACCTATCATCTTTATCGCCGCTTGCCTGCGAGTCTCGACGCCAAGCCCGACAAGCCGATGCCGCCGCTCGGTCCGTCGCGCAACATCGTCTTCGGCCTGGCGGCGCTATTCAGCCTCGACGCCTTCGGCGGCGGGCTGGTGGTGCAGTCGCTGCTCGCGCTCTGGCTGTTCGAGCGGTTCGGCCTGTCGCTGGCGGTGGCGGGCACGATCTTCTTCTGGAGCGGTCTCGCGTCGGCCGCGTCATTCGTCGCCGCCGGCCGTCTTGCCAAGCGCATCGGCTTGATCAACACGATGGTGTTCACGCATTTCCCGTCGAATCTGTGCCTGATCGCGATGGCCTTCGCGCCCAAGCTGTGGCTGGTGGTGGCTTTGTGGCTGGTGCGTTGCGCGCTGTCGCAGATGGACGTGCCGGCACGCAGCAGCTACGTCATGGCGGTGGTGACGCCCGCCGAGCACGCGGGGGCTGCCAGCGTCACCGCCGTGCCGCGCAGCTTGGTCGCTGCGGTGGCGCCGGCGCTCGCTGGCTGGCTGCTGGCGTTGACGCCGTTCGGTTGGCCGGTGCTGATCGCCGGCGGACTGAAAGGAACCTACGACGTGTTGTTGCTCGCGTGTTTCGGCCGGCGCAAGCCGCCGGAAGAAAGCGAATGAATCTCAGGACCACTTCACCGCCGGCGGCAGCGACATCAGGATCGCCTCGACGTTTCCGCCGGTCTTGAGCCCGAACAGCGTGCCGCGATCGTAGAGTAAATTGAACTCGACATAGCGGCCGCGCTTGACCAGCTGCGCCTGGCGCTGCTCGTTAGTCCACGGTCGCAGCATGTTCCGCCGTACCAGCCGCGGATAGATGCGCAGAAAGGTCTCGCCGACGGCGCGGGTGAAGGCGAAATCGCGGTTCCAATCGCCGGTCGCCAGATCGTCGTAGAAGATGCCGCCGACGCCGCGCGGTTCGTTACGGTGCTTGAGGAAGAAATACTCGTCGCACCACGCCGTGAAGCGCGGGTAATAGGCGGGGTCGTGCGCCGTGCAGGCGGCTTCGAGCGCGGCATGGAAATCGCGTGTGTCGGATTCCTCGGGAAATACCGGCGTCAAATCAGCGCCCCCGCCGAACCACGCCTTGGTCGTGCGGATGTGCCGCGTGTTGAGATGTGCGGCGGGGACGAGGGGCGAACGCGGATGCGCGACCAGCGAGATGCCGGCCGCCCAGAAGCGCGGATCGTTCGCGGCGCCGGGAATTTGCGCGCGGAACTCGGGCGAGAACTCGCCCCATACCGTCGAGACGTTGACGCCGGCTTTCTCGAATACGCCGCCGTGCATCAGCGCCATCGTGCCGCCGCCGCCGCCTTCACGCTGCCAGGGCGTGCGCACGAAGCGGCCGGCGGCGCCTTCTTCGGGCCGCGCCGACGCGTATTCGTCCTCGATCGCCTCGAACACGGCGCACAGCCGGTCGCGCAATTCCTCGAACCAGCGCGTCGCCTCCGCCTGCTGCTGCGCCGCGTCGCTCACGGCGACGTCTCGGGCAGCAACGCCGTCTGCCGCAGCGCCTCGCCAAGCACTAACGCAGCGGCGAGCGCGACGTTGAGCGAGCGCAAGCCCGGCCGCATCGGAATCAGCACGCTGGCATCCACGGCGTCGGCGACCTCCGGCGGTACGCCCGCGGTTTCGCGTCCGAGCAGGAGCACGTCGTCGCGAGTGAAGGCGAAGCGATGATAGGGGAGGCGCGCCTTGGTCGAAAGCAGCACCAGCCGGTCGGGCCGCGCTTGCCGGAACGCAGCCCACGACGCGTGCCGCGCGATCTCGACCTGGGCGAGGTAATCCATCGCTGCGCGCTTGAGCCGGCGGTCGTCAAGCACGAATCCGCACGGCTCGATGATGTCGATGGCGACTCCAAAGCACGCGCCGAGCCGCAGGATCGCCCCCGCGTTTTGCGGAATGTCGGGCTCGTAGAGGGCGAGGCGCATGGCCGCACCTTGGGGACGAATTTGTCGCCTTGGCAAGGCCCGCGCGCGGCCCGCGGGCTGGGATTTCCGCCGTTCGTGCGGCAGGATGTCGCATAGAAGCTTTCGTTTTAGCCTGTAGCTTGCGCGCGGGCTTCGAGCGCGGGCGAAAGAGGGGATTGATGGCGGATTCGGCGCATTCGCATATGGCTGGCGCACACGCGTCGGGCGGGTCGCGACGCGACTTCCTGGTAATCGCCGGCAATGCGCTTCTCGGCGTCGGCGCCGCCTGCACGATCTGGCCGTTGATCACCAGCATGAATCCGGCGCGCGACGTGTTGGCCGCCGGCGCGCCGATCGACGTCGATCTGTCGAGCCTACAGCCGGGCCAGCAGATTCTCGTGATTTGGCGCTCGCGGCCGATCTTCATCGTGCACCGCACGCCCGCCGAGCTGACCAAGCTGCAATCGTCGAGCGACACGAGCCTGCTGCGCGATCCGAAATCCGAAGCGTTGCAGCAGCCGCCTTACGCCACCAACTGGCACCGCTCGATCAAGCCGGAATATCTGGTGCTGGTCGGCATCTGCACCCATCTCGGCTGCATTCCCGAATTCACGCCGCAATTGGGCGGCAGCCTCGGCCCGGCCTGGCCCGGCGGCTATTTCTGCCCGTGCCATGGCTCACGCTACGATTTGTCTGGCCGCGTCTTCAGCGGCGTGCCCGCGCCGTACAACCTGCCGGTGCCGCCCTATCACTTCGTCAACGACACCACCGTCCGGATCGGCGAGAACCCGCCGAACACGACCTGGGAATTCAACTCGATCGAGCAGATTTGAGGCGGCGTCATGGCGGTATCGCAGAACAAGCTCGTGCAATGGATCGATCACCGCCTGCCGGTGTTCAGCTATCTCGATCACGAGCTCAACGAATACCCGACGCCGAAGAACCTGAACTACTGGTGGAATTTCGGCTCGCTCGCCGGCGCCATGCTGTTGATCATGATCGCCACCGGCATCTTCCTGGCGATGCAGTACGACCCCAATACGGGCGACGCCTTCCAGTCGGTCGAGCGCATCATGCGCGAGGTCAATTACGGTTGGCTGATCCGCTACATCCACATGAACGGCGCGTCGTTCTTCTTCATCGTCGTCTACATCCATCTGTTCCGCGGCCTCTATTACGGCTCCTACAAGAATCCGCGCGAGCTGTTGTGGATGCTCGGCGTCGTCATCGTCCTGCTGATGATGGCGACGGCCTTCATGGGCTACGTGCTGCCGTGGGGCCAGATGAGCTTCTGGGGCGCGACCGTCATCACCAACCTGTTCTCGGCGATCCCCGGCGTCGGCAAGGACATCGTGACCTGGCTGTGGGGCGGCTTCGCCGTCGGCAATCCGACGCTCAACCGCTTCTACGCGCTCCACTACTTGCTGCCGTTCGTGATCCTCGGCGTGGTGGTATTGCACGTCCTGGCGTTGCACCAGCACGGCTCCAACAATCCGCTCGGCATCGACCGCAAGGGCCCGCAGGACAGCGTGCCGTTCCATCCGTATTACACCTACAAGGACATGTTCGGCCTGAGCGTGTTCCTGATCATCTTCGCGATCTTCGTGTTCTATTTCCCGAACGCGCTGGGCGATCCGCAGAACTATATCCCGGCCAACCCGATGCAGACGCCGCCGGAAATCGTGCCGGAATGGTACCTGCTGCCGTTCTACGCCATCCTGCGCTCGATCCCGAGCAAGCTGCTCGGCGTCTGCGCGCTGTTCGGTTCGATCTTCATTCTGTTCATCGTGCCTTGGCTCGACACGTCGAAGGTGCGGAGCGCCTATTTCCGCCCCGTCTACAAGTGGGTGTTCTGGCTGCTGGTGATCGACGCCTTCGTGCTCGGCGCCGTCGGCGCGCACCGGCCAGAGGGCTGGTGGATCGTGGTCGGCCGTATCGGCACGTTCTATTACTTCTTCCATTTCATCGTACTGATGCCGTTGATCGGCTGGTTCGAGCGGCCCTTGCCGTTGCCGCCGAGCATCGCCGAGGCCGTCTTGAAGAAACGCGGCGGGGCGCTCGCCGGCGCCGCTGCGGCGCGGGCCAAGCCATGAGGCCGCGTCTGGTGATCCCGGCGCTGCTCGCGGGCGCGGTGGCCGCCGCCGCGATGCTGGCGCAACCGGCGCAGCCGGCGCGCGCTCAGGCCGACGAGGCGACGCCGGCGCTGCCCAACGTGTCGTGGTCATTCGAAGGGCCGTTCGGCACCTTCGATCGCGCCGCCTTGCAGCGCGGTTTCCAGATCTACAGCCAGGTCTGCTCGACCTGCCATTCGATGAACTTGGTGACCTATGACGACCTCGAGGGTCCCGGCGGACTCGGCTATAGCGAGGAAGAGGTCAAGGCGATCGCCGCGCAGAAGCAGGTCGACGACATCGACAAGAGCGGCAAGCCGATGAAGCGTCCGGCGCGCCCGTCGGATCATTTCCCCGCGCCGTTCCCGAACGAGGCCGCCGCCGCCGCGTCGCTCGGCAAGGCGCCGCCTGATCTGTCGGACATCATCAAGGCGCGCGCCGGCGGGCCGCGCTACGTCTACGGCATCCTGACCGGCTTCCGCGAGCCGCCGAAGGGCTTCCAGATGCCACCCACCGGCGGCAACTACAATGCCTACTTCCCCGGCCACGTGATCGCGATGCCGCAGCCGCTGCAGGACAATACGGTGCAATACGCCGACGGCACCAAGGCGACCTTGCAGCAGGAAGCGCATGACGTCGTGACCTTCCTGGCCTGGGCGTCGGATCCGACGATGGAACAGCGCAAGCGCACCGGCGCCAAGGTCGTGCTGTTCCTGCTGGCGATGACCGGCGTGCTCTACGGCGCCAAGCGGCGCGTCTGGTCCGACGTCGAGCACTGATTCCGGTTGTTGGCGCGCCGCCGGGCTGGTTGACTGCGCCCGGAACTTCGGGGGAGCCGCAATGACCGGACGCGTCATCGGCATCATCGGCGGCAGCGGGCTTTACCAGATCGACGGCATGACCGGCGTCGCCTGGCGGCGGATGAAATCGCCGTTCGGCCAGCCGTCCGACGCGTTGTGCTTCGGTACCTTTGGCGGTGTCGATCTGGTTTTCCTGCCGCGCCACGGCCGCGGCCACCCGATTCCGCCAAGCGAAATCAACTACCGCGCCAATATCGACGTGCTGAAGCGGGCCGGCGTGACCGATCTGATCTCGCTGTCGGCCGCGGGCTCGTTCCGCGAAAACCTGCCCCCCGGCACCTTCGTGCTGGCCGATCAATTCATCGACCGCACGCACGGGCGCCATAGCAGCTTTTTCGGCACCGGCTGCGTCGCGCATATCTCGATGGCGCATCCGGTGTGCGGCCGACTCGGCGGTCACCTCGCGGCGGCGGCCAGCGCATCGGCGATCAAGATCGCCCGCGGCGGCACGTATCTGGTGATGCAGGGTCCGCAATTCTCGACGCTGGCCGAAAGCCTGCTTTATCGCCAATGGGGCTGCGACGTCATTGGCATGACCAATCTGCCCGAGGCCAAGCTCGCCCGCGAAGCCGAAATTTGCTACGCCACCGTCGCGATGGTGACCGATTTCGATTGCTGGCATCCGGATCACGATCAAGTCAGCGTCGACATGATCGTCGCGACGCTGCTCGCGAACGCCGACAAGGCCAAGGCGCTGATCAAGGCAGTGGTGCCGTTGATCGCCGGCGACGCCGCGCGGTGTCCACGGGGTTGCGACCATGCGCTCGACCACGCGCTGATCACCGCGCCCGAAAAGCGCGATCCGAAGCTGTTGAAGAAGCTCGACGCCGTCGCCGGCCGCGTTCTGCGTCCGGCGGGCAAGAGCAAGAGGCGCAAGGCGTAGGTCGATGAAAGTCGCGGGCCAGGCCATGCGGAGCATCTGGCTCGAGGCCGATGGCGCCGGCGTCGGCATCATCGACCAAACCCGCCTGCCGTTCGAGTTGCGTACCGTGCGGCTCATCACCGTCGACGAAGCGGCACATGCGATCCGCGCCATGCTGGTGCGCGGGGCGCCGCTCATCGGCGCGACGGCGGCGTACGGCATGGCGCTCGCCATGCGCGCCGATCCGAGCGACGCGGCGATCGCCAAGGCCGCAGAATTGTTGCTCGCAACGCGGCCGACTGCGGTCAATCTGCGCTGGGCGGTCGAGGATTTACGCACGCTGTTGCAGCAGACGCCGGCCGAACGTCGCGCCGAAGCCGCCTATCGCCGCGCCGGCGAGATCGCCGAAGCCGACGTCGCCATGAACCGCGCCATCGCCGGTCACGGCCTGCCGCTGATCCGCGCGGCGCTGGCGCGCAAGGGCAACAAGGCGCCGGTCGAGATCCTCACCCACTGCAACGCCGGCTGGCTCGCCACGGTCGATTGGGGCACGGCGTTGGCGCCGATCTATCTCGCGCACGACGAAGGCGTGCGGCTGCACGTCTGGGTGGACGAGACGCGGCCGCGCAACCAGGGCGCCAGCCTGACCGCCTGGGAGCTCGGCCAGCACGGCGTGCCGCACACGGTGATTGCCGACAACGCCGGCGGCCACCTGATGCAGCATGGCAAGGTCGATTTGTGCATCGTCGGCACCGACCGCACGACCGCCACCGGCGACATCGCCAACAAGATCGGCACCTATCTCAAGGCGCTGGCGGCGCACGACAACGGCGTGCCGTTCTATGTCGCGTTGCCGTCGCCGACCATCGACTGGACCCTGACCGACGGGCGCGCGATTCCGATCGAGGAACGCAACGCCGACGAGGTCGCCGAGATGTCCGGCCGGCTCGGCTCGGGCGAGGTGGCGCGGGTGCGCGTCATTCCCGACGGCAGCCCGGCCGCAAACTATGCGTTCGACGTCACGCCGTCGAAATACATCACCGGCCTGATCACCGAGCGCGGTGTGTGCAAGGCCTCGCGCGACGGCCTGGCGTCGCTATTTCCCGAGCGGCGCGCGCGCACGTAGCACAGGCGCGGGCCGAAATCAGGCCCGCGTCCGTCGTGCGAAGCAAACCGATCAGCCGATATGCTGCTTGAAGAAGGCGGTGGTGCGCTCGAGCGCGAGCTTGGCCGACGGCACGTCATACGCCGGCCGCGCGTCGCAATTGAAGCCGTGGCCGGCGCTGTAGACGTAGATCGGCACATCGGACCGCGCCTGCTTCACTTTCTCGACGTCGCTCATCGGGATCGACTGATCCTTGTCGCCGAAGTGCAGGATGATCGGAATCTTGGGCTTCTCGGTCGCGTGACCGGCGATCATGCCGCCGTAATAGCCCACCGAAGCCGTCGCACCGTTGAGCCGCGTTGCCGCCAGAAAGGCGAGCGAACCGCCCCAGCAATAGCCGACGACGCCGACCTTGCCGAATTGTTTGGCATAGTCGATCGCCGCCTGCACGTCGGCGAGCGAGCCGTCCATCGGCACCTTCTCGCGCAGCGCGCGGCCTTTGGCGATGCTTTCTGGGTCGTAGCCGAGATCGACGCTGCGCTGCACGCGGTCGAACAGCGCGGGCGCCACCGCGGCATAGCCCACCGCGGCGAACCGGTCGGCGACGTTGCGGATATGATGGTTGGCGCCGAAAATTTCCTGAATCACGACCAGGCCGCCTTTCGGCTTGCCGGCGGGCGTCGCGACATAGGCGTCGAGCTTGTGTCCGTCTTTGGCGGTAAGCGAAACCGTCTGACCCATCGTGCCTGCCTCCCGTTTTTTATCGGCCCGCGACTATACGAGGCCGGACGACGAGTCGCTAGACGTTGAACCGGATGTGCAGGATGTCGCCGTCGGCGATCGTGTATTCGGCGCCTTCGATCCGCAGCTTGCCGGCGTCCTTGGCGCCTTGCTCGCCGTTGCACGCGACATAATCGGCGTAGCCGATGACTTCGGCGCGGATGAAGCCCTTCTCGAAATCGGTGTGGATCGCGCCGGCGGCCTCGGGCGCTTTGGCGCCTTGGCGCACGGTCCACGCATGCGCCTCCTTGGGGCCGACGGTGAAGAAGGTGACCAGATCGAGCAGAGCGTAACCGGCGCGGATGACGCGGGTGAGGCCGGTCTCCTTGAGGCCGAGGCTTTCGAGAAAGCCGCCTCGCTCCTCGGCGTCGGCGAGCTGCGCCACTTCGGCTTCGATCGCCGCCGAGATCACCACGCTCTGCGCGCCTTGCCGCTTGGCAAAATCGGTCACCCGTTGCGATTGGGCATTGCCCTTTGCAGCTGCGGCTTCCTCAACGTTGGCGATGTAAAGCACCGGCTTGGCAGTCAACAGCTGGAGGGACTTCAGGACCGGTTTGATCTCGTCCGCAAGGCGCACGATGCGCGCTGGCTTGCCGTCCTTGAGCGCCGCCAGCACCGGTTCGATGACGCTCATTTCGGCCTTGGCATCCTTGTCGGCGCCGCGCACGCGCTTTTCGGCTGCGACGCGGCGCTTCTCGAGGCTTTCGAGGTCGGCCAGCATCAATTCAGTCTCGATGGTCTCGACGTCGCGGATCGGATCGATCGAGCCTTCGACATGGGTGACGTTGGCGTCCTCGAAGCAGCGCAGCACCTGGGCGACGGCGTCGACCGCGCGGATGTGCGACAGGAACTGGTTGCCCAGCCCTTCGCCCTTGCTGGCGCCGCGCACCAGACCGGCGATGTCGACGAATTCGAGCTGGGTCGGAATGATCTTGGCCGATTTGGCGATCGCCGCGAGCGTGTCGAGACGCGGATCGGGCACTGCCACACGGCCGACATTAGGCTCGATGGTGCAGAACGGATAATTCGCCGCCTCTGCCGCTTGTGTCGCGGTCAAAGCGTTGAAGAGGGTCGACTTGCCGACATTGGGCAGGCCGACGATGCCGCAGTTGAATCCCATCGCGTTATGTCCCGGCGGGCGGCTCTTTGCGGTTGGGCTTGAGGGTCAGCGCGACCTTGGTGGTGAAGGCGGCGGCGCCGTCGGCGACCAGGACCGGAAACGCATCGGCGATAGCGTCGATCAGCGGCGGCAGCCACGCCTGGTCCTCGACGGCAAAGTTCTGCAGCACGTAAGGCTCGACCAGTTCCTTGACGCCAGGATGGCCAACGCCGATCCGCACCCGCCAATAATCCTCGCCGAGCTGCGCATCGATCGAACGCAGGCCGTTGTGTCCGGCCGCGCCGCCGCCCTGCTTGACGCGGAGCTTGCCCGGCTCGAGGTCGATCTCGTCGTGGATGACGGCGATCTCGCCGATGGGAATTTTGTAGAAGCGCGCCGCCTCGGCGACGCTGTCACCCGATGCGTTCATGAAGGTCTGCGGCTTCAGCAGGTAAACGCGCTCGCCGCCGCGCGCGCCTTCGGCGAGCAGACCTTGGAACTTGGCGCGCCAGGGACCGAAGCCGTGCCGGCGATGAATCGCATCGGCCGCCAGGAATCCGACATTGTGGCGCGTGCGCTCGTAACGGGCTCCGGGATTGCCGAGCCCGACGATGAGCCGCATCGCCGTTTCCGGTTACTTCTTGGGCGGCTGGCCGGCCGGAGCCTTGGGCGCGGCACCGGCACCTGCCGCCGGCTTCGCGCCAGCCGCCGGAGCGGCACCTGCCGCCGGCGTGGCACCCGCTGCGG
>JBOHLR010000032.1:0-18851 GCA_050729555.1 Allostellaceae bacterium
ATCGTCATCAGTAGCGTCGACTTGCCGGCGCCATTGGCGCCGATCAAGGACACGATCTCGCCTGCTGCCACATTGAGGTCGACGCCTTTCAGCGCCTCGATCCGGCCGTAAGCGGCGTGCAAACCGGAAATTTCCAAGAGCGCGCTCACCCGTCCTCCTCTTCGCCGAGGTAAGCGGCGATCACGGTCGGGTCGTGGCGGATTTCGGCGGCGGCGCCATCGGCGATTTTCTGTCCGTAATTGAGCACGATGATGTGATCGGAAATGCCCATCACCACGCTCATGTCGTGCTCGATGAGCAAGATGCCGATGCCGAAACCGTCGCGAACCGTGACCAGGAAGCGCGCAAGATCGTCGCTCTCGTGCGGGTTGAGCCCCGCCGCCGGCTCGTCGAGGCACAACAGACGCGGGCCCGTGCACATCGCGCGCGCGATTTCGAGCCGGCGCTGCGCACCATACGGCAGATTGCCGGCCGGCTCGTCGGCACGTGCGGTGAGCTCGATCCGATCGAGCCATTCGCGCGCGCGGGCGATCGCCGCCCGCTCGGCATTGCGATGGCTTCTCAGTCCGAGCAGGCCGCCGAAATTGTAATAGCTCGCGCGGGTCAGAACGGCATGCTGCGCCACGACGAGGTTTTCGAGCACGGTCATGCCGGCGAACAGCCGCACGTTCTGAAATGTGCGCACCACGCCGGCGTCGCGCACGATGCGATGACCTTTCAAGCGCTCGAGCCGGAGGCTTTTGCCGTCGTGGTTCAAGGCCACGCGGCCGTCGCTGGGCCGATAGAAGCCGGTGAGGCAATTGAACACCGTCGTCTTGCCGGCACCATTGGGCCCGATGATGGCGGTGATTTCGTGTCCGTAGGCGGTGAACGACACGTCGTTGACGGCGACCACGCCGCCAAAGCGCATCGACAAATTGTCCACCGTCAGCAGCGCGTCGCGGGTCATTTCTGGTCGAGCCGTACCGACGGCGCGCGCATGGTGAACAATCCGCGCGGTCGCCAAATCATGATCGCCACCATCGCGGCGCCGAAGAACAGCATGCGGTACTGCGCCAGCTCGCGGCCGAATTCCGGCAGCGTCGCCAGGATCACGGCCGCCAATGCGACGCCGAGCTGGCTACCCATGCCGCCCAACACGACGATCGACAGCACGGTCGCGGATTCCTGGAAGTTGAAGCTTTCGGGGCTGATGAAGCCTTGCTTGGCCGCGAAGAGCGCGCCGGCGAAGCCGCCGATCATGGCGCCGGTCGCGAAGGCCGTCAGCTTGATCGTATGCGGGTTCAAGCCCAAGGCGCGGCAGGCGATCTCGTCCTCGCGCAACGCTTCCCAGGCGCGGCCGACCGGCAGCCGCCGGATGCGCAAGCTGAACCAATTAATGACCAGCGCCGCCGCCAGGCAGACGTAATAGAGCCAGACGAGCCGCTGGAGCGGGTCGTACTCGACGCCGAAGAAATGGTTGAAGCTCGTCATGCCCGCGGGTGCGCCGGGCGAAATCGGCATGCCGAAGACCGTCGGCCGCGGAATATCGCCGATGCCGTTCGGCCCGTTGGTCACCGCGCTCCAATTGTTGAGCACGATGCGCACGATCTCGCCGAAACCAAGCGTGACGATCGCCAGGTAATCGCCGCGCAAACGTAAGACCGGAAGTCCCAATAGGATTCCCGCGACGGCGGCGATCGCACCGGCAACGGGCAGCATTTCCCAAAACGACAGACCGTACCATTCGGCCGCCAAGCCGAAGGAATAGGCGCCGACGGCATAGAACGCGACGTAACCCAGATCGAGCAAACCGGCGAGGCCGACCACGATGTTCAAGCCCCAGCCGAGAATGACGTAGATCAGCGCGAGCGTCGCCAGATCGACCGTCCGACGCGATCCGAACGGCGAGAACGGCAGCACGATCGCGAACAGAATCAGCGCGGCCGCGGCCAACGTCACGGCCTTGCCCTCGGACAAGGCCGTGTACCGCGTTGAGTACTGACGCAAATGGAACCGCTGCGGCACCAAGCCGAGCAACATCCGGCCGGCGAAGGCGGCGGCCGTGGCGATCGCGACCCAATTGAATCGGGTGATGTATCCGTCGCCGGTGTCGGCCGTCTGGAATCCGAGCAGCGGAAATGCGAGGGCCAATGCGACCAGCGCCGTCAGCGCCGCATCCTTGAACCGCTGCGTCGCGCTCATCAAACCTTCTCGACCTCCGGCCGCCCCAGCAACCCGCTCGGCCGGAACATCAGCACCAGGATGAGCACCGCATAAACCGCTACGTCCTTGTATTCGGACGGGCAATAACCCGACCAGAAGGCTTCGATCACGCCGATCAAAAATCCGCCAACTACGGCGCCCGGCAGCGAGCCGATACCGCCGAGCACGGCGGCGGTGAATGCCTTGATGCCGGCGAGGAAGCCGATGAAGAAATCAATCACGCCGTATTGCAGCGTTACCATCAAGCCGGCGACCGCGGCGAGCGCCGCGCCGATGACGAAGGTGAGCGAGATGGTGCGGTCGACATCGATGCCGAGCAGCGCCGCCATGATCATGTCCTGTTCGCTGGCGCGCTGCGCGCGGCCGAGTGCGGTCAATTGGATAATGGCGGTGAACACGGCCATCAAAACCAGCGTCACGCCGATGATGATCAATTGCAGCCAGCTGACGCTGACCACGAAACCACCGCTCTGCATCAACTCGAAGCCGCCGGTGATCAGCGGCGGCAGCGTCTTCTCGTGCGCGCCTTGAACCAGCAACACGTAGTTCTGCAGGAAGATCGACATGCCGATCGCCGAGATCAGCGGTGCGAGACGGAACGAGCCGCGTAACCGCTTATAGGCGATGCGCTCGACCGCCCAGCCATAGACCGCGGTCAAAGCCATCGCGATCAGCAGCACCAGCAACAGCGCGAGCGGCACCCAGGTGATCCCGAGCGCGCCGAAGACGACGAAGAAAATCAGCGAAATGAACGCACCGATCATGAAAATTTCGCCATGGGCGAAATTGATCATGCCGACGATGCCGTAGACCATCGTGTAACCGATGGCGATGAGCGCGTAGATTGCGCCGAGCGTCAGCCCGTTGATGAGCTGCTGAAGAAAATAAGCCATGTCCCTCCCCCGTCCGGCGGACGTCGACGCCGCCGTAACGGCGTCCCCAAGGTAAAGGCGCGGCCCGGGCCGGGGCAAGCCCGCAACGCTCCGGTGAACGTGATCGAAAGTGGCTGTGCGGCCGATGCTGGAGGCGCTACATAACCACCCGCCCATGACCCCCCTCAAGCGCCCCTGGCGCGATTACAGCGGCCGCGTTTCCCCGCTCAAGACCGCGACGTTCGCAGCCCTGTTCCTGCCGGCGCTGTGGGTAGCGTTCCGCTTTGCCACCCATCGGCTCGGCGCCCGGCCGCTCGACGAGGCGCTGCTCGAAATCGGCCAGTGGACCCTGCGTATTCTGTTCCTCACCCTGACCGTGACCCCGGTGTCGCGGATGCTCGCGTGGCCGCGCCTCAATCTGATCCGGCGGATGCTGGGCGTGGGAGCTTTCGCGTACATCGTGATCCATTTCAGCCTCTATATCGTCAGCGAGTCCTACAATCTCGGCGTCGTCGCCAGCGAAATCCTGAAACACGTCTATTTGTCGATCGGTTTTGTCGCGCTGTTGGGTCTGGCGGCGCTCGCCGCGACCTCTACCGATGGCATGGTGCGGCGCCTCGGGCCGCGCCGCTGGCAGGCGCTGCATCGCTTCGTCTACCTCATCGGCCTCTTCGGGTTGGTGCATTTCTTTCTGCAATCCAAGCTCGACGAATGGGAACCGACGGTGATGATCGGCCTGTTTGCGTGGCTGATGGGTTGGCGCGCGCTGGCCTGGGCCTTTGGCCGCCGGCCGGTGCCGCTGTGGAGCGCCGTGCTGCTGACTCTCGCCGCCGGGCCGTTCATCGCGCTGCTCGAGGCGGTCTATTTCCATTTCGCGTATCACGTGACGATCGCGCGCGTTTTGGCGGCTGATCTGACGCTCCAAACCGGCGTACGGCCGGCCTGGGTCGTCTTCGGCATCGTCGCGGCGGTAACCGGAGTCGCACTGACGCGCGCCGCGCTGCGCCGGCCGAGCCTCAAGCCGGCCTGACTGCCAGTTGTCAGCAAGCTGAATTCAAATTAAGACGGACGCATGGCGTCCGTGCCCGCGCGCCGCGAAAAATCATCCAAGCCGAAAACCGGCGGCAAAGCCGTTTTCGACTGGCAGGATCCGTTGCGCTTCGACGATCTGCTGTCCGAAGACGAGCGCCTGGTGCGCGATGCGGCGCGTGCCTATGCGCAGGACAAGCTCATGGCGCGCGTGCTCAAGGCCTTTCGCGAGGAACATTTCGACCGCGCCATCCTGAACGAGATGGGCGCGCTCGGATTCCTCGGCTCGACCATCCACGGCTACGGCTGCGCCGGCGCGAGCTATGTCGCTTACGGCCTGGTGGCGCGCGAGATCGAACGCGTCGACAGCGGCTTCCGCTCGGCGATGAGCGTGCAATCGTCGCTGGTCATGTTTCCGATCTTTGCGTTCGGAACCGAGGAACAGCGCAAGAAATACCTGCCGAAGCTCGCGACGGGCGAGCTCGTCGGCTGCTTCGGCTTAACCGAACCCGATGTCGGCTCCGACGTCATGGGCATGAAGACGCGCGCCCGCAAGGTCGACGGTGGCTACGTGCTCAAGGGCAGCAAGATGTGGATCAGCAACGCGCCTTTTGCCGATGTCATGATCGTCTGGGCCAAGCTCGACGAAGGCGCCGGCGACACCATCATCGGCTTTCTTCTCGAACGCGGCATGAAAGGGCTGTCGACGCCCAAGATCGAAGGCAAGTTCAGTTTGCGCGCGTCGGCCACCGGCGAGATCGTCATGGACGACGTACACGTGCCCGAGGCCAATCGCCTGCCCGGCGTCAGCGGACTGAAGGGTCCGTTCTCGTGCCTCGACAATGCGCGCTACGGCATCGCCTGGGGCGCGCTCGGCGCCGCCGAGTTCTGCTGGCACGCGGCGCGCGATTACACGCTGTCGCGCACCGCCTTCGGCAAGAAGCTGGCGGCGAACCAGCTCATTCAGAAAAAGCTCGCCGACATGCAGACCGAAATCACGCTCGGGCTGCATGCTTGTCTCCGGCTGGGCCGGCTCAAGGACGACGGCACCGCGACGCCGGAGATGGTGTCGCTGCTGAAGCGGAATTCATGCGGCAAGGCGCTCGAGATAGCGCGCATGGCGCGCGACATGCACGGCGGCAACGGCATCGTCGACGAGTACCACGTCATCCGCCACATGCTGAATCTGGAGACGGTCAACACCTATGAGGGCACGCACGATATTCACGCCCTTATTCTTGGCCGCGCGCAGACCGGCATCGCCGCGTTCTAGCGCAAAAGAAAACGGCCGGTCCGCAAGGGACCGGCCGCGATCGCAAACGGTTCGAATTCGGTTCAGGCGGCCGAGGTAAACGCCAGGTTGCGAGCGCCGAGCTCGACGGCCTGGGTCCAGAAGCGTTCGAGACGACGCAGCGTCTTGTGCGACTGGGTCAGCTCGTCGGCCGAGAGCACGCCCTGGCCGAGCGACGCAATGTGCCGCTCGTGCATCGCGTTGAGCTTCTGGTGCAGATCGAGGCCCTTGTCGGTGAGGCGGACGCGCACCGAGCGGCGATCGTGCGGCGAACGCTCCTGCACGATATAGCCGTTTTCGAGCATTTTCTTCACATTGTACGAGACGTTCGAGCCGAGATAGCAGCCGCGCAGCGTCAACTCGCCGACCGTCATTTCCATGTCGCCGATGTTGTAGAGGATCATCGCCTGCACGTTGTTGATGTCGTGCACGCCGTTGGTATCGAGCTCGAGCTTCACCACTTCGAGGAACTGGCGGTGAAGACGCTCGACCAGCGCGATCAAATCCATGTAGGCGGTTTGCATGACGGCCTCGGCTTGTGTGTGTACGAACTCTGGCGCCGATTTTATGGCCCGGCAGGTTAATACATCATTTAAGCGAAACATTGCGCAGCATCGCGGCGAAACTTATCAATCACAGAAATACCCCAGACTTCGCTTCTCCCCGGCTAAGTAATTGCCGATACAAGCCCGGCGCGGGACATCGCGAATATTCCTAAAATTCAATCGAACTTCAGTTCGCGCGCGCCGAGCGGCGCAAAGTAACCGTCGACGGCTTTCTCCGTAATGCCGGCGAGACTGTCGGGCCGCCAGCGCGGCGCGTTGTTTTTGTCGACGAGCGCCGCGCGGATGCCCTCGAAGAAATCGTCGCCCGCGAGTACGTGTTGCGTCAGGCGGTACTCGAGCGCCAGCGCCTCTTCGACGCTCATGCCGCGGCCGAGCGCAAGCTGCCGGAACGTGATCTTGAGCGACGACGGCGAGGCCCGCGTCATCGCCGCCTGGGCCTCTTTCGCCCAAGCCGCGGGCTCGCGCGCGAGTGCCGCGATGATCGCCTCGACCGACGGCGCCGCGAAGATGCGATCGATGTCGGGCTGAATCGCCGCCAGCGCCGATGCACCCGGATCGGCGGCAAAGCGCGCCAGCGTCGCGTCGATCTGCGCACGCGCTTCGCCGGCTTGCCATGAGAGCGTCGCCAGCGCGTCAACCAACGCCGGCAACCGATCGCTTGCAACGTAGTGCGTGGCGAATTTGCCGTACAACGTGTCGACAGCATTGATGCGCAGGCCGGTGAGCGCGAGGTAAAGACCGAGACGACAAGGACACAGATTGAGAAAGCGGCTGGCGCCGACGTCGGGAAACAAACCGATCTGCACCTCCGGCATCGCGAACAGCGTTTTCTCGGTCGCGACGCGATGCGAACCGTTGACCGAAATGCCGGCGCCGCCGCCCATGACGATGCCGTCCATCAACGCGATGTAAGGTTTCGGAAAGCGGTGGACGTGCGCGATGAGCGAATATTCCTCGCGGAAAAAATCGGCGGTGTCGCTGCCGGACGCCTGCCGCACGTCATAAATCGCGCGCACGTCGCCGCCGGCGCAAAAGGCGCGACCGCCCTCGCCCATCACCGCGATCGCGTGCACGGCGGGATCGTCGCCCCACGCGACGAGCTGCGGTGCGAAGCGGCGATACATGCCGAGCGACAGCGTGTTGAGCGCCTTCGGCCGATTGAGGCGCACGATGCCGAGGCCGCCGCGGCGCTCGAAAACGATCTCGTCAGAACTCACGGCGCGGCGGCGGCTGGCATGGCCGGCGGATGATATGGCGGTGGTGCACTGCCTTCAATGCGCGTCACCGCCCTCATTAAACCGAGTTTCCGAGCCTGCGCTGCGGCACCCCGCCCTATGGCCTCGCGCTATGAACTGTGCGATTCTTCTCACGCATGGACGATCAACCGCGCCGCACCTCTGCCGCCGCCCGCGAGCGCTCGGGCGAATTTCCGCGCATGCGCCTGCGGCGCAACCGCCGGCACGCCTGGTCGCGCAAGCTCGTCGCGGAGCAAACGCTGACCGCCGGCGATCTGATCTGGCCGGTGTTCGTTCACGACGACAAAGCCGCGCGCACGCCGATCCCGTCGATGCCGGGCGTCGATCGCTTGTCGATCGCGGCGCTCACCGTCGAAGCCGGCAAGGCGAAGGATCTCGGCATCCCGCTGATTGCGCTGTTTCCGGCGACGTCGCCGTCGCTCAAGACGCCAGACGGCGAGGAAGCATTCAATCCGGAGAATCTCGTCTGCCGCGCCGTGCGCGCGCTCAAAAAGACACATCCCGATCTTGGCGTGATGTGCGACGTCGCGCTCGACCCCTACACGACGCACGGCCACGACGGGCTGGTGCGCGATGGCGACGTCGCCAACGACGCGACGGTCGCCGCGCTGGTGCGTCAGTCGTTGGTGCAGGCTGAAGCCGGCTGCGACGTCATCGCGCCGTCGGACATGATGGACGGTCGCGTTGGCGCCATTCGCGATGCGCTCGACCGCGCCGGTTTCGAGCACGTGCAGATCATGGCCTATGCGGCGAAATACGCGTCGGGCTTCTACGGGCCGTTCCGCGACGCCGTCGGCTCTAAATCATCGCTCGGCAAAGCCGACAAGCGCACCTATCAGATGGACCCGGCGAACGGCGACGAGGCGTTGCGCGAAGTCGGCCTCGATGTCGCGGAAGGCGCCGACATGGTGATGGTGAAGCCGGGCATGCCTTATCTCGACGTGCTGTGGCGGGTGAAGGAGCGCTTCAAGCTGCCGACCTTCGTCTATCAGGTGAGCGGCGAGTACGCGATGCTCAAAGGCGCGATCGAGCGCGGTTGGCTCGACGAGAGTGTCATCATGGAATCGCTCATCGGCTTCAAGCGCGCCGGCGCCGACGGCGTGTTGACCTATTTCGCCCTCGACGTTGCCGCCCGGCTCAAGACCGGCTGACGCTTTCGAAAAACCGCGCGATCGCCAAATCGTGCCACGCCGCTGCGCGGTCGCGGCCGTGAAACCCGACATGCCCGCCCTGCTGCGTCACCAGATTGATCAGGTTGGGGTGCGCCCGCCAATCGAAGGCGAGATAAGGTTGCGGCGGAATCCACGGATCGTCGAGCGCATGAATCACGAGCGTCGGAACGGTGACGCCGGCGAGAAATTGACCGGATGACGTTCGTGCGTAATAGTCGGCGGCACCGTCGAAGCCGGCGCGCGGCGCACTGTAGACATGGTCGAACTCCCAGACGCTGCGCGCGCGTTGCACCGCGCGGCGCTCGGCCGGCGACAGTTCCTGCGGCGGTGCCAGTGCCTCTTCCTTCATGAATTTGAGCAGGTAGCGCTGATAAAAGGCGTTGCGCCAGGTGTCGAGCAGCCGCGCCGTGCCCGCAAGATCCAAAGGCGCCGAGATCGCCGCCGCCGCCTTGAGCTTCACGGCCGCGCCGCGCTCGCCGAGATATTTGATCAGCTGATTGGCACCGAGCGAGAAACCCACCGCAACCACGCCGTGGCGCCGGTGGTCGGCGGGCAGTCCGTCGAACGCCCGCGCCAGGTCGTCGCTGCTGCCGGCGTGGTATTGCGTCTTGCAGAACGGCCGCGAGCGCCCCGCCCCGCGCAGGTTGAGCCGCAGCACGGGAAACCCCTGAGACAGGAAATAGGCGGCGCTGTTGCATATGTAATAGCTGTCCTCGAGCCCGGTCAGGCCGTGGATCAGCACCGCCAGCGGTCGCGATGTGGCGTGGCGCGGACGATTCAGCATCGCTGTCAGCTTGTCGCCGCTGCCATCTGCGAACGGGATGAACACGCGCTCGCGGGGGTAATGGTCGAACGCGG
Organism: Allostellaceae bacterium; assembly: GCA_050729555.1. Lineage (GTDB taxonomy): Bacteria > Pseudomonadota > Alphaproteobacteria > ATCC43930 > CGMCC-115725 > REEB95. Next base: position 9,250 of record JBOHLR010000032.1, read on the forward strand.
GTCGCTTGCGCATCAACGTCGAGCGGATGGTCTGGAGATCGGGTCCCCACCACGGCAGCCGCGGCCGGAACGGCGGCAGACCGCCTAGGACAGCTTCAGCCATGTCAATTCGTGTTTGTTGTGATGAAGGTGCAATAGGCGCGCACCGGGAATTTGCGCAAACCGTCGCGCGGTTTCGAAATCGGTCGCGCCCTGGAATTTAACGGTGCAGACGAAGCGCCGCACGGTTCCTGCCTTCATCCAGCTCTCGACCAACGCCAACAATCGTGCCGGATAGCATATCACGTCGCAGCACAACCAATCGATTGGGCCGACTGCATGCGGCTCGAGTGCGAAGGCGCTTTGTTGCAGCACCGTGACATTCGGCAGACGCGTCACCCGACGGCGCCAACGCCGCTTTGTAGACGGCAGTCACCTGCGCGCCGAGAGGCGCCAGCACCCAGGTCCAGCCGCCAGGGCTCGCGCCGAGATCGAAGCAGACCTCGCCGGCCTTCGGCCGGGTGTTAATCAGCGTGAACAGCTCCCATAGTTTCAGATAGGCCCGGCTCGGCGTGGACTTATCCTCGACGAAGCGCGCTTCGCCGTTCGGAAACGGGCTCGAGCGGCGCGGTCGGCGCCGGATCGCCGAAGCGCAACGGCTTGGCCGAGACCTTGGGCAATTTGTCGGCGATCAGCTTGGCGCGGCGATGATGTGCGGTCGGATAGAGCGCCCAGTTGCGCTGCATGGCGTGGAGCTGCTTCGCGGCGTCGCCGATCGAAGCAATCGTCCGCTTCTGAGGCGCGTGCCAGATGTTGGCGGCCCACGCGACCGGCCGCGGCGCACCTTCAGCGATCATCAGCCGGCCGTGTGTCGCCCGCACCGCATTGCCAAGCTCGTGCTTGAGGTCATCGACAAAACCCGCCGGCGCGAGATAGCCCGTCTCAGCCACGCAGGAAATCCCGCACGCAGGCGATCTGATCGGGCGCGGTCAAGGACGGCGCGTGCCCGATTCCGATGAACTCGACCAGCTTGGCGCGCGGACCGCGCCGCGTCATCGCTTCGGCGTCGGCGCGGCGCAGGATGTCGCTATCGGCGCCGCGCAACACCAATGTCAGACAGGCAATCGCGTCGTAGAGGTGCCATAACGAGACGTCGCGCACGAACCAGCCGCGCTTGAACGGCACCGCGATCTTCGGATCGTAGTTGAAGCCGAAACTGCCGTCAGGCTTCCGCCGCGCGCTCTGCTCGGCCATGCGCCGCCACGTACTGTCCGTCAGGTTACCGAAGCCGGCAAACACCCACCGCAGCGTGGCTTCGAGTGCGGCTAGATCGATGAAGCTGGGATCGCGGCCGACATAGCGGCGGATGCGGTTCAAGCCAGATTTGGCGATCAAAGGCCCGACGTCGTTGATCACCAGCTTGCGGATCGGATTGCCCGGTTGCGCCGCCAGCGCCATGCCGACAAGGCCACCCATCGACGTGCCGACGATGTCGACGCGCTCGACGCCGAGCCGCGCGATCAGCGCGGCCGTGTCGGCAGCATAGGTTTCGGTGACGTAATCCTCCGGATCGTCCAGCCATTCGCTCGCGCCCCGGCCGGGATAGTCGAGCGCGACGACGTGGAATTCCGCGCTCAAGGCCTCAGCCAGCACGTCGAAATCGTGGCCATTGCGGGTCAGACCGTGAAGGCACAGGACCGTCGGCGCCGACGGCGGCCCTGTCCACTCGTAATAGGTCAAACGGTGGAAGCCGTGACGGCCGAGACAGGTCAGCGTATGCGTGTTCATCGCACCAGCTTGCGCCGCGGATGATCGTGCGATCAAGGATTGGACGGCGGCCGACGCCTGGGCTAAGAGACCGCGCGGGGCAAACTCGAAAGACGCGCGAACGAATGGCCAGCAAGGGACCGCTTGACGGCATCACGGTTCTCGACCTGTCGCGGATTCTTGCCGGGCCGTATTGCACCTTCCTGATGGCCGAGCTCGGCGCGCGCATCATCAAGGTCGAGGCGCCGCCCAAGGGCGACGACGCGCGCGAATACGGACCGTTCCGTGGCGGCAAATCGACCTATTTTTCGTCTATCAATCGTGGCAAGCAATCGATCGTGCTCGACCTCAAGAACGCCGGCGACAAACGCATCTTCGAGGCGCTGCTCGCCAAAACCGACGTGCTGGTCGAAAATTTCCGGCCGGGAACGATGGAGAAACTCAGTTACGGCTGGGCCGCGCTCCACCCGCGCTATCCGAAGCTGATCTACGCGGTGGCATCCGGTTTCGGTCACAGCGGACCGTGGTCGGAGCGGCCGGCCTACGACATGGTCGTGCAAGGGCTCGGCGGCATGATGTCGATTACCGGCAATCCAGGCCAGCCGCCGGTGCGCGTCGGCATGTCGATCGGCGACATCGGCGCCGGTCTTTACACGGCCGTCGCTGTCAACGCCGCGCTTGTCGCGCGCGAGCGCACTGGCCAAGGCGTCAAGGTCGATGTTGCGATGTTCGATTGCCAGCTGGCGCTGCTCGAGAATGCGATCATGCGCTACACCGTCAGCGGCGAGGTGCCCGGCCCGCTCGGCGCGCGGCATCCGACCATCACGCCGTTCGAGGCTTTCGCGACGGCCGACGGCTACGTCATCATCGCCGCCGGTAACGACGTCACCTTCGCCCGCCTTGCCGCCGCGCTTGGCAAGCCGGCGATGGCGCAGAATCCCGATTACGCCAGCAACGAGAAGCGACTCACCAATCAGCCGAAGCTCAAAGTGGAAATCGAAAGCCTGCTCAAAGCCAGACCGACGGCCCATTGGCTTACCGCCTTCGAGCAGGCCGGCATCCCCGTCGGCCCGATCAACAACGTCAAGCAGGCGCTCGACCATCCGCAGGTTACCGCGCGCAACATGATGATCACGGTCGACGATCCGCATTCGGGCAAACTGAACCTGACCGGCAATCCGATGAAAATTTCGGGCATGGACGATCCGCCGACGCGCGAACCGGCGCCCGATCTCGATGCCGATCGCGCCACGATTCTGAAAGAGCTGGGGCTTTAAATTCACGCGAAGCGTCGTCTCCGTCGGGCGCTTGCCGGTGCGATCATCGGGTTGGCCGTCGTCGTCGCCGGCGGCTGGTTCTATTTACGCAGCTCGCTGCCGCAGACCGACGGCACAATCGTCGTCGGCGGTTTGACCGCACCGGTCACGATCGCGCGCGACGCGCACGGCATCCCCACCATTGTCGCCAAGACCGATACCGACGCTGCTTTCGCGCTCGGTTACGTCCACGCCCAGGATCGTCTGTTCCAGATGGATCTGATGCGCCACTACGGCGCCGGCCGCCTGGCAGAATGGTTCGGCGCCGTGGCGCTGCCCGCCGATCGCTTCACGCGCACACTCGGTCTTTATCGCGCCGCCGAGGCGCAATACGCGCATCTGTCGCCCACGGTGCGCGGCGTCCTCGATGCCTATGCCGCCGGCGTGAACGCCTGGATCAAGACGCGTCCGGCCGCGCTGCCGCCGGAATATGCGGTGCTGCGCGTCGGCATCGAGCCGTGGAAGCCGGCGGACACGCTGGTGTGGGGCAAGATCATGGATCTGGAGCTCACCGCGAACTTTCGCGGCGAGTTGCTGCGCGCGCGGTTGCTGCAACACCTGACTTCGGCGGACCTCGCCGTGCTCTATCCGCCCTATCCCGCCGATGCGCCGGTGACCGGCAAGCAGGCGGCGCTCGACCCCCGGATGCTCGATCGGCTCGCCGCTGCCTTGCCGCCGGGCTCGGCTGAGCCGATGCGCGCGTCGAACAACTGGGTCGTCGCCGGCGCGCACGCGGTTTCGGGCAAGCCGTTGCTCGCCAACGATACGCATCTTGGCCTGAATTCGCCGGGCGTGTGGTACCTGGCGCGAATCGATGTCGGCGGCAACGTGCTCGCTGGCGTGACCGCACCGGGCACGCCGTTTGTCGTCGTCGGCCATAACCGACGCATCGCGTGGGGGTTCACGACGACGGCCAGCGATGTCGAGGATCTGTTCGTCGAGCAGACCGATCCGAAAGATCCCACGCGTTATCTCGCGCCTGGCGGCGCACTGCCGTTCATCACGCGGTCGGAAACCATTCGCGTGCGCGATGGCGCGCCAGTGACGCTGACGGTGCGCTCGACGCGGCATGGGCCGGTGATTTCCGATTTGGCGGGCTGGAACGCCGGCGATGGCAAGGTGCTGGCGCTCGAGACCACATGGCTCGCCGATGACGACTGTACGCCGGACGCCTTGTGGCATTTGTCGCATGCCGGCAGCTGGACCGAGTTTCGTGCCGCCTTGCGGGACTTCGTCGCGCCACAGCAGAACATCGTCTATGCCGATGTCAGCGGCCATATCGGCTTCATCGCCCCGGGCCAGGTGCCGATCCGCGCCAAAGGCGATGGCTGGCTGCCGGTGCCGGGCGCGACCGGCGCGTACGACTGGACCGGCTTCGTGCCCTTCGATGATTTGCCGCAAGTCTACGACCCGCCGTCCGGCGTATTGGCCAGCGCCAACAACCGGATCGTCGCCAAAGGGAATTTCTATCTTGGACGGGATTGGGACGTGCCGTATCGCGTGGAACGCATCCGCGCGCTGCTCGACGCCACGCCGCAGCAGAGCCCGGCGACCGCCGCGGCGATGCAAGCGGACGTATTCTCGTCGATGGCGCACGAGCTCCTGCCGCTGATGCTCGACGCCGTTCCGCAGCTGACGCGCGACGGAGCGGCCATCGCCAAGCTGAAGGCCTGGGACGATCGCATGGATCGAACGCGCAGCGAGCCGCTGATCTTCGCCGCGTGGCTGCGCGAACTGACGCGCGCGCTGTTCGAACCCAAGCTCGGACCGCAATTCGCCGAATACTGGTCGGTGCGGCCGAATGTCGTGCGCGAGCTTCTTGCCGACCGGCCGGATTGGTGCGGCAGCAAGGGCTGTCCCGCCTTGGTGGCACCGGCGCTCGATCGGGCGCTCGACGACCTGCGCCAACGCTACGGCGACAACATGGATGATTGGCACTGGGGCGACGCCCACCCGGCGCGGCTGCGTCATCCGCTATGGTCCCGGCTGCCGGTGCTCGATCGTGTGCTGACGCCGATCATCGCGGCGCCCGGCGCCAGCGACACGCTCGACGCCGGCGCGTTCGCGATCAGCGACGATGCACACCCGTTCCGCGACCGGCTTGGCCCGGTGATGCGGATGATCGTCGACATGGCGCACCCCGAAGCGGCGCAGTTCATGATCGTACCGGGTCAGTCGGGCAATCCGTTGTCGCCGCATTGGGACGATCTGCTGACGCCGTGGCGCGACGTGCGCTATGTCACGTTCGGCGACGATGCGAGCGGCGGGCGTCTCGTCCTGACGCCACGTTAGCCTTCGACGACGTACAGGCGGCCTTTCGACGCTTTCTGTCGAACCTTCACCGCGGTCTGATAGTCGGGCGAATGATAGAATTTCTCCGCCGCTTCGACGGTAGGAAATTCGACGATGACGACGCGCTTCGGCTTTTCGCCTTCGAGCGAAACGGTCCGTCCGCCGCGCGCGAGAAACCGGCCGCCGTGGCGTTGAATGGATTCACCGGCCATCTTCTTGTACGGCTCGTAACCGCCGGCGTCGGTCACGTCGATCTCGGCGACGATATAGGCTGTCATTTCTGGTCCTCCCGTTCGTTGGCGAGGACTGTAACGCCGCACGCTCGATTCGTCGACGCGCCGCGTCGTTTCACGATTCGCGGCAATTGTGTGCATCGCGGCTTGCAACGCCGCCGCCGCGCGTCATAATCGATGCGTCGCAGAGGTTGGAGCGCATGCCCGAAGGCCGTTCCGATAGCATACCAAGTGATGTAAGCAGCACGACGCCGGCACACATCACCACGGCGCTCGCACCGCCGCATCACTTCTTCGCCACCGGCACGCTGCCGTGCCCCTATGTCGAGGGACAGAGCGAACGCAAACTCGTCGTCGAGCTGTTCGGACACGGCGCGCCGGATTTCTACAACAATCTGTCGCGCGCCGGCTTCCGCCGCAGCCATTCGCTTGCCTATCGTCCAGCGTGCGCGGGGTGTGGGCGGTGCGTGCCGGTACGGATTCCGGTTGTGGAATTTCTGGAGAGCCGTTCGCTGCGTCGTATCCGCAACGCCAATCGCGATCTCTACGCCGGCGCCGGCATCGCGCATGCCGATCACGATCAGTTCCGTCTGTTCCAGCGGTACCAACGGTCGCGTCACGCCGAAAGCGACATGGCGGCGATGACCTACACCGACTATCGCGCTATGGTCGAAGACACGCCGTTGACGACCGCCCTTGTCCGCTTGCGCGACCGCGACGGCGTGCTGCGCGGCGCGTGCCTGGCCGATCTGCTCGACGACGGGGTTTCAGCCGTCTACAGCTTCTACGATCCGGCCGGAGGCAAACGCGGCCTCGGCACGATGCTGATCCTGGCCCTGGTCGACGAGGCGCGTCGGCGGCGATTGCCCTACGTCTATCTCGGCTATTGGATCGCCGAGAGTCCCAAAATGGCCTACAAGGCACGCTTCCGGCCGCTCGAGGCGCTCGGGCCGGACGGCTGGCGACGGATTCTGACTTAAGCTGAAAAATTGCGGTGACAGCGGTTGAACATCAGGTGACATCTCACCTGAATCGACTCGAAACACTGCTTTGATCTTGAAAGATTTTACTCGGCAGCCTGCCGGCGCCCGAGTCGGCGTAGGCAGCGGTCGATCCACAGCGCCGTAAGCTTCTCTTCGAGCGTGTTCTGGCCGAGTCGCGCTTGCAGCACGTCGAAATCCACCTGCTCAAGCGGTTGGTCCTGGTTGAAGCAGGTGAACACCACGGTTTCGTCGCCGGTGACCGGGTTTTTCTGCACTTGCAGGCACTGAGCGCAGATTTCCTTCATCATGCACTGCATCGGCGAGTTGATCGACGCGATGCCGACGGCTTCTGGCCGGATATAAGGCTTAAGCACGCCTTCCCGCGCCTTTGCCACCGCCGCCATCATGCCGTCTGAGCCAATGACGATGAGGCGGTCGACCGTTTGCAGTGGAATCGGCGTCGTACCAAGCTTGCCCGCGCCATAGGCCGCGATGCCTTCGACGATGTTGCCGACGAACGCCCGATCCTGCGGCCGCGTCGGCGTGAAGCCCGGTGTTTGGTCGCAGCACCAAACGACCGTGTCGGCGCAGGACTCGATCTCCGCCACCTTGTAGCGGTCCTGCTCGTGCTTGTAGCCGGCGAAATAGAGCACCCACGAGCCGGCCTCGCGCAACGCCTTGCCGATCGACAGCAGCACCGCATTGCCGAGACCGCCGCCAACCAACAACACGGTCTCGCCGCCCGGCGTCTCGGTCGGCGTGCCGGTCGGACCCATCAGGATCACCGGTTCGCCTTTTTCGAGCACGGTGCAGAGATCGGACGAGCCGCCCATCTCGAGCACGATGGTCGACAGTAAGCCCTTATCCTGGTCGACCCGGGCGCCGGTCAGCGCCAGCCCTTCCATGGCAAGGCTGGTGCCGTCGACGCGCGGCGCCAACGCCTCGTAGTTCTGCAAGCGATAGAACTGGCCGGGATGGAAGGCGCGCGCCGCGATCGGCGCGTGGACGACAACTTCGACGATCGTCGGCGTCAGCCGGATCACGTCGTGCACGGTCGGTCGAAGTTCGCGGTTGAGACGCGTCACCAACGGCTCGGTCGAAGCCAGCGACGGCTTGCGTCGCGCCAGGACTCGGCTGACCACCGGATAGCCCTGCTTGGCGCCGCCCATCGCCTTGACGACGTTACCGGCAAACGACGGATGCAAATCGCCGAAGAAGCTGATGGCCCGGCCATCGGGCCGCGCGCTCATCAGCACACGCACCTGTTCCGGCTTGGCGACGGCTTCGAGCTTCGCGGGATGGCCGTTCTCGTCGTAGGCCTGGAAGTAGCGGCCATCGAGCTTGACGTTATGCGGATCTTCGCGGCCGAGCACGGTATTGGGCTGGGTTCCGGCGGCGACCAGGATGGTCTTGGCCGGTAAGGTCGCGCGCGCGTCGGTGGCGACCATCTTGCGAATGGCGTCGTCGTAGCGCCATTTCTGCAAGGTGATGCTTGCCGCGTGGCCGAAGCGATCGACACCGACGGCCTCGGGCGAAAGATTCTCCGCGAAGCGGATGCCCTCTTCCATCGCCTTGGCGACTTCCTCGTGATTGAGCGTATAGCTCGGCGCGTCGATCAGCCGCCGGCGATAGGCGATGGTGACGCCGCCCCAGGAGTCGATGAGCGCGGCAAGCCGCGGTTGCCGTTTCTCCCGCGCCGGCGCTTCGCGCTCGGAGCGCAGTGCGCGCGCATGGGCGATGAATTCCGTGGCTGCGGCCGTGTCTTCGTCGGACCATTCGCCACGGACCACCGCCTCGCCGCGTTCGGCAACCAGCGTCTCGTAACGGACGAGGAATTTCTCGACCTGCACGGCGTAATAGGCGAGCGATTCCGTCGCCGTATCGATCGCGGTCAGGCCGCCGCCGATCACCACCACCGGCAGGCGTACCGTCAGATTGGCGATGCTGCTCGCCTTGGCGGCGCCGGTCAGCTGCAACGCCATGAGAAAGTCCGACGCTTGGCGGACGCCGCGCGCCAATCCGTTCTTCATCGATACGAAGGTCGGCTTGCCGGCGCCGGCGCACAACGCAATATGATCGAAGCCCAGCGCGAAGGCGTCGTCGATCGAAAGCGTGCCGCCGAAGCGCACGCCGCCGAACATGGTGAACTCGTTCCGGCGCTCGAGCAGCAGCCGGATCATCTTGAGGAAATTCTTGTCCCAGCGCACGGTGATGCCGTATTCGGCGACGCCGCCGAAGCCGGCCATCAAGCGGTCGTCGAGAGATTCATGGATCTCGGCGACGTCGCGGATCGGCTTGAATGGACGGCGCGCACCGGCGAGATCGGTGCCGGAGAATTCGACGGGCAGCGGCTCGATCTTAAGTCCGTCGACGCCGACTACGGTGTGGCCGTCGTTCATCAGATGATGCGCCAGAGTGAACCCCGCCGGCCCCAGCCCGACCACGAGCACCGAATAGCCGCTCGGCGCTTTCGGCAGCGGCCGGCGCAGGTTGAGCGGATTCCAGCGCGTCAGCAGGCTGTAGATCTCGAAGCCCCACGGCAGATCGAGCACGTCCTTGAGCGTGCGGGTTTCGATCTGCGGAATATCGACCGGTTCCTGCTTTTGATAGATGCAGGCCTTCATGCAATCGTTGCAGATGCGGTGGCCGGTGCCGGCGACCATCGGATTATCGACGACGGCGATGGCAAGCGCGCCGATCGTCTGGCCGCGCGCTTTCACCATGTTCATCTCGGAAACTTTTTCTTCCAAGGGGCAGCCGGCCAGCGTCACGCCGAACAGGCTCTTCTGGAACGTACCGGCCTTCTTGTCCGTGAGGCCGTGCGAGCAGCTGTCCTTGCCCTGCTCGTGGCACCAGATGCAGTAGTTGGCGTTGTCGAGCGCGCCGAGTAGATCGGTGCCTGGATCGGTGAGCTTGAAGCCGTCGCGTTGCCGCCACTTCGCCTGCGGATAGCGGTCGACGGTCGTGCTGGCGACGGCGTGCTTCTCGACATGCACCAGATTGAGCATGTCGAGCTTGTGCGGCTGCTTGAA
>JBOHLR010000033.1:0-18772 GCA_050729555.1 Allostellaceae bacterium
GACAGCGGCAATCCCGGCCAGGCGGTCGGGCCGCAAAGCGACGCGGTCGACGCGCTGCAACAGGCGGCCGGCGCGCTGGCGCGGATGATGCAGAACGGCGCGCCCGGCACGGGCGGCCTGTCGAACCGGTCCGACGAGATGCCGCAAATGCGGCGTGATCCGTTCGGCCGGCTACTGCCGACCGACGAGGACAACGGCAACGTCGACACCGGCGCCATCATGCGGATGGGCAAGGCGCAGAACGACTATGCGCTGGAAAAAGCCAAGCAAATCCTCGACGAGCTGCGCCGGCGCGCCGGCGAGCCCGACCGACCGGCAATCGAGCACGATTACATCGACCGGCTACTCAAAGAATTCTAGCGCCGAACGGCGCTAGGGATTTTGCAGCGTAACGACGACGCCGGCGGCTTCGGCCATCGGCTGCGCGTAGGTGGTGTGGAACGGCGTCGACGCGCCGGGCCCAAGCGTCGAGACGCCGGCGGAGAACGTCCACGAGGTGAGCGGCTTGTCGTTGGCGTCGCGCAGCGTCGCCTTGAGCGGCGGCACGAGCCGCGGCGACGACGAGAGGTTGACGATCTGGCCGTCGATCACCAGCGCCGACTGATCGTTGGCAGACGTGCGCCGCGGCGTGACGCCACGGATTTCAAGGCCGACGCCATATTGCGGCTGGATGGCGGCAAGGCCGAGGCGGCTGTAAATCTTCGCGCTCTGCGGCACCAACGCCATGACGCTGTCACGCATGAAGATCGTGCCCCAGCCGGCGCCAGCAAGGATCAGCAACAAGATCAGCAACGTCACCATCGCGCCCCAGCGCCGGCGCTTGCGCTGGATCGCGGGCAGGCCGCCGCGCTCGACCGTGCCCGCCACCGACTCGGGCACCGGCACTTTGAGCTCGACCTGCGGCGCCAAGTCCTCGGGCGGCGCCTGATACCAGGTGTGGCTGCAACTGCCGCAGCGGACCATGCGGCCTTGCACGCCGAGTTTCTCGGTCTCGACGAGGTAGCGCGTCGAGCAGGTGGGGCACGTGACGATCATCGCCGCTCCTTATACTCTGCCGGCGCTGCGCCACGGAAGCGCGCCGCGGCAGGCCATCTTTACCGCCGCCGCCGCCGCATGCCATCTTGCGGCAATGGTGCGGTTCGAGAACGTCGGCATGCGCTATGGCACCGGGCCCGAGGTGCTGCGCGACATCACCTTGCGGCTCGACGCCGGCTCGTTCCACTTCCTCACCGGCCCGTCGGGCGCGGGCAAGACCAGCCTGCTGCGGCTGATCGCGCTGGCGGAGCGCCCGTCGCGCGGCCTGGTGTCGCTGTTCGGCGAGGATCTGTCGCGCGTGACGCGCGCGGCACTGGCGCCGCTCCGGCGCAAGATCGGCATCGTGTTCCAGGACTTCAGGCTCATTCCGCATCTCTCGGCGTTCGACAACGTCGCGCTGCCGCTGCGCGTCGCCGGCATCGCCGAAAGCAAGCTGTGCGACAATGTGCGCGAGATGCTTGAATGGGTGGGCCTCGCCGACAAGCTCGACGCCAAGCCGCCGACGCTGTCGGGCGGGCAACAGCAGCGCGTCGCCATCGCCCGCGCGGTGGTGGCGCGGCCCAAGCTCCTGGTCGCCGACGAGCCGACCGGCAACATTGACGACGCCATGGCGCTGCGGCTCATGCGGCTGTTCGAGGAGCTCAACAAGCTCGGCACCACGCTGATCATCGCCACTCATAACGCGGCGCTGGCGCGCGGGTTCGGCCGGCCGGTGCTGCATCTCGAAAACGGCGAGCTGGCGGCCACGGCAGCCGCGCGGGCGGTGTCGTGAGCGCCCCCGGCCTCGCCATCCCGTTCGGCCGCGACGGCAGCAGCCGCTTCCTGCCGGCGCTGACGCTGCTGATGGTATTTCTCGCCGGCTTGGCGCTGGCCGCGGTGATGGATTTGGAGCGCGCGCTGGCGCGCTGGAACGAAAGCCTGACCGGCACGTTGACCGTCGAATTGCCTGGCATGACAGGACCCGGCGACAAGAGCCTGGACGCGGCGCTGACGGTGCTGCACGCCGCGCCGGGCGTCAAAAGCGCGACGCCGATCGACCGCGCCGCCACCGCCAAGCTGATCGCGCCCTGGCTCGGCACGGCGCTGTCGCCGGCCGATCTCGAGCTGCCGCGCCTGATCGATGTGCGGCTCGATCCCAGCCGCCGCACCGACCTTGCCGCCTTGCGCGTGCAACTCGGCAATGCTGCGCCGGGCGCGACGCTCGACGACCATCAGCTCTGGCTCGACCGTCTGGCGCATTTCGCGCGTTCGGCAGAACTCACCGCCATTGCGATCCTGGTGCTGATCGGCGGCGTGGCGGTGATCAGCGTGTCATTCGCCACCCGCACCGGCCTGGCGGTCCACCGCGACACCATCGAGCTCTTGCACCTGATGGGCGCGCGCGACGCCTATGTCGCGCGCCAGTTCGAGCGCCAGGCGCTGCGTCTCGCCCTGATCGGCGGTGTCATCGGCTTGGTGCTCGCGGCGGCGGCATTGCTGGCGTTGAGCCAAGCGACCAACGCCGCCGCGTTCTTGGGTGACAGCGTGACGCTGCTGCCGGCGCTGCATCTGCGCGGCTGGAATTGGGCCGTGCTGGCGATGCTGCCCGTCGTCGCCGGCCTGGTGTCGATGGCGACGGCGCGGCTCACGGTGCTGACCACCTTGCGGCGGCTGCCGTGAGGCGCTTCATCACGCCGCTCGGCACGCTCGCCGTGCTATGGCTGGTCGGCCTGTTCTGGTTCGCCAACCAGATCCCCGACAAAGTCGACGATCCGACGACGCGCACCGACGTGATCGTCGTGCTCACCGGCGGCAGCCTGCGCGTCGAAAGCGGCTTGCAGCTGTTGTCGGCCGGCATGGGCAAGACGCTGTTCGTCACCGGCGTGTTCCCCGGCGTGTCGGTGCCGGCGCTGCTGCATACGGCCAACGCCTCCGACACTCTTTCCTGCTGCATCGTGCTCGGCCATGCGGCGGACAACACCAGCGGCAACGCCATCGAGACCGCCGACTTCATGCGCAAGCAGAATTACCATTCGTTGCGGCTCGTCACCTCGGCCTATCACATGCCGCGCAGCCTGCTCGAATTCACGCGCGCCATGCCCGGCATCACCATCGTTCCGAACCCGGTCTTCGCCGGCAACGTCAAGCGCGACCGGTGGTGGGAGTGGCCCGGCACGCTCAGCCTGATCGTCAACGAATACACCAAGTATCTCGCCGCGCTCATCCGGCCCTGGTTCATCGGCGAGGCGCAGGGCGGCGCGGCGCATCCGTGATCCTGCTGCGCTCGGTGGTCTACCAGCTGGCGTTCTGGAGCTGGACCGCGTTGATGGCGTTCGCCGGGCTGCCGTTCCTGCTCGGCACGCGGTGCGGCATGATGGAATTTGGCACGTTCTGGGCGCGCGGCGTCTTCGCGTTGCTGCGCGTCATCGTCGGACTCGACACCGAAGTGCGCGGCCGCCGCCACTTGCCCGCCGGGCCGTGCATCATCGCGATGAAGCACCAATCGGCGTGGGATACGCTGGCGGCGACGATCCTGTTTCCCGATTGCGCCGTGGTGATCAAACGCGAGCTCGGCTGGATTCCGTTTTACGGCTGGTACGTCGTCAAAGCCGGCTCGATCGCCGTCGATCGCGGCGCGGCGGCGCGCGCCTTGAAGCGCATGGTGAAGCGCGCCGAGCGCGTCGTGGCCGACAAGCGCGTCATCGTGATCTTTCCGCAGGGCACACGCACCGCCGTCGACGCCAAGAAGCCGTACCTGCCGGGTATCGCCGCGCTCTACCAGCACCTCGAGTTGCCGGTGGCGCCGGTCGCCCTCAACTCCGGACTGTTCTGGGGCCGGCGTCATTTTCTGCGCCGGCCGGGCACGGTGCTGGTGGAAATCCTGCCGCCGATCGCGCCCGGCAAAAAACGGCCCGAATTCATGGCCGAGTTAGAACGCCGCATCGAGACGGCGACCGACGCGCTGGTCGCCGAAAGCCGGGCGCGCGGCCATGGCCCCTGGAATGCCTGGGGATAACCCTTGGGATAAGTTGTGGAAAAGCCTTGGGGATAAATCTGTGGATAACGAGATATCGTGCGGCCGACAGCGCTTAGTCGCGGGGATAAATCAATGCGGGCTTAGCGTTACCGTCCGTCGATCCGCGCCCGGCCGGCTTCCGTCAACCGAACCTCGCAGGCGTGCATGCCGGGCTCAGCGCCAGCAATGATTTCGACCAAGCCGGTCTCGACCGCATCTTCCCAGACCGGCAGGCGCGGGCACGAGGTGCGCCACGCCTCCATCGTCTCGCCGTAGCGCCGCGGGCGCGCCGCGATCCAGGCAAGCAACTGGATCAGCAGCGCATTGGGCGCGGAGAGTTCGGCTCGCATCGCAATGGCCTCGTCGCATGGACAGGGCAGGACGCCAGTCTACGCCCGGCGCGGCCCGCCATAAATACCGGGCAATTTGCGGAGGCCCGCCTTTGTCGCGGGCTGCGAGCGCTGGAAAACGAAGCGGGAACAGCCTATAGTCATCGCAGCAGCCGCGCCTCGTAGGCGCGGCGCTTTTGTCCCTTCAGGACTCGCGCCCATGCCCACCGTCGCCTCGATCTCGCAGCAGATCTGGGACATGAAATACCGCCTCAAGACGCCGGAAGGCGGCGTGGTCGACCGCACCATCGAGGACACCTGGCGGCGAGTAGCAACGGCGCTGGCCGCGCCCGAGCGCGAGCCCAAGGTCTGGGCGGACCGCTTCGACGAGGCGTTGAGCGATTTCAAGTTCCTGCCGGCCGGCCGAGTCGTCGCCGGCGCCGGCAGCGGCCGCAACGTCACGCTGTTCAACTGCTTCGTCATGGGCACGATCGCCGACGACATGAGCAGCATCTTCGCCAATCTGCGCGAAGCGGCGCTGACCATGCAGCAGGGCGGCGGCATCGGTTACGATTTCTCGACGCTTAGGCCCAAGGGCGCGCCGGTGAAAGGCGTCGGCGCCGATGCGTCGGGGCCCCTGTCGTTCATGGACGTGTGGGACGCGATGTGCCGCACCATCATGAGCGCCGGCTATCGCCGCGGCGCGATGATGGCGACGATGCGCTGCGACCATCCCGACATCGAGGCCTTCATCGAGGCGAAGCGCGAGCCCGGCCGCCTGCGCATGTTCAACCTTTCGGTGCTGGTCACCGACGCCTTCATGCAGGCGGTGAAAGAGGACGCGCCGTGGGACCTCACCTTCGGCGGCACGCATTTCAAGACGGTGCAGGCGCGCACGCTGTGGGACAAGATCATGCGCGCGACCTATGCCTATGCCGAGCCGGGCGTGATCTTCATCGACCGCATCAACCGGCTGAACAATCTCCATTACGCCGAGACGATCAGCGCGACCAACCCGTGCGGCGAGCAGCCGCTGCCGCCTTACGGCGCTTGCCTTCTGGGTTCGATCAATCTCGCGGCGTTGGTGAAAGAGCCATTCACCGAGAACGCGCGGCTCGACATGGACGAGCTCAATCGCCTGGTGCCGCTGGCCGTGCGGATGATGGACAACGTCGTCGACGCCTCGCGCTTTCCATTAAAGCAGCAAGAAGAAGAAGCGCACGCGAAACGACGCATCGGCCTCGGCGTCACCGGCCTCGCCGACGCGCTCATCCTGTGCGGCTTGCGCTATGGCTCGGCCAAGGCGGTGGCGACGACCGAAGCCTGGCTGCGGGCGATCGAGCGCGCTTCCTATCTCGCTTCGGCCGAGCTTGCACGCGAGAAAGGCGCCTTTCCGCTGTTCGACAAGGAGAAATATCTCGCCGGCGAGAATATCCAGCGGCTCGACAAGGATGTGCGCGAGGCCATCGCCAAAAACGGCATCCGCAACGCGCTCCTCACTTCGATCGCGCCCACCGGCACGATCTCGATCTTCGCCGACAACGTCTCGTCGGGCCTCGAGCCGGTGTTCAGCTTCAAGTACACGCGCAACGTTTTGATGCCGGACGGCGCGCGGCGCGAGGAAGAGGTTTCGGACCACGCCTATCGCCTGTTTCGCCGCTTGAAGGGCGACAACGCGCCGCTGCCCGATTATTTCGTCGACGCGCAGGCGCTGGCGCCGGCCGACCATGTGGTGATGCAGGCGGCGGTGCAGAAATACGTCGACAGCTCGATCTCGAAGACGATCAATGTGCCGGCGGATTTCCCGTTCGAGCAGTTCAAGGACGTCTATATCCAGGCCTACGAGCTCGGCTGCAAGGGCTGCACCACCTATCGGCCGAACGAGGTGACGGGCGCGGTGCTCGAGGTGAGGCCGGAAGCCAAGCCGACGACGCAGGCCGAGCTGCCGCTGCCGGCGCCGCCGACGCGGCCGGCCGACATCTTCGAGGCAGGCGGCGTCGTCTACATGACGCAGCCGCTGTCGCGGCCCGAGGCGCTGCCCGGCCGCACCTATAAGGTGGCGTGGCCGCTGTCGGAGCACGCGCTTTACGTAACCGTCAACGACATCGTGCAGGACGGACGGCTCAGGCCGTTCGAGATCTTCGTCAACTCCAAGAACATGGAGCATTACGCCTGGACGGTGGCGCTGACGCGCATGATCAGCGCGGTGTTCCGCCGCGGCGGCGACGTGTCGTTCGTGGTCGAGGAATTGAAGGCGGTGTTCGATCCGCGCGGCGGCGCATGGATGGAAGGCCATTATGTGCCGTCGATCCTCGCGGCGCTCGGCGAGGTGATCGAGCAGCACATGATCGAGATCGGGTTCATTCAGCCCAAGACGGCGCCCGCCTCGGTCGAAGCCCAGCGCCAAGTGGTGAACCTGCCCGGCCAGAATGCGGCCTCGGGCTTGCGCCAGTGCCCGAAATGCGACCAGGCGTCGCTGATCCGCATCGAGAATTGCGACCAGTGCACGAGCTGCGACTATTCGAAGTGCGGGTGAGCGGTACCCAATAACGATTAGGAACGCGCTCTATCTTTCTCGTTATCGATCGGTGGAAGAATCGCCGTCAACTGCTCTTCAAGGTCGATCTGGTATTCGTAGGCGAGCCACGCGATGTGGATTCCAAATACCGCGCGAAGCTCGCCGAGTGCAACAAAAAACCCTGGTAGTTCGCCGTCATGTCCACGATGGCGCATTGGCCCAATTCCAGCAATATGTACGTGCCGAAAATCCGGATAATCTTCTTCGAGGAATTTGCGACACGCAGCGCGCATTGCTTTTAGAGCGCTCGCTGCTCTGGAGCCCTGCGGTAGTGCTGCAATCTCGCAGTTATCTCTTTGCGGATTTCGAGCACAGACGTGTTTACGTGACTGGGAATTTCCAGAAACTCGGCAACGTATAGGACACGGCGGTCCTCTAGAAACGTGAACAGTCTTCGGACCTGATCGCGCTCATCCGTCGGTGGATTCCAGGAAACGCCGACACCATCTAGCCCAATCGACAAGCCTGTCATACGACTCAGCAGCGATTTGAATTTCAAGTGAACGCGGTTCGCCACGGACGTCCTCACTTCGACTCCACATCCTCCAAGCGAACGCCGCGACCGGCGCGGATGCTGGCGCGAGCCTTCTCTATCCGCCGCAGGAAGCGCGGGTCGTTTTCGAGCCGGTATTCGAACCAGTCGTCTTCGGATTCGAAGCCGATCAGCACGCCCGCCGGCTTGCCATGGCGCGTGATAACGATCCCCTGCTTCTCGGCCTCGCGCAGAAAGTGCGAGAGGTCGTCTTTCATTTCCGAGAGCGGAACTTCCTTCATTCCGGACTTCCGAACCGTGTCAACCATGTATCCGCCTCCGATTTCACCACGATCGCCAATACTTCGACGACGCCTTCCGATACGTCATAAAAGATCCTGATCTCGCCCACCCGAAGCCGGAACTGCGGCTTGGTAACTCCACGAAGACGTTTGATCCGGCTTCGACTCGTCTTTCCGGGCTCATGTCGCAGGTGCGTTTCGATCGCCTCCCGCACCTCGGCTCGCCGATTGGCCTTAAGTCCCCTTAGGTCTTCGACGGCTTCGGGAGCCAAGAGGATTGCAAATCGCATTCTGGCTATATTATAGCCAGAATCATATAACCGTCAAATGCGGATACTTCCCGAGCTGGGGCTGGCGCCGGCCGATGCGGAGAGCCTACAACGCCACCCCTGTCGCCCACTCGACCGGCTCGAAAAGCGCGGCTGGAGACCAATTAAAGCCGTTCGCGAACGGAATTTAGCGTGCTTGGGGCAGGTCACGCTTCCGTCCCAGGCCTGCCATAATGCGGTCAGACTCTCACAACCTGATCACCGCTTTCTTGGATTTGTCGCTTCGTGGGGATGGCTTGTCGCTGTCACTTTTAGCTAACGATGAACCGCACGTACCAACCTAGCGATTGGGAGGGTGCCGTGAACAACCAGGAAATCACGCGTCTCACGAGTTGCTCGGCGAACGAATTCGCGTATTGGGGCATGAAGGATTTCGCTTACATCCGGCCCGTCCTCGTCGACGGCAAGCCCGCGATGGCGGTTCATGCCGCGAACGGTACGCAGCTCGCCGTCTTGGACACGCAGGCGGCGGCCCAGGTCGCGGTTCTCCAAAACGACATGGAACCGCTGAGCGTTCACTGAGCGGGCAGGAAGATCCGTGCATCGGGCGCTATTTCTTCTCCCGCATCGAGGGCGTGAACGTCACGCCGATCAGCAAGCCTTCCGGCGACAGGAAGCGGCTGACCGTTTGGCCCCACGGTTCCGTCCGGAGGCGGACGAGCATCCGATAGCCACGGCGTTCGAGCGCGGCGGTGGCCTGGCCAACGCTGTCCGCCTCGAACTCAAGCCAGGCTTGCGGAACCGGAATGTCGTCGGGCCAGGACTCTTTGCCGAAACAGGACTGTGCCGCCTGTGAAAGCGGCCACAGGGCAAAAGTTTTGGCGCCCTGAAGCACTTCGGTGTGCAGATAGCTGCCGGTCTCTTCCTTGAAAGCGAGACCGAGATCGTCGGCATAAAGCTTGCGGCTCGGCGCCGCGTCGCGAACGATCGGACCAAATCCGGCGATGAATAGAACTTTCACCACATCTGCGTCTTGCATACTCTGACCTACACCACCACCCGCATTTCCGATTCGACCGGCTCGAACAGCGCGACATCGGAGACGAAGCGCTGGCCGCCAACATCGGCGAAGACGTGGCAGCGGAAGTTGTAGCGCACGTCCGCCAGCGTGAAGACGCCTTCGAAGGTGAAGCACTGGCCGCCGTCTTCGTCGGCCTGCATCCGGACGCAGCGCCGCGCGATCGCCGCCTCGCCCGCGAACAGCGCCGGCAGCCGCCCGGTCAGGCAGCCTTCGCACAGCACATCCTCGAGCCCGACCTGATAGCGGCCGGCCAGGTGCTGATCCACGGCCGTAAAAGCGTCCATTTCCGCCTCTTCCCAGCGACCCACCAGCCTGCCAGAGTATGAGGAACATTTCAAGAACGATCCTCGGCGCCCGCGAATCGGCCGCGCCAAAGGTTCCTTTACGGACGCGTCTTAAAGTCCGCGCATGGCTATCGAGGTCTCCACCAACAGCGCCGCCCGGCGCGGCGCGCGCGTTTCCGCGCTGAGTGTCGGCTATTGGGCGCTGGCGCTGATTCCGATCGCGGCGCTCTTCGTGCTCGCCGCGCTGTCGCCGCCGATGGCGCTCAACGATTATCTGAGCGACGACGCCTATTACTATCTGCGCGTCGCCGCCAACATCGCGCACGGCGCCGGATCGACCTTCGGCAACCTGGTGCCGACCAATGGCTACCATCCGCTGTGGCAGCTCGCACTGGTGCCGGTGTTCTGGATTATCCGCGCGCCCGACGCGGCGATTCCGGCGGTATTCGTGATCGGATCGGCGGCATGGATCGCCTGCGTCGCGCTCTATCGCCGCATCGGCGCGATGTGCGACGCCGAGGCCGCGTTCCTGTGCGGCGGGATCTATCTCTGCTGGCTTTGCACCTTCGCGCTGCCGGGCGGCGCCGGGCTTGTATTCCTCGGCATGGAGACAACGCTCGCGCTGCCGATCATGCTGTGGCTCGTCGAATTGAGCCTGCGCCGCGCGATTTTCACCGCGGCGCCGCAGCCGAGGCGCACCCTGCTGACCGTCGGCGTAGCGCTGACGCTGATGTGCCTGGCGCGGCTCGAAGCCGTGTTCATCGCCACCGCCTATATCGGCGCATTCGTTCTCATGCAGCAGAAACGCGGACTGCAAGCGGCTTTGCGCGACGGCATCGTCATGGGCGCGCCGCTGGCGGCGACGCTGATCGTCTACATGGCGGCGAACCAGATCCTGTTCGGCGCGGCGATGCCGGTGTCGGGCGCCGCCAAGGCGCTGGGCGCGCCGTTCGCCAATCTGAACCCGCTGATCGCGTCGCTGTGGGGCGCCAGCACCTTGCAGGCGCGCACCATTCCGCTCGGCCTCGTCTTCATTGCCGAGGCGGCGACGGTGCTGGCGCTCGCCTGGCGCAAGAGCGGCGACGCGCGCACCGACGCGATGCGCCAACAGCTCGTCATCGTCGCCGGCGCGACGCTGGCGGGCACGCTGTTGCATCTCGCCTATCTCTGCGTCGGCTCGAGCTGGCCGATCTGGGCGTGGTACGGCTATGGCCGTGCGCTGTTGGGTGCGATTATTGTACCGCTGGCCTTGACGGTGTTGTGGCGGCGGCCGATTCCGGCTTCGTTGGTGACGGCGGCGGTGATCGGAATCCTCGTGCTCGGCAGCGGCGCGACCGTCGCCAAGCACTTGGCGCTCGGCGACAACCAGTCGTCCTATTGGGTGCATGCCGATTCCGACGCGGCCAAACTCGACGCGCTGTTGCCGGCGAACGCGGTGGTGGCGATGGGCGATCTCGCCGGCAGCCTGGGCTATCGGCTCCGGCGGCCGAGGGTGCAGACCGAGGGCCTCGTCGAAGGGCCGGAATATCTGCGCCGTCTGCGGCAATTGGGCGGCTGGCAGATCTATTTCGCCGAGCGCGGCGTGACCGACGTCGCCGCCGCGGATTATCGGTTGTTGCCCTGCGATGACGGCGCCCCCGATTGTCACATGGTCGTCGAACCCAAGGTCGGCGACGGACCGAAAGTGCGCATCCGCGTGCTCGATTCCGACGTGGTATTCCACGACCGCGACCTGACGGTGTGGCGCTACCGGCCGGCGATGCAATTCGCCGCGCCTTGATTCGCCGCGCGCTCGACCGGGCGCCGCATCCCCTTTATAATTCGGCCATGCGCCGCGTCGTTGTGTGGGTCGGGGGTCTGGCGGTTCTGCTCGCCGCGGCATACACCGGCTATTGGTATTACCTCGTCGGTGTCATCCAAAAAGAAATGGTCCCGTGGACCGAAGCGCGCCGCGCCCAGGGCCTCGACATCAAATGGCAGGGGGTGAAGGTCGGCGGCTTTCCGCTCGCCGTACGCCTGCACTTCCATGGCTTCGGCGTCGCCGCGGTCAAGCCCATGCCCTATCAGATGGAAGCCGCCGACATCGCTTTCTGGTCGGCGCCGTGGGATTTGCGGCACTGGCATTTCAGCGCGCCCGACGGCGCGCGGATCGAGATGATCTTGCAATCGGCCGGCTTCGACGCCAAGACGCTCGACGGCACGGTTTCGGTGCCGCTCCAGCCCGGCGGCAGCGCCGACATCGCGGCGACGGGCCTGACCGGGCGCGGCGTGGCGCAAGGTCTGGGCGTCGATTCGGCGCATCTCGCGCTGAGCCAGCCGGATACGCCGCCGCGGACGGACCACGATCCGGCGCTGCTGGTGAGCTTCGACATCCAGGGCGCGCATCTGCGCGCCGCGCCCGCGCCCTTCGGCACGACGATCCAGGACATTTCGGCGAGCGCGACGGTCGACGGCACGATCGCGCCGGCGCCGCTGCCGCAGATGCTCGACGCCTGGCGCAAGAAGGGCGGCGCGATCGAATTGAGCCGCGCGCATCTGGCGTGGGACCGGCTCGACATCGACGCGCAAGGCACGCTGGCGCTCGACGAAGATTTGCAACCGC
Organism: Allostellaceae bacterium; assembly: GCA_050729555.1. Taxonomy (GTDB): domain Bacteria; phylum Pseudomonadota; class Alphaproteobacteria; order ATCC43930; family CGMCC-115725; genus REEB95. The sequence goes on from JBOHLR010000033.1 coordinate 11,948, forward strand.
TGGCGGCGCTGACCGCGACGGTGCGCGGTCAGAACGAGATGATCGACGCGGCGGTGAGCGCCGGCGCGTTGCCCGAGGCCAACGCCGGCATGGCGCGCATCGTGCTCAACATGATCGCGCAGCAAGGCAACGACGGCCGCAAGCAGATCCAGCTGCCGATCAGCGCGCAGAACCGCCGGCTCTATCTCGGCCCGGCGGCGATCGCGAAGATTCCGACCATCGACTGGCGCTAGCGCCGCGTTGCCCGTTCAAAACGACGGCAGCACCGCGCGCGACATATAGAGAAACAGCGACAAGCCCAGCAGGAACAGCAAGCCGGCGAGCGTCAGATCGAAACGCACGCCCGAGCTCGGCACGCATTCGGGCTTGTCGATGTTCCGGGCAATGCGGAAATAGCGTGCGCCAGCGATCAGGATCATCGCGACGCCGAGCAGGATGAAGGCGAGACCGGCGTCGTTGGCGAATTTTTGTCCGCGTAGCGGCACGGCATGTGGTTGCTCCCCCGATGCCATGTACGCCAGGAAAATATCGAACTTCTCGATCAGGAACCCGAAGGCCATGACCGCGATGGCGGTGCGGACCCAGGCGAGAAACGTGCGCTCGTTCGCGGCGTGTTCGCTGTAGCGTTCGATCATGGGGCTCTCGGTTCGCTGGCTCGGAATCGGCGTCCTATTTCGTAGCCTCCTGCGCGACCGCCGCCAACATCGCCGTCATCGCCTTGGCCGGCGCGGCGCTGGCGGTGCCGAGGCCGTGGCGTTGGGCGATCCAGGCGGGATCGTTGTAAGCGAGCCAGGCCGTGCCGTCGGCGGCTTCCCAGACCAGCGCCTTGAGCGGCAGGTCGATGCCGGCGGTCTGGCGGTCTTGCATCAAGGCGGTGCCGCCTTGCGGATTGCCGAAGATCACCAATTCGGTCGGGCGCAGCTTCAGGCCGACGGTGGCCGCGCCGGCCGCGTGATCGACGCGGGCGAACACGGTCAGCTTACGCGCCGCCAGCGCCGCGAGCAGGCGATCGACCGTCGTGCTCGCCGACACGGCGCTTTGGATCGAGACGAGTCCGTTTTCGGCCATCGATGCCATCCTCGCGACAGGGACAGGGAAGAAACCCGGGCGGAGCCTTCGAGTTTCGCCGGCGTCAGCGCTTGCCGGTTTCGGGCGGCGCCTGTTCGCGGGCGAACATGCCGTATTGCCGGTCGACCGCGGCGACGCTGATGCGATAGTTGGCAAAGACCGCATTGCGGCCCTGCGCCTGCGCCAGCCGGTGCTTGACGTGCTCGCGCCAGCGCTTTACCGCGTCGGCGTCGCGCCAGAACGACAGCGACAGGATCTTGCCCTCGGTGTTCAGGCTGCGGAAGCGCTCGACCGAGACGAAGCCGTCGATTTTCTCGAGCTCGCTTTTGAGCGCGGCGGCGATGTCGAGGTAGTCGCCTTCGTGTCCCGGCTTGGGCTCGACCTCGAAAATGACGACGTGCATGACGACCCCCGCCAAAACCCCTGACGCGGAAATAATAGGCGCTACGCCTGGTGGGCGTCGACGATCGACTTGCGGATGGCCCGGGTGCGGGCGAGGACGCGCTCCAGCGTCTCGCCTTCGCTGTAGCGGATGGCGCGCTGCATCGCCGTCAAATCCTCGGTGAAGCGCTGCAACATGGCGAGCACGGCTTCGCGGTTGGCCATGAACACATCGCGCCAGAAGACGGGGTCCGAAGCGGCGATGCGCGTGAAGTCGCGGAAGCCGCCGGCCGAGAACTTGATGACCTCGGACTTGAGCGTGTCCTCGAGATCGGTGGCGGTGCCGACGATGGTGTAGGCGATCAGATGCGGCAGGTGCGAGGTGATGGCCAGCACCAAATCGTGATGCGCGGGGTCCATCGTCGCCACTTTCATCCCGGCGCTTTCCCACATCTTTTTCACGCGTTCGACCGCCTTGGCGTCGGTGCCGGCGAGCGGCGTCAGGATGCACCAGCGGTCGCGAAACATGTCGGCGAAGCCCGCCGCCGGACCGGAGAACTCGGTGCCGGCCACCGGATGCCCCGGAACGAAGTGCACCGCCGACGGCAGCAGCGGCTTCAGGTCGCGGATCACCGCCTGCTTGACCGAGCCGACATCGGTGACGATGGCGCCGGGCTTGAGCGTGTCGGCGATGCGCTTACCGATGTCGGCATAGCTCGACAAATGCGTGGCGATGACGACGAGATCGGCGCCCTTCACCGCCACGGCCGGATCGTTGGTGACGCGGTCGGCAAGCTTGAGCGTCTTCACCGCGTCGAGCGTCGCTGGCGTGCGGGCACAGGCGACGATCTCGCCGGCCAGCTTGTCGCGGAGCATGACGCGCGCCAGCGACGAGCCGATCAGGCCGATGCCGATGAAGGCGACGCGCTCGAACTGCTGGCTCATGACTTCCCCAAAAACGCCGACACGGCGGCAACAACCGCGCGCATCTCGGCCTCGGTGCCGACCGTGATGCGCAGATAGTCCGGCAGGTGATAGACGCCCACTTTCCGCACCAGAATGCCGCGCTGGCGCAGGAAATCCCACGCCGCGTTGGCATCCTTGGGCGCCGCCGGAAAGCGCGCCAGCACGAAATTGGCGACGCCCGGCACGATCGCGAGGCCGAGCGCGGCGAGCTCGCGCGCCAGCCACGGTCGCCAGATATCGTTGTGCGTGCGCGCCTTGTCCACCGAAGCGACATCGTCGAGCGCGGCAATGCCGGCGGCGATTGCCGCCGAGCTGACGTTGAACGGATTGCGCACGCGGTTCAAAACATCGATGACATCCGGGCTCGCCGTGCACCAGCCGAGGCGCAGGCCGCCGAGCGCGTAGATCTTCGAAAAGGTGCGCGTCATCACGACGTTGGGCGCGTTGGTCGCCAACGCCAGGCCGGGATCGTAATCGTTGCGGACCACGTATTCGGCGTACGCCGAGTCCACGACCAGCAGAACGGATTTCGGCAAGCCGCCGTGCAGCCGCGCTAGCGCGTCGCGTGGAATGAAGGTGCCGGTCGGATTGTTCGGATTGGCGATGAAGACGATCTTGGTCTTCTTCGTCACCCGCTTCAGCGTCGCGTCGACGTCGAACGTCAGATCCTTTTCGGGCACGGCAACCGGCGTCGCGCCCACGGTCTGCGCCGCGATCGGATAGATCGCGAAGCCGTGGCGGCCATAGAGCACTTCGTCCCCCGGTCCGGCATAAGCCGCGGCCAGCAGATGGATGATGTCGTCCGAGCCGGCGCCGCAGACGATGCGCGCGGCTGAGAGGCCGTGATGGCGCGCCAGCGCCTCGCGCATCGCGGTGGCGTGGCCGTCCGGATAACGGAACATGTCGCCGGCGGCGGCTTCGTAGGCGGCGAGCGCGGCCGGGCTCGGCCCGAGCGCGCTCTCGTTCGATGCGAGCCGGATCGGCTTGGCCATGCCGAGAATGCGGCCTTCGCCGCCCTGATAGGCGGCGATGTCGAGGATGCCGGGACGCGGCGTCGGCGCAGCGGACACGGCGCTCACTTTGCGGCGCGCGCGGCGTCGCCCACGGGCGGCAGCGGCTTGGCGTAGGAACCGACCGGTGCGACGTGGACGATCTGCTTGCCGAGGCCGGCCATGAGCGCCGCGAGGCGCGGATCGTCGGCAGCCAGCGGCGCGTCGATGTCGATCAGCGCGACCGAGCCATTGTTGCCGCGCACATGCTGTAGCACCGAAGCGGCGATGCTGCCGCCGGCCAGCGCGCCGACCAAGCTGGCACGGCTCCACTCGCCTTGGGTTTCGAGCATGAACAAGGTGCGATCGCCGATACCGTTGGCGGCGCGGCCGACAACAAAGGCGTCGTGCGCGCCGCGCGCGTTGCCGCGGCCGGCGAACGGCAGGCGCGCATTGATGCGCGGACCGTCGTCGGCGCCGCCGGCCAGCGCGCGCCACCACGCATCGTCGCCGTCGCCGGCGGGCACAACGATGACGCCGGAATCGTGACGCATCTCGGCGAGCGCGCGTAGCACTTCGCCCGGCGAACGGTATGCGGTCATCGGCACTTGGCTGCCGTAATGATCGCGCGCCAGGTCCCAGATGCCGGGATCGGCGTCGGGCACCGCGACGGCGACCGAGAAATCCGCCTGCATGACCATCGCCGCGCCCATGAGCTCGCGCCAAAGACGCACCAGCGCGCCGAGCGGCAGCTTGCCGCTGTGGCGTCCTAAAAGACGACGCAGGATTTCGGCTTCGCGCACCGGCACTTCGACGCGCGTGTGCTCTTCCTCCTTGGCGACGCCGACTTCGGCGACCAGGGCGGCGCGGCGCATCAGCAGATCGTGCAACTGATTGTCGGTCTCGTCGATCTGCCGGCGCAGGGTTTTGAGCGAACGCGGTGGCTTGGTCATGGGAATGCGCGGATGCGGGCGCATTGATAAATCCTGGGTCGCGCGAAAGCAAAGAAAACATTGACATATCGGGTGCGCGTTACCTAGCTAACGCCCAGGATTATTTGGATTTTCAGGCATTGCTCCGATGAACAAGCCGGTCGCCGCCCCGTCCCGCGATGCCCGCGCCAAGCGGCCCGGCTACGAGCTGCTCGTGCGCGAGCCGCTGGCGCTCGACTCCGGCGCCGCGCTCGCGCCTTACACCATCGCGTACCAGACCTACGGCACGCTCAACCAAGACAAGTCGAACGCGATCCTGGTCTGCCATGCGTTGACCGGCGACCAATACGTCGCCGAGCCGCATCCGGTGACCGGCAAGCCCGGCTGGTGGGACGCGCTCGCCGGGCCGGGCAAGGTGCTCGACACCGATCGCTATTTCCTGATCTGCGCCAATGTGCTCGGCGGCTGCTTGGGCTCGACCGGGCCGGCCGACATCGATCCCAAAACCGGCAAGCCGTGGGGCCTGTCGTTTCCCGTCATCACCATCGCCGACATGGTGCGGGCGCAGAAGCAGCTCATCGACCATCTTGGCATCGCGCAATTGTTCTGCGTCACCGGCGGCTCAATGGGGGGCATGCAGGTGCTGCAATGGGTGGCGTCGTATCCCGAGCGCGTGTTCTCGGCCGTGCCTATTGCGACAGCCGCCCGGCATTCGGCGCAGAACATCGCGTTCCACGAGGTCGGCCGCCAGGCGATCATGGCCGATCCCGAATGGTGCGGCGGCGCCTATCAGCAGCAGAACCGCAATCCGGCGCGCGGCCTCGCGGTCGCGCGCATGGCGGCGCACATCACCTATCTGTCGGAAGCGGCACTGCATCGCAAGTTCGGCCGCAATTTGCAGAACCGCCAAGCGCTGACCTTCGGCTTCGACGCCGATTTCCAGGTGGAGAACTATCTGCGCCACCAGGGCATCACGTTCGTCGAGCGCTTCGACGCCAATTCCTATCTCTACATCACCCGCGCCTGCGATTATTTCGACCTGGCGGCGGAGCATGACGGCGTTCTGGCCAACGCCTTCCGCAAGGCGAAGACACGCTTTTGCGTCATCTCGTTCACCAGCGACTGGCTCTATCCGACGCGCGAGAGCCGCGAGATCGTGCACGCGCTCAACGCGGCGGCGGCGAACGTCAGCTTCGTCGAGGTGGCGACCGACAAGGGCCACGACGCCTTCCTGCTCGACGAGCCGGAATTCCACGCCACGCTGCGTGGCTTCCTCGACGGCTGCACGCAGCATCGCGGCCTGACAGGGGCATGAGCGTGGACGCGCGCGCCTTCAACCCGCCGTCGGATTTGCGCGGCGATTTGCGGCTCGTCGGCTCGATGATCGAGCCGAGCACGCGCGTGCTCGACATCGGCTGCGGCGACGGCGAGCTGCTCTATTACCTGGTGCACAGCAAGGGCGTGGACGGCCGCGGCATGGAGCTGTCGCAATCGGGCGTGAATTCGTGCGTGCGCCACGGCCTCAGCGTGATCCAGGGCGACGCCGACAACGACCTCGAGGATTATCCGTCGGACGCGTTCGACTACGTGGTGCTGAGCCAGACGCTGCAAGCGACGCGCAGGCCGCGCGACGTGCTGCTCAATCTGGTGCGCATCGGCCGGCACGCCATCGTGTCGTTTCCGAATTTCGGGCATTGGCGCATCCGGCTGGGATTGCTCATCGCCGGAAGACTCCCGAGCACGGCGCTCCTGCCCTATCCGTGGTACGACACGCCGAACATTCACCTCTGCACGATCCGCGACTTCGCGCTCTTGTGCCGCGACGAAGGGATTCGCGTCGAGCGCAGTGTTTCTCTGGATCGCTCCGGCCGACCCTATACCCGCGCGCTCGCCAACCTCATGGCCGAGCAGGGTTTGTTTTTGCTGTCGCGGGCGCGGTAAGCGGCAAACCATATATGGCACGCTTTTCCGAACGAATGGGTTTCCGTTCTGCGCAACAAGCGATTCAGCTTGATTCCATGGACGATGCGCTCAGGAACGGATTGTGGAATGTGCTTACCGAATTGTTCTTGCCCGACAAGGCCGACTACTTATCGGACATGCCAAACCTTAAGCTTATCGTTATTTCGGTGTGGACTGAATTTTATAAACAACCCCGCGACACAATTAATAGCTGGTGGCCCAACGCACGGAAGGAAATTCGGGATAACTTTTTCGCCTGCAAGTGGTTCGACGTTTTTGAACTGATCGAATTCTGTGTCGGGACCTTTTCGAGACAGGCCCCACACGCCGAAGCTGCCTTCAACCGTGTCTTAGGGCGTGAGAACTCGGGATATAGGATCGTAGGCGGCGTATTTGCGAAGTGAGCTGGTCCCGGAAAATCGGACAGGGAGTTAAGGTGTATTCCTCTGGATAGAGAGGGATACGAGATGACGACGCGGAGACGGTTTACGGCGGAGTTTAAGGCGCGTGTGGCGCTGGAAGCGCTG
>JBOHLR010000034.1:0-18503 GCA_050729555.1 Allostellaceae bacterium
GTTGAAGGGATCGCGGCGGATGCCGAACGGGCTGCTGACCGCGTAATGCGGCAGCGGCGCGGCGAACGGCATGCGCGCGATCAAGCGTTCGAGCCGCGCCAGGCGCGAGGGGTCGAGCGCGGCGTCGCGAATCTCGCCGGGCGGGATGAACGGTCCGCCCTCGTCGGCGGCGCGATGGGCGGGCGCCGCGTGATGGAGCAGCGTCTCGAGATTGATGCCGGCGGCGCGCAGCTGCGCCAGCCCGGCGTTCTCGCGCGCGAGCAGCATCGGATCGAGCAGCGTGGCATGGCCGCGGAGCGGTTCGGCGTCGACCGGCACGCGCGTCGGCGCGGCTTGGGCGACAGCTTGCGTCGGCTTGGGTGGCGCGGCGGGCTTGGCCGCCGCCGCGGCAACCTTTGGCGCAGCCGGATGCACCACGGCGCGCAGTGCCAGCGTGCCAACCGCCAGATGCAGACCGGCGACCAGCACGATACAGAGCGAGATCGGACGGCCGATCCCGCGAAGCGCCGAAACCAGCGATTGCACGTTAGCCTTGATTCCCCGCGGACCCGAGACGGGGTCCAGGGACGAGGATAAGGCCGCGCCGTTAAAGCGGGCTTAACCCTCGGGCGACGGCGGCACGTGCGCGGTGAGGCCGCGTTTCGTCAGCACCGCCCAAGCCTCTTCCGCGGTATTGGCGAACTCGAACAGCGTCAGGTCTTCGCGGCTGATGGTTTCGGCCTCGGCCAGCGCCTCAAAGTTAATGACTCGTTTCCAATAATCGGCGTCGAACAACACGATCGGCACCGCCGGAGTCTTGCGCGTCTGCACCAGCGTCAGGATCTCGAACAGCTCGTCGAAGGTGCCGAAGCCGCCGGGAAACGTGACCAGCGCGTTGGCGCGCATCGCCAGGTGCATCTTGCGCATGCCGAAATAGTGGAATTGGAAGGTCAGCTCGGGCGTGGTGTAGGCGTTGGGATGCTGCTCGTGCGGCAGCGCGATGTTGAAGCCGATGGTCGGCGCGCCGGCCTCCTTCGCGCCGCGGTTGGCGGCTTCCATGATGCCCGGACCGCCGCCGGTGGCGATAACGTTGTCGCGCCAGCGGTGATGCGGCGCAAAGGCGCCGCCGCGCTCCGACGCGATACGGCCGAATTCGCGCGCCGCCTGATAGCGGGCGACGCGCAAATCGATGCGCGCGCGCTCGGCATCGGTTTTTGCCGCTTGGCGCAGCGCCGGCGCCTGTTCGGGCGACGGCGTGCGGGCGCTGCCGAAGACGACGACGGTCGAACGCACGCCCCAGTCGCGCAGCAGGAATTCGGCCTTGGCGTATTCGATGGCGAAACGCAGGTCGCGCAGCTCGTCGCGCTTCGACAGGAAATCGGTGTCGAGCACCGGCAGGATGTAGCTCGGCGACCGTTCTTGCGATGTGCTCGGCGGCGTGGCGTCCGACATAGTCCAGGTTCCTTCCGGTTACGACCGGCGCATCATGTCATGTCGCGCCGGCGGCGGGAACGTTCGGCGGATTTATTCCGCGGCGGCGCTGTCGTAGTCGTCCTGTGCCTGGACCCAGCGGGCTTCGGCCGCCGCCAGCGCCCGCGCCGCATCGGCGCGCGTCTTTGCCAGCGCCGCCGCGGCCGCGGGATCGCGCGTGAACAGGTCCGGCGCAGCGAGCTGCGCGTCGAGTTGACTGAGCCGCGCCGTAAGCGCGCCGACTTCGCGTTCGGCGGCGTCGGCGCGCTGCTTCAACGGTTTGAGACGCCGGCGCTTGTCGCCGTCGCCTTCGCGCCGCGGCGCCGGCGCGGACGTCTCGGCGTCGATCGTTCGCGTCGCGGTGTTGCCCGGCGACAGCAGGAAGCGGCGGTAATCGTCGAGATCGCCGTCGAAGGGCGTGACGCGCCCGTCGGCGACCAGCATCAAACGGTCCGCTGTCGCCTCGAGCAGCCGCCGATCATGGCTCACCAGGATCACGGCGCCGGCAAAATCGTTGAGCGCCGTCAGCAATTCGTTGCGCGCGTCGATATCGAGATGGTTGGTGGGCTCGTCGAGGATCAAGAGGTTCGGCTTGTCGAGCGTCGCCAGCGCCAGCATGAGCCGCGCGCGTTCGCCGCCCGAGAGGCTCGCCACCTTGGTGGTTGCCTTGGCCGCGGAAAAGCCGAAGCCGCCGAGCTGCGTGCGCAACGCCTGCGCCGGCAGCTTGGGCCGCAATTCGGCCAGGGTTTCGAGCGGCGTCAGGCCGCCGTCGAGCTCCTCGAGCTGATGCTGGGCGAAATACCCCGGCACCAGCTTGCGCGCGCGCGTCAACGTGCCGCTCATCGGCGCCAGCTTGCCGGCGAGCAGCTTGGCGAAGGTCGACTTGCCGTTGCCGTTCTTGCCGAGGAGCGCGATGCGGTCGTCGGGATCGAAGCGCAGCGACAGATGCGCGAGCACCGGTTTACCCGGCTCGTAACCGACCGATGCGCGATCCATGGTGACCAGCGGCGGGCTCGCCGGCAGCAGCTCCGGCAGGCGGATCGGCGCGACATGCTCGTCGACCGGCACCGCCACTACTTGCATGCGCGACAGCATCTTGAGGCGGCTTTGCGCCTGCCGCGCTTTCGACGCCTTGGCGCGGAAGCGGTCGACGAATTGCTGCATGTGCTTGCGCGCGGCTTCCTGTTTTTTGGCGAAGGCGGCCTGGTGGGCGCGGTGCGCCGCGCGCGTCTCGACGAAGGCGTCGTAGCCGCCGGTGTAAAGCGCGAGCTTGCCGTGTTCGAGATGCAGGATGAAGTCGACCGCCGTGTTGAGCAGGTCGCGGTCGTGGCTGACGATCAGCACCGTGCCGCGATAGCGGCGCAGAAAGTCTTCGAGCCACAGCAGGCCTTCGAGATCGAGATAATTCGTCGGCTCGTCGAGCAGCAGCAGATCGGGCGCGGCGAACAGGATCGCCGCCAGCGCCACTCGCATGCGCCAGCCGCCGGAGAATTCGGCGCACGGCCGCGCTTGTTCCGCCGCCGAAAATCCGAGACCCGAGAGGATGCTGGCGGCGCGGGCCGGCGCGGCATAGGCGTCGATGGCGTCGAGCCGAGCATGGATCTCGGCAATCCGGTGACCGTCGGTTTCGGTCTCGGCCGCCGCGACCAGTGCCGCACGCTCGCCGTCGGCCGCCAGCACGGTGTCGAGCAGGCTGGCGTCGCCGCCCGGCGCTTCCTGCGCGACCGCGCCAATCTTCCAATCGCGCGGCCATGACACATCGCCGCCGTCGGTCGCCAGCTCGCCGAGTATCACCTTCAGCAGCGTCGATTTGCCGGCGCCGTTGCGGCCGACAAGACCGACGCGGCGGCCGGCGGGCACATTGGCGCTGGCGCCGGCGAGAATCTCGCGGCCGGCGATGCGGACGGTGACGTTATCGATGCAAAGCATGGCGGCGGCTGGCCGGCGGTCGTCGCCGCAATCTGTAAGAAAATGGAGCGGGCGAAGGGATTCGAACCCTCGACCCCAACCTTGGCAAGGTTGTGCTCTACCCCTGAGCTACGCCCGCGCTCCGAAGGCGGCGAATATGCAAAACCCGGGCGGGCAATGCAAGTCGCGCCGCCGGAAAGGTTTACGGGATCGGCCTTAAGCGGCGCTTAAGGCGGCGGGCTCGAGCGCGAAGACGTCCGCGACCGCCAGGCCGAACTGGTCGCGCAGGCCGGGCATGCCGGCGGGGGTCACCGTGACGCCGCGCCCCCGCGGCCCATTGCCGCGCGCGACCCAGCCCAGCGCCGTCAGCCGCGCCAGAAGGCGCACGCCCACGGGTCCGGCGATATGGTTGCGGCGCTCGGTCCAGTCGAGACATTTGCGCGCCATGCCGCGGCGGTCGGGTTTGACGTCGTCGAGCACGACGCCAAAGGCGGCGAAGCGCGCGCGGCCCGTGTCGGTCAGGGCGAAGCGTTCGTCGTCGCTGGCCGTTTCCGCGAGCCAACTCTCCCGCACCAAGGCATCGGCCAGCGCAACGCCGAGACGACCCGCGAGATGGTCGTAACACGTGCGCGCCGCGCGCAACTGCCGCGCCAAGGGCGAGCGTGGCGTCTCCAGGCTCTTCACCGACGGCGCCAGACCGGAAAGCCCTTCGAGCACATGCGCGACCTCGGCGTTGGCGAGACAGTAATAGCGATGCCGCCCGGCGGCGCGGAGCTTCAGCAATCCGCCGGCCACCAGCTTGCCGAGATGGTTGCTGGCCGACTGCGCGGAAATGCAGGCGGCATAGGCGAGCGCGGACGCCGGCTGGGCGCGGCCGTCGAGCAGCGCCACCAGGATCGCGGCGCGCGCCGGATCGGCGATGAGAGCGGCGGGGATCGCGACATTGGCTTCCATTACGGCTCCGCAAGTCGGTCGGCTATTGTCGCACTATTATATGGCCGCGCGGCCGGTTGTTTCACCCACGGATGAAACGTTCCGCGGTGGCCCCGCGTACCATGGGCGCATGACAAACACCGCTTCCCTGCGGCCGATCGCCAGCGCGCTTGCCGCCGCCAGCCTCGGCTTTGCCTTGATGCAGCTTGACGTCACCATCGTCAACGTCGCGCTGCCGCGTATCGGCGCCACGCTCGGCGCGCCGGTCGACGCGCTGCAATGGGTGGTCGATGCCTATGCGCTCGTCTTCGCCGTGTTATTGCTGACTGGCGGTCTGCTCGGCGACCGCTTCGGGGCGCGGCGGCTGTTCCGCATCGGTCTCGGCGTGTTTGCGCTGGCATCGCTCGGTTGCGGCGCGGCGCCGAGCGCCGGTCTGCTGATCGCCATGCGAGCGCTGCAAGGCGTCGGTGCGGCGGCGATGCTGCCGAGCTCGCTGGCGTTGCTCAATCACGCCTGCCACCACGACGCGCGGCTGCGCGCACGTGCCGTCGGGCTGTGGACCGCGGCGGGCGGCGTCACCATCGCCGCCGGTCCGCTGATCGGCGGATTGCTCCTCGCCGTCGGCAGCTGGCGAACGATCTTTCTCGTCAACCTGCCGATTTGCGCCGCCGGCGCATTGCTGACGCTCCATGTCGGCGAGACCGAACGCGCGCCGCGCGCCGCGCATTGGGACCTTGCCGGCCAAGCGCTCGCGGTCATGGCATTGGCCGGGCTTATCGGCGGCGTCATCGAATTGCGACCATTGGGAGCGCTGCATCCGGTCGTGATCGGCGGTTTCGTCCTGGCGCTTGCCGCCGGTGCGGCGTTCGTTCGCTGCGAAGCGCGTAGCCGCGCGCCGATGGTGCCGCTGCGCTTTTTCCGGCTGCCGAGCTTCGCGCCGGTGGTCGGTTTCGGCATCCTCGCGAACCTCACTTATTACGGCATCGTTTTCGTGCTGAGCCTTTATCTCCAGTGCGTGCTCGGCTACAGCGCGTTGACGGCCGGCCTTGCCTATCTGCCGTTGACCGCAACCTTTATCGTCTCGAATGTCGCGAGCGGCTGGCTCGCCGGTCGCGTCGGCACGCGCGGACCGATGATTGCGGGCGCATTGATCGGCGCCGCGGGATTCGCGCTGTTGCTCGGTCTCGGATCACACACGCCTTACATCCGCATGCTGCCGGGCTTCGCGCTGATCCCGCTCGGCATGGGCTTGGCGGTGCCGGCGATGACGACGACGGTCCTTAGCGCCGTCGACAAATCCGCGTCGGGCATCGCTGCCGCCGTGCTCAACGCCGCGCGTCAGGCCGGCGGCGCAGTCGGCGTTGCGCTGTTCGGCGCTTTCGCCGGCAACGGCCATCTCGTCAGCGGTTTGCATGCCGGCGTGGTTACGGCGTCGGCGGCGATGCTGGCGGCGGCCGGTCTCGCCGCCTGGGGCATCCGCGGACGTCAAGCCGCGGTCCAGGCCGGGCGCGCCTGAGCGCCGATTCAGTTCAAAGCCGCGACGGCGCCGTCGACCGCGCTACGCAAGAAGGCGACGCTCTCCGCTTGACGGCCGCGCGTCGCCAGGACGCGGGTCGCAGGCGCGATTGCTGCCGTGAAGCCGCGCGTGTGCCAATGACCGAGTGACGGCAGCGGCGGCAGCCGCGCGGCGGCGGGATAGGGATAAGGACTAACGTAGAAGTAAGGCTCGTCGTACCACGCGTCGCCCGGCGAGAGACCAGCATTCACCGACCGGGCTCGATCGCCGCCATGGTCGAGCGTCGCCAGCGTGGCGATGTCGAAATGGTGCGGCCAGCAGCGTACGGCCGATGCCGCGAAGCCGCGGCCGGCCATCGCCGCTCGGATGCCGTCGAGCGCGCGATTGGCATTGGCGAACCACGCCGCCAACTCGGCGAAGGCGTCGGCGAACCCACCGACCGCATAAGTTCCGGCGCCGCCGACCGCGTGCGCGGGTATCGTGTAGGGCGCCGGCGCATCGAGGTCGCCGGGATCGAAGCCAAGCGCGGCGATCCGCGCGCCGAGCCACGCACGCACGGCGACATTACGCTGACCGTCCATGCGCAAGGTCGGCGTGCCGCCGTTGTCGAGCACGATAAGCGCGAGATCGGCGACTTTCAGCCCAAGGCGAACGCCGTCGCGGAGCGCGTGGGTCGTGAAACCGTCGAGCCGGTCGTCCCAGCCCAGGTTGGTGTGCGCATCGTCCGGCCGCGCCGGTATATAAATGCGCGCCGCGCGGGCGAGCCATTGCAGCGCGTGATGCGCCTGGAGTCGCGCTTCCCGCAGTCGGTCGCGGTCGACCCCGCGCAACGGCCGCCACCCCGTTCCGTCCATGCCGGGTTTCCTTTCCCTAGTTTAATCCGCGGGCTGCGGCGGTCGAAGTAACATGCCGGTGAAACCGCCTTTTATGGCGGATTGAATGCCGCGTCGAGTTCCCATCAAATACCGCCATTCGAGAGAAACGCGCCGAGAGGAGATGCATCCATGGCCCGTGAACCCGAATGGATCGACGTCGGCGCTGCCGACGATCTCGCCAAGCATTCCTGCCAGCCGATGAAAGTGCGGCGCGCGGACATCGCGCTCTCGTATCGGGACGGCGTGTTCGGCGCCATTGCCAATACGTGCAACCACGTCGGCGGCCCCTTGGGCGAAGGCACGCTCGACCAGGCCGGATTCATAAGGTGCCCGTGGCACGGCTGGAAGTTCGACCGCTGCACGGGCAAGGGCGAGCCCGGTTTCGAAGACGACTGCGTGCCGGCGTTTCTGGTGAAGGTCGAGCAGGGCCGTGTCCTGATCGACCTCGCCAATCCGACGCGGCGGATGAAGAAACCGCATGCGCCGCATCCCCTGGCGCGCGAACCGGTGCGCGCACCCGGTCCGCTGCGCCTCGCCGGCATCTCGACCACCGTCATGGATTCATCCCATCCGCGTTTCTCCGGCTCCGACCATCTGCTCGATTGCGCTCTGGCCGAAGGCCGCCGGCTTGGCGCCGAGACCAAGCTCATCACGCTCAACAACCTCAAGTTCCGGGCCTGCGAGGGCTATTTCTCCAAGAGCTATTACGCCTGTACCTGGCCGTGCTCGATCACCCAGATGGATCCGACAGACCAGATGGATCAGGTCTACGAGACGCTAGTGTTCTGGGCCGACGCCGTCATCGTCGCGACGCCGATCCGCTGGGGCGCGGCGTCGTCGCTTTATTTCAAGATGGTGGAGCGCCTCAACTGCGCCCAGGTGGACATTTCGCGGAACGAAAAACTCCTGATCCGCAACAAGGTCGCGGCCTTCATCGTCGTCGGCGGCCAGGACAACATCCAGGCCGTTGCCGGCTCGATGTTGGGCTTCTTCGCCGAGCTCGGCTTCCTGTTTCCGCAATTCCCGTACATCGCGCATTCGCGCGGCTGGTCGCACGAGGATATGGAAAAGAACGTGCGCATCGTGCGCGAGTCGAAGTCGCTCGCCGAGGGCGCCGCCGCGCTCGCCGAGCGCTGTCTCGAACTGGCCGGCAAGCTCGTCGAGGCCGACGCCGTCCAGCCGCCGGTGACCTCCGGTGGACGCAAAGGCCGCCCGATCATGGAAGAAGAAGAGACGGTCGATCCGGATTAGGCCGATCCGGCGTTTGGCATTGGGGGAGACCTCATGTCGCGTTCGCTTTACGCACGGTTGCACCTACGGTTCGGGCAGCCAATTTCCGGCAGCGATCAAAAGCGGCTGGTACGCGACCGCATCGCCTGGTTCAAGCGGCGCTTCCCGATCGAGCAATGGCTGGCGGCGAGCGAGGCCGCACCCAAAAGCCGGCGGCCGCGCGTGGTCATCGTCGGCGGCGGATTTGCCGGGCTCATGGCAGGCTTCATCTTGGCGAATAGCCACAAGGTCACGGTTTTCGAAGCGCGCCCGCGCGTCGGCGGCCGCGTCTGGAGCTGGATCGACGGCCGGTCCAAGCAGATCACCGAGGCGGGCGGCGAGTTCATCGGCTATGCCCATCCGCTGTGGATGAGCCTGGCCGAGCATTTCGAGCTCGGTCTGTCGATGATCACCGACGACGACGACTATGCCGCGCTCAATCTCGAAATGCCGACGCACTTCGACGGCCGGCTCCTGTCGGCGAAGACGGTCGAGCGCATTTACGACGAGATGACCGGCGCGATCGCCCTTCTGTCGCGCGATGCGCGAAGCCTGATCAAACCCTATCGGCCGTGGCTCGGCCCGCATGCCGCGCGCTGGGACCGTCTGCCGGTCTCTGACTGGATCGACAAGCTGGACGCGTCGCCTTTGGCCAAGGCGATGATCAAGACGCAGTTCGCCAACAACAACGGCGTGCCAGCGTCGCGGCAGAGCTATCTCGGGGTTTTGGCTTTGATCGCCGGCGCGCAGCGGGCGCAAGCCGGCAAGGAAGAGCACGACGATTCGTATTTCACGCAAACCGAGAACGTCCGCTGCGAAAGCGGCAACCAGTCGCTGGCGTTCCGCTTGGCCGAAACGATCGAACGGCAAGGCGACGAGGTGAAGCTGTCCAACTGGGTCAAGAGCATCGCGGTGCACGCGCGCGGCGTCACGGTGACGCCACGCCACGGCAGGCCAGTCACGGCCGATCACGCGGTGCTGGCCGTGCCGCCGAGCGCCTGGGACAGGATCAAGATCGATCCGCCGATCGATCCGTCCTACCGCATGTCGATGGGAACGGTGGTGAAATATTTCAGCACGGTGCGGACGCGTTTCTGGTTCGCCGACAAACTCTCGCCCAACAGCACCTCCGAGAATTTCGGCATGACCTGGGATGCGACCGACAACCAAATGCAGGCGCCGGGACAGAATGTCCGCTTTGCGCTGTTTGCCGGCGGCAACGCCGCCGAGCGCGCGCTGTCGGTCTACGGTAAAAGCCGCCCCGAGCGCCTGCACCGCTTCTACGACCGGCACATCGGCGAGGTCTACAAGGCCTATCCCAGCAGTCGCGCGCGCTGGCCGCGTTTCGTCGCCTGGCCGCAGGAGCCCTGGACCTGGGGCGGCTACTCCTGTCCGGCACCGGGCGAAGTGACCCGCATCGGCAAGTTCCTCAGCCAGCCGTTTTGCCGGCATCTGCATTTCGCTGGCGAACACGTCTGCCTGCCGTTCTACGGGTTCATGGAAGGCGCGCTGCAATCGGGCGCGATGGCAGCCAAGGCGATTCTGGGGTCGTAAGGAGCCACCGCGTAGCACGGGCGAAGGCCGAGTTGAGGCCTTCGCCGTCGTGCGAAGCAGGATCTTTTAGGGAATCTTCCGCGCGGCGTAGGGGAACCAGTCGTGCTTGCGTTCCTGGAGGTAGTCGAGGTGCACGTGCTTCGGCTCGCGGAAGGCGTCGAGCCCCTCGGCGCCCAATTCGCGGCCGATGCCGCTGTGGCGCATGCCGCCGAACGGCGCGGCGTTGTTGTCGGCCAGCGGGTCGTTGATCCAGAAGCTGCCTGCCTTGATGTTTTCCATCGCCTTCATCGCGATCTCGAGGCTCTTGGTGTAGATCGACGCGCCGAGCCCGTATTCGGAATCGTTGGCGAGGCGGATCGCATCGGCGGCGTCCTTGGCGCGGAAGATCGACACCACCGGTCCGAACAATTCTTCGCTGGTGGCGATGCCGCCGTGGCGCACATTGGTCAAGACCGTCGGCTGGAAGAAATGGCCGGCGAGCCCGTTCGGCTGGAACCGCTTGCCGCCGAGCACGCACTGCGCCCCCTCTTTGATGGCGGTCGCAACCTGGCGTTCCAGCTTGTCGACCGCATCCGCCGAGATCAGCGGCCCCATATCAGTCTTGGCGTCCATCGGGTCGCCGACCTTCAGCGTCTTGACGTGATCGACGATACGCCGCGTGAACGCGTCGGCGATCGATTCGACGACGTAGATTCTCTTCGATGACGTGCAGACCTGCCCGGCGTTCAGCAGCCGCGCCCAAGCCGCGCCGGGCACGGCGACATCCAGGTCGGCGTCGGCGAACACGATCAGCGGATCGATGCCGCCGAGCTCGAGGTTCACCTTCTTGAGCTGCGCGCCGGCCGCAGCCGCGATCTGTCGGCCGACAGCGGTCGAGCCGGTGAAGGCGATCATGTCGACGCCGGGATGCTCGGTCAGCAGCTTGCCGGTTTCGCCGGCGCCGGTGACCACGTTGATCACGCCCGGCGGCAGGACGTCGTAACACTCGGCCATCAGCAGATTGGCCAGCGGGTTCTGGTGCGGCGGCTTGCAAACGACGGTATTCCCGGCCGCGATCGCCGGCGCCACCTTCCATACCATTAGCAGCAGCGGAAAATTGAACGGCGCGATGCACGCGACCACGCCATACGGCTCCTTGCGCACGAAATTGACCTGATGCTCGGCGACCGGCGGCACGGTGAGGCCGAGCGACGAGCGCGCGACCTCGGCGAAATAGTCGAAAGCCTCGGTGACCCACTGCACGCAATCGATCGATTCGATCAGCGGCTTGCCGGTCTCCTGCGTCATCAGCGTGGCAATCGGTTTCTGCTGCGTGCGGATGCGCGCCGCGATCGCATGCAGCAGTTCGGCCTTGTCGAGGCCCGGCAGCCGCCACCAGACCGGCTGTGCCGCGCGCGCCGCCGCCACGGCGCCGTCGATATCGGCCGTGCCGCACGCCGGAATGCTGTCGAGCGGCGCCATGGTCGCCGGATTGTGGATCGGGATCGTGGTGTTGGATTTGGCCTGAATAAATTTCCCGTTAGTCAGGATCGGTCGAATCATGCGCGCCTCCTGCGCATCAGGTTAATGCCGCGTCAGCCGTTCGGCGAGCGATTTGCCGTCGGGCGCGACGCCGGTGCGCGCGGCTTTTTGGTCGAGGTTCCAATAGGCGCGCTGAATGTAATGGACGGCGAGCCAGCGCAGCGGCTCGACCTCCCAATTCGGCGAGCGGTGGTTGACGCATGGCAGATCGGTGACGGCGGTTCGCTCGCCGGCGATCAGGTCGGCGAGTACGCGGCCGGCAAGATTGGTCGTGGCGACGCCGTTGCCGACATAGCCGCGCGCGCTCGCCACGTTCTGCGCCGGATCGAAGCTCATGGTCGGCATGAAATCGCGCGGCACGCCGAGCGGCCCGCCCCAGGTATGGGTGAAGCGCACCGCCTTGAGTCGCGGGAACCAGGCGCGCACATTGTCCTCGAACATGCGAATCGTCGGTGCGTGGCAGTCGTACGCGTCGTCGATCCGCGAGCCGAAGTGATAGGGCGCGCCGCGTCCGCCGAACAGGATGCGCCCGTCCGCCGTCTTGGCCATGTATTCGATTGTAAGCCGGCAGGAATCGATGTCCTCGCGGTGCCGCCAGCCGATCGCGTCCCAATCGGCCGCGGACAGCGGCTCGGTCAGCGCCATCAGCGAATAGACCGGGATCAGTTGCCGATGCAGCGGCTTGAGGCGCGTGAGATAGGCCTCGCCGCATAGCACGACGGTCTTGGCGCGGACATCGCCCGCAACGGTGTGCAATACCGGCCGTGCGCCGGGCGTGAAGCCGGTCACGTCGGTTTGCTCGTAAATCGTTGCACCGCGGCGCTCGACCGCTCGCGCCAGGCCGCGCACCAGCCGGCCCGGATGGATGCTGGCCGCGTCCTTGTAGAACACCGCGCCGAGCACGCCTTCGATCCGCACCCGCGCGTCGATTTGCGCCTTGTCGAGCAACGCGACGCGGTCCTCGAGTCCAAGCGCGACGAACTCGGCATGGGCATCGCGCACCGTCGGCAGTTGCGCCGGCCCGTGTGCGATCGACAGGCTGCCGCCTTTGACGAATTCGATGTCGAAGCCTTCGCGCGCGGCGACCCGCGCCACTTCGTCGACAGAAGCGGCCATCGCGCGATAAAGCGCCAGGGCTTTTTCCCGCCCGAATTTCTCCGCGATCACGCCGGGACTCACTGGGAAATGCGCGCTGCACCACGAGCCGTTGCGCCCCGAGGCGCCGAAGCCGGCGATCTCGCGCTCGACGATCGCGATCTTCAGCGACGGCTGCCGCGCCAGCAGGTAATAGGCGGTCCACAAGCCGGTGTAGCCGGCGCCGAGGATCGCTACGTCGACCGCGGTCGATCCGGCCAGGGCCGGCCGCGGCGTCAAATCGTCGCCGCAGGTCTCGAGCCAGAAGCTGACAGCGGCGTAATCCTTCGCCTGGTTCTGCATTGCCTGCCATGGCAACCGATCGCGGGTCCGGCTGCAAGCGCCGCAAACGCGCCCCGATCCCGAAGGTCCTTGCCATTATCCTGTGGCGCCGCCATTTATCTGGGCGGAAGGGACTCCAATGGACGCAATTATCGGCAAACCCGGCAAAGGGCCGGCGCCAAGCGCCGCGGTTGACGCGGCAATCAAGGACGGTTCGACCGCGACATTCATGAGCGACGTGATCGACGCTTCGGCCGAGGCGGCAATCGTCGTCGATTTCTGGGCGCCATGGTGCGGCCCGTGTAAGCAGCTCGGTCCGGCGCTCGAGAAGGCCGTCAAGGATTCGAAGGGCGCGGTGCGCCTGGTCAAGATTAACGTCGACGAAAATCCCGAACTGGCGCAGCAGATGCGCATCCAGTCGATCCCGGCGGTTTACGCCTTCAAAGACGGCCGCCCGGTCGACGGTTTCGTCGGCGCCCTGCCCGAGGCACAGGTTAAGCAGTTCGTACAGCGACTCGCCGGCCTTGCTGGCGGCGGTGCGGCGTCGCCGATCGCCGACGCGCTGGCGCTCGCCAAGGAAGCGCACGCCGCTGGCGACACGGCGCGCGCGGTCAATATTTGGACCCAGGTGCTGCAGCACGAGCCGGAGAACCTTGACGCGCTCGTCGCTCTGGCGCGCGCGGCGCTGGCGCAGAAGGACGTTGCCCGCGCCAAGGTGCTGATCGCGCGCGTGCCCGCCGACCAGGCGAATCATGCCGACGTCGCCGCCGTGAAAACGGCGATCGAGCTCGCCGAAGCCGGGCAGAAAGCCGCCGGCGAGGTCGGCAAGCTCGAAGCCCGGCTCGCCGCCGATCCCAAGGATCACCAGGCGCGGCTCGATCTCGCCGTGGCGCTGTTTGCCGCCGGCGAGCGCGAGAAGGCGATCGACCAGTTGTTCGAGGTCATCAAACGCGACCGGGCCTGGAACGAAGAAGCGGCGCGGCGGCAGCTGCTGAAATTCTTCGAAGCCATCGGTCTCGCCGATCCGCTCACCGTCGCCGCGCGCCGGCGGCTTTCGGCCATCTTGTTCGCATGACCGCGCCCGCGTATCCACTGCCCGACCGGCTGGTGCTGTTCCCGCTCACCGGCGCGTTGCTGCTGCCGGGCGGCGTGCTGCCGCTCAACATCTTCGAGCCGCGCTATCTGGCGATGACCGACGCGGCGCTTGGCGAAGGTCGCATGATCGGCATGATCCAGCCGCTCGAAGGCAAGGACGACGCCGGCGATCCGCCGCTCTACAGGACCGGTTGCGCGGGCCGCATCATCGAATTCCGCGAGAGCGGCGACGGCCGCTACGTTATCAGCCTCGAAGGCGTGTCGCGCTTCGACATTGTCGAGGAATTGCCCAAGACCGAGCTCTTCCGGCGGGCGCGGCCCGATTGGTCGCGCTATGCCGCGGATGCCGACGAGGCCGAGCTGCCGGGCTTCGACGCAGGCCGCCTGGTCGAAAAGCTGACGCCGTTCCTCCGCCGCCATCGCATCAAGGCCGATCTGTCGGCCGCCAATTCGGTGCCGGCCGTGCGGCTGGTCGATGCGGTGGCGATGATGGGTCCGTTCGCACCCGCGGAGAAACAGGCGCTGCTCGAAGCCGAGCCGGCGGAACGTGCGCGCCTCCTGACAAAGTTGGTCGACATGGCGCTGCTGGCATCGGCCGGCGATACCTTGTCGGCGCGGCATTGAGTCCGGCCATGGCCGACATCGATCCGCAGCTCCTCGAAATCCTGGTCTGCCCGCTGACCAAGGGCCCGCTGGTCTACGACCGCGCGGCGCAGGAGTTAGTGAGCGCGGAGGCCGGCCTCGCCTATCCGATCCGCGACGGCATTCCGATCATGCTCACGGACGAAGCGCGGCCGTTGCGCGACGACGAGAAAGCTCGTCTCAAGCCCAAGCCGCAGCCGTGAACGGATCGCCGTGGCCGGTCGAATTCCGCCTCAAATCGGCGGACAAGGCGCTCGAAGTCGATTTCGACAATGGCGAAACCTTTCGCCTGCCGGCGGAATATTTGCGCGTTGAAAGCCCGTCGGCCGAAGTCCAGGGCCACAATCTAAGCCAGAAGCAAATCGTCGCCGGCCGCCGCCATGTCGGCATCCTGGCGATCGAGCCGGTCGGCAATTACGCCATCCGCATCAAGTTCGACGATCTGCACGACACCGGCATCTATTCCTGGACCTACCTCTACGAGCTTGGGCGGGAACAGGACCAACGCTGGCGCATCTATCTCGCCGAGATCGACAAGCGCGGTCTGTCGCGCGAGCCGCAACGCCATAGCTGAGCCGTATTGCCACCACAATTGATCGGGATCATCGTCGATCTCTGCTGCCTCACATAAAAAATCAGCCGCTGTCCGGAGCTTCGCGTATGCGTCCTGCCGCCTATTCGCCGGTTGCCAAATCGCTGCACTGGCTCGTCGTCGTCTTGATTGCGGCGCAGCTTGCGCTCGGCTGGCTGATGCCGGGCGCGCGGCGCACGACGCCGCCCGATGTCCTAAACAACTGGCACATGTCGATCGGCCTAGTCATTCTGGCGGTGATCGTCATCCGCGCGCTGTGGCGCGCCTTCGTTGGCACGCCCGCGCCCGAACCCGGTCCGCGCTGGCAGATCGCCGCCGCCGAAGCGGCGCACCTGTTGCTTTACGTGCTGGTGTTCGCGTTGCTGTTGAGCGGCTGGGCGAACGCCATATCGCACAACTGGACGATCACGCTGTTCTGGAGCGTGAAACTGCCGGCGGTGCTGCCGGCAAGCGCCGGTTGGGTGCACACCATTGGCGAGCTCCATTCGACCATCGTCTGGGTCTTGCTCGGCCTCGTCGGGCTGCACGTCGCCGCCGCGCTCGGCCATCATTTCATTCTGGGTGACAACGTCCTGCGCCGCATGCTGCCGGCGCGGACGAACGACCGGTCCTAAAGCCTCTCGCCGCGCGCGAG
This sequence comes from Allostellaceae bacterium, assembly GCA_050729555.1. Taxonomy (GTDB): domain Bacteria; phylum Pseudomonadota; class Alphaproteobacteria; order ATCC43930; family CGMCC-115725; genus REEB95. The sequence goes on from JBOHLR010000034.1 coordinate 15,405, forward strand.
TCGCGGCAGGTTGCCGCCCGCGCCCATGGCGTGGCGCATCAACGCCTTTTTCAGGCGCGGCATGCGGTTGACTGCGGCGAGGCCGAGATCGCGCACCAGGCCGATGCTTTTCAGATCGTTCGAGAAGAGCCGCGTCAGCCCGTCGGTGACCGCGGCCAACGTCACCGCGTCGAAGCGCCGCCAACCTTCATAGCGTGCCAGCAGAGCGGCGGCCCCGACATCGAGACCGAGCCGGCGGGCGTCGACCGTCAGTTCGGCGAGGCTCGCGACGCCGCGCAGGCTGAGGTTGAGGCCCTGACCGGCGATCGGATGGATCGCGTGCGCGGCTTCGCCGACCAGCGCCAGACGCGGCGCGGTGTAGCGCTCGGCGTGCAGGAAGGACAGCGGATAGGACCACACCGGCCCAGCGAGCGTGACAGCGCCGAGGAAATCGCCAAAGCGGCGTTGCAGCTCGGCGGCGAAGCGGTCTTTCGGCAGCGCCAGCAATTCGGGCGCGTGGTCGCGGCTCTCGGTCCACACGATCGACGAGCGGTTGCCGGTCATCGGCAAAATGGCGAACGGCCCCGACGGCCGGAAATGTTCGACCGCGACGCCGCGATGCGGATTCGCGTGCGCGACGCAGGCGACAAGCGCCGTCTGGTGGTAGTCCCAGGTCAGGGATTTGATGCCGGCGTCCTGGCGCAGCTTCGAGTTTCGGCCGTCGCAGGCGGCGACGAGGCCCGTCTTGAGACGTGAACCGTCTTCGAACTCGACCAGCGCATAAGCGCCGGCGTCGCTCACCCGCGTCACGCTCGCCGGCGCGATGTAGCGCAGGTTTTTAAAGCTGCGCGCGCGCTCGTACAGCACGCGGCGCAATAGCACGTTCTCGACGATGAAGCCCAACGGCTGATCGCCGATATCGGCGTGGTCATAATGCAGAAAGAAGGACGAGCCGCCGTCGGCCACGCGGATTTCGAGAATGGCGCCGGCATGCGGCGCCAACTGGTCCCAGACGCCGAGGCCGGCCATGACCTGCTTCGAGCCGTGCGCCAGCGCCGTGGTGCGGCCGTCGAATTTGGCGTCCAGCATGGCATCGACCGGGATGCGGTCGATCAGCGCGACCTCGAGGCCGGCCGCGGCGGCGGCGAGTGCCAGGGTGACGCCGGCCAGGCCGCCGCCGACCACGGCGATTTCGACGCGCATCTCCGGGCTGCGGGCCATGGGGCGACAATGGCCGGGAAGCCGGGTGCTGTCCAGGCGCGGGCCGGGCAAAAAAAGACCGGGGTGGGACGTCGATCCCACCCCGGCGCGTTGGTCGATAAAGGCGGCTATTCGCCTTCGGTGCCGATGGCGTAGGCGGTTTCGCCGTGCACCGCGTCGTCACCCACCTTCAGCGTCGCCTCGTCCATGCGCAATGGCGTCACGAACGAGATGAGTTTGAGGATGATGAACGTGGCGACGACGTTGTAGGCGATGATGAACGCCGCACCGTAGATCTGCAGAACGAACTGGTGGATGTCGCCGGTATAGAAAAGGCCGCCGATACTGACACCCGGCGCGTCCTTGTCGGTGCCGATGTACATCAGCATGTTCGGATTGGCGAGCAGACCGGTCAATAGACCGCCCATGAGACCGGCGACGCCGTGCGTCGAGAAGACGCTCAGCGTGTCGTCGACTTTCATCATCAGCTTGGTCTTCTGCAACTTGTTCATCGCCAGCCACGGAATGATGCCGGCGCAGACGCCGATGACGATGGCGCCCAAGCCGTCGACATAACCGGCCGCTGGCGTGATCGCCACCAGACCCGCGATCATGCCGTTGACCGCGCCGATGACCGACGGCTTGCCGTAGGCCATCTTGTCCATCAGCGTCCAAACCAGCAGGCCGACCGCCGTCGCGGTGTTGGTGTTGAGCACCGCGGCGCCCGCGTCGGCGTTGGCGAAGTACGGATCGCCGCCGTTGAAGCCGTTCCAACCGATCCACAGGATGCCGGCACCGACCAGCGTCACCAGCAGGCTGTTGGGCGGGAAGCTCTCACGGTCCTGCCGCAAACGTGGACCGACCATCGCCGCGGCGACGAAGCCGGACGAAGCGGCCGCGAGATGGATGACATAGCCGCCCGAGAAGTCAGCCACGCCCATGCTCGCGAGCCAGCCGCCACCCCACAGGCTGAACGCGCCCACGGTGTAGACGAAGGTCATCCAGAGTGGGCAGAACAGCACCCAGGCGCGGAAGCTCATCCGGCCCAAGACCGATCCGGCGAGGATGATCACCGTGATCGCGGCGAACACGAACTGGAAGTACATCAAGGTCGACATCGGGAATGCCATCGCCGGCATGCCCGACGCGGCCGCGGGAATGGTCGCCTGGCCTAAGGTGAAGCTGGCCGAAATTCCGAGCGCCGGCGTTCCCAGGAAGGGAAACCATTGCGGCCCGAACGCCATGTTGTAGGCGAACAGGACCCAGACGACGAGCACCGAGGCGAAGGCGTACATCGACATGAAGGCGGAATTGATCGCCCATTTCTTTTTGACGACGCCGCCATAGAGCACCACCAAGCCCGGAATGCTTTGCAAGCCGACGAAGGTCGCGGCGGCCAATTGCCACGCATTGTCGCCGGTATCCAACCATTTTGGTGACGGAACGAGCATCGAAATCCCCCCGTGTTGCGTTGCGAGGCAGGCACGAAACTCCTCATGCCGCGGCAAGCCGCGACCGGGATGACCGCACGGGTCATCGTCGCCCGAGCAGAGGCAACCGGCGTGCCAATAGCGGACCGCCGCCGATTTTTCGCCGTCGGTCGGCGGCGCGGCGGCGATCCGGTCGCGGACGCGCGTGGGCTGACCATAAAATCGGCAACCTGCATAGGGATCGGGCAACGCCTTAATCGCCGCGAGCGCAACGCGCCGGTTACCCCCGAGTCGCCCGGGTGTGGCCCGCCACGTGCTTTGCACAGCGACGGGATTTGGCTATGGATCGAAGTCGTCGAAGGAGGGACGACCATGTTCATCCGCGGACTGATCGCGGTGTTGGCCGGGCTGGCCGTCGGCGTTACTGGATTCGCCGTTGTGGCCGCGGCGCAGCCGGCGGTGCTGCTGATTTGCACCAATCCGGCGAGCG